>DATAHF010000196.1:0-8789 GCA_036263315.1 Burkholderiales bacterium
CTTGCCATTGATCATGCAGCTCGAAATGAAGCCAGAAGAAATAAAGGCGAGCGCCGACGACTACAGGCGACAAGTACGATGGAGCATCTGCGACCCATTCTCGTATGACGACGTTTTGGGCGGGGCATCGCTCAAGAATCTTCGTATGATTCGCGGAGGGGTCGGAATCACCTTGCTGGTGTTCCTGACGGGATTGTTTGCGTTGCCCGGCATATGGATCAAGACGACCTACTTTCCGAAGCAGGATGCACAGCCCGACGATCCCCCAACTGCAGCGTATTACTTGTGGTCAGTTTCCTCCATGATCGGCGCTGCAATTCTTTATTTCGCCGTGCTTATCCCGATGTTCTGGGATCTGGAGATGAACGCCCACACCACCATCGCTGCTGTTTTTCCCATGACGAAGACGGACGAATACTTGAAGGATGTCCTGCCATGTGGAGAAACGTTCAAGCATGTAATACGGGAGAAAGGGAAGTTCCCTTTCGTGCCAAATAAGGAAGATAAGACGGATGACGCCGAGGACGCCGGCAAGGCGGACGCTCCTAAAACAGGGGGCCAGTCTCCCCACCGGAAGAAGACCGGAGATTAACCGACTCTTAAGCGGTATGAATGTTGCTGCATCCGGCATGGCGCGATCCCGCGCACATCAACGGAGAGGCAATGTTTATGAAACGTAACCTATTGATATTGGCCGTCGCGGGGGCATTCGCGGCGCCGTTGGCCTTGCAAGCGGCTGACACGGGCAGCTCGAGTAGCTGCACCAGCTCGCCGAGCATGAGCACCCCGAGCACGAGCAGCGACTCCTCCAGCACGACGAGCACCCCGAGCTCCACCAGCACCCCGAGCACGAGCAGCGACTCCTCGAGCACGACGAGCACGCCGAGCTCCACCAGCACCCCGAGCTCCTCCACGGGCGCGAGCTCGGATGGCGGCGCCGAGGCGATGTTCAAGGCGCTCGACAAGAACAACGACGGCTACCTGTCGCGCGACGAGGTGGCGGGCACGCCCCACGAGAAGGACTTCGCGACGCTCGACAAGGACAACGACGGCAAGCTCTCGCGCGAGGAGCACGCGGCGGCGCCGGAGCATTCGGGCGGAGCGACCAGCGGCAGCAGCGCGGCTCCGTCCTCGTCCACGAGCACGCCGTCCTCGTCTTCCAGCAGCTCGACGACGCCCTCGGACAGCAGCTCGTCGTCTTCCAGCAGCGGCTCGACGACGACGCCGTCGGACAGCAGCTCGTCCTCCAGCACTTCGAGCCCGTCGGGCACGAAGTACTAGGAGTTCAACCCGGTTCCTGACCCTTCGCCTCGAAGACCGCTGCCGAGGCGGGCGCGGTCAGGAGCTGGGCGAGCGCCTTCGCTGCGGCGCTTTCGCCTTTCAAGAACGCGAAGAATCTGTAGACGTCCCCGATTTCTGGTTCAAGCCCGGCCGGCGCCCAGCCAGTGCGCGGTGCGCGCCGCGACGCGGTCGATCGCGGCGAGCTCTTCGTCGCCGGGCGCGTGCGGCTCCTCGTAATGCGCGGACAGCATGCCGACCAGCCGGTCGTCGGCATCGAAGAGCGGCGTGGAAATGCAGGCGCGCGCGCCCGCCTCGAGCATGACGCCCGCGGACTCGCTGCCCACGAAGATCGGGTCGGACGCCACGTCGCGCACCACGACGCGCTGCGCTTCTTCCGCGGCCCGGCCGCAGGTCGAGGGCACGTCGTGGCCGACCACGGCGAAGAAATCCAGGAACGGCTGGCGAAAGCCGAGATGCGCGACGAGGCGCAGGCCTTCCTCCGACACGAGCTGCAGGTTGGCGCGCTGCGCGCCGGTGGCGCCCACGAGGGCGCTGAGCGCCGCGTCTACGATGCCCTGGGCTTCGCTGCTCGCGAATTCCGCGTCGCAGAAGTCGTCCACCGACAGGCTGCGCCGCCGGGCGGCGACCAGTCCCTGCTCGAGGAGCCGCCCGCGCAGATCGACGGCGCGCTCCAGCGAATCCCTCGCTCTCCCGGCGCCGACGGATCCTGCGCTGACCAGGTCCACGCACATGAGGAAGACATAGGTGGGCGGCTGCTGCCTGCCGCGCATCCATTCGTCGAGCTCGCGGGCCGAGGCATGCAGGCGCTCGCGCAACGCGGCATCGCCGCCGACAATCTCGGCGGCGCGGCGCAGTACCTCGACGTAAACCGATGCCATGTAGTCGGAAAGGCTACCTGCCCGCCGATTAAATTGCCAGCCGCCGCGTCTCGGAAATGCGTTTTTTCCAGTACGGGGCGTCGAGCCGGTCGCGGCGCACGTCCTTGCCGGTGGAGGGGGCGTGCACGAAGCTGCCATCGCCCGCGTAGATGCCGACATGCGAGTTCTTCTTCGATTCGAGATCGAAGAAGATCAGGTCGCCCGCCTGCAGCTCGGTGCGCTGGATAAGGCGCGAGGCGAGGCGCTGGGCCTCGGTGGTGCGCGGCAGCGCAATGCCGGCTTCGCGGTAGCTGAACTGCACCAGGCCGCTGCAATCGAAGCCGGAGACCGGGTCGGCGCCGCCGTACTGGTAGCGCGTGCCGACGACTTTCAGCGCATTGGCCGCCGCAAGCATCCCCACGGAAGAGGAAGAGCTCTCTTCCTGGGAACGCGGAATGCCGGAACAGGCGGCGACTAGGAGGGCGAGGGAGGCGGCGAGGGCCCGGGCGATCATCGAGCCAGGTTGCGCGCGATGAACGCCTTCACCATCTCGTGCGCGGCGTCGGTCTGCGGTCCGGGCTTGGCGACCCACTCGTGCTCGCAGCCGGCGAACACGTGGAACTGGCAGTCGCCGCCGGCGGCGCGGTAGGTCTCGGCGAACTTCTTCTGCACCGGCGGCAGCACGTTGTCGTCGAGCTCGCCCTGCATGATGAGGAGCGGGCGCAGCACGACCTTCTCCTTGCGCTCGAGGATCTCCTGCGGGTTCGCCTCGTGGATCGCTTCCCAGGGCTGGAAGTAGGTCTTGTTGTTCTTGATCATCGACTGGCGCTTGCGCTTCTCCGCGTTCTCGTAGCGCGCGTACGTATTGCTGATGGGCGAGCGCGTCGCGACGTACGCCACGCTCGTATCCGTGGCGGCGCCTTCCAGCGCGATGGCGTTGTAGCGCGCATCGTTCGGCCGCATGGCGATCAGCTCCGCGATGTGGCCGCCGCTCGAGCTGCCGAGGACGCCGAGCTGCGAGGCGTCGCCGTTCCACTCGCGCGCCTTCGCCTTCACCCAGCGCACGCCGTAGCTCGCGTCCTGGACCGAGGCGGGGTAGGGCATCTCGGGCGCGATGGTCAAATCGATCGCCACGACGAGCACGCCGCTTGCCGCGATGGCGCGGTCCATGGGCTCGTTGGCGGTGCGGTCCTTGCGGTTCCACGCGCCGCCGTGCAGGTCGAGGAGCGTCGGAAACGGCCCGGCGCCGGCCGGCTGGTACACGCGCGCCATCAGCTGGCGCCCCTTTGCGTTGACGCGGAAGGGCACCTCGAACACCTTGATCTCCAGGCGCGCCTTAGGATCGTAGGGCTTCATCGCTCCCCTTGCGCCGAGCGGCAGTGCAGCGGCGGCGAGCGCCGCCGCGTCTTTCAGGAATGTCCGGCGTTCCATGGTGCTGCGATTCTAATCGGTGCCTGACCCCGATTATTTGTCCTGCAGGACGAGGTTCCTGCCCTTCAGCACGCCGCGGTACTCGCGCCCGCCGGCGGTGAACTGGATGGCGTCGCCGCGCACGATGCCTTCGAGCGGCACGATGCGCTCGGCGGTCTTCAGCGTGCCGGAGAGCACCTGGAACTCCTGCTTCAACGTCAGCTCGCCCTGCGGCACGGTGTAGGTGCCGGCGACCTGCGCGGGGATGATCCACAGGAGCGCGGTGCACCAGGAGTCGGTGCAGCCCTGCTCGGAGCTCAGGCGCGCGATCTCGTCCGCCTTCCATTCGCCCATGGTGAAGCTGTTGGACACCACGCGCGTGCCCGGCCGCAGCTTGAGGAGCTTCGGGCGCAGCTTGATGTTGATGTCCGGCAGCAGGAACATGGTGATGACGGTCGCCTTGGAGAGGTCGGTCTCGAAGAGGTCCGCCTTCATGAACGCCGCCTTGTCGCCGACGCCGGCCTGGATGGCGTTGCGCTTGGAGAGCTCCACCATGTCGGGGTTGTATTCGATGCCGACGGCGCGCGCGCCGCGCTTGGCGGCGGTGATCACGGTGCGGCCGTCGCCCGAGCCGAGGTCCATGAGGAAGTCCTTCGGCGTGAGCTTTGCCATGTCGAGCATCTTGTCGACCAGCACCTGCGGCGTGGGCACCCAGACGACGTCCTTGCCGGCCTGCCCGACCTCGGGCTGGAAGGCGGAGGTGGTGGATTGCGCCCAGGCGGGCGCGATGATGAGCGCCAGGACGATGGCGAGCGTGCGAGCGATGGTCACAGCCTCTCCCGAAAAAAAACGTAATTATGGTCTAATGCTCCGCAAGGGAGGAATCGCGATGAGCACAACCGCCGCCGTAATCCTGGCGATCCTGGTCCTCGTGGTGGTCTACGCCGCGATGCTCTACAACGGCCTGGTCGAGGTGAAGAACAACGTCGCCCGCGCCTGGTCGAACATCGACGTGCTCCTCAAGCAGCGCCACGACGAGCTGCCGAAGCTGGTCGAGGTGTGCAAGCAGTACAGCCAGTTCGAGAAGGAGACGCTCTCGCGCGTCACCGAGGCGCGCAGCCGCGTGGCGCAGGCGCGCGAGGCGGGCGACGTCGCGGCGCTCGGGCCGGCCGAGGCGGCGCTGCGCGCCGGCGTCGGCAGGATCTTCGCGGTGGCCGAGGCCTACCCCGAGCTGAAGGCGAACCAGAACTTCATGCAGCTGCAGTCGCGCATCACCGGCCTCGAGAACGCGATCGCCGACCGGCGCGAGTTCTACAACGACAGCGTGAACGTCAACAACATCCGCGTCGAGCAGCTGCCGCAGGCCTTCATCGCGCGCGCCTTCGGCTTCCAGGAAGCGCGCCTGCTCGAGTTCGACGCCCGCGAGAAGGCGGACGTGGACATGGGCTCGCTCTTCGGCAACAAAGCCTAGAGCCTTTTCAGGATCAGGCTTCCGAGCACCACGGCGCCCAGCACGAAGCAGCCGACGTGGGCCCACGCCCAGAGCGTGAGCTCGCGCGCGAGCTGCTCGGGCGGCTCGGCGCTGATGAGGTAGGGGCGGCCGTCCTTCGGGTCGGCCATCTGGTTCTGTCCCTGCGGCGGGTGCCGGGCGAGGTCCGCATCCACCTCGGCGCGCGCGGCGGCGCGCACGCTCTCCCATTCCTGCAGGCTGAACTCGCGCTTCAGGTTGAAGCGCGCGAGCAGCCCCGGCATGTCCTTCTTCCACTCGGCGAGGAGCTGGCCGACGCGCTCCTGGATGTCGTGCTCGGTCACCGTCATGCCGCTCGTGCGGAACGCCCCCACCACGCAGAGCGCATCGCGCGGGAAGATCGCCTCCTCGGTCCAGCGCAGCTCCTTGCTGCGGTAGCGGTTCACGTTCTGCGCGGCGATCTTCGCGCCGACCGGGTCGACCACGCACTCGCCGGTGCCGTCGCTCAGCATGAACGACCAGTTGCTCGTCTCGTGCTCGCTGGAAGTGACGTCGCCGTTCTGGTCGAGGTTCTCGAGCTTGTAGCTGTACCAGCAGCAGGGCAGGTGGGTCATGGGCGCCTCGAGCTTCTGCCCGGGAAACGCGGCGGCGCGCCCCTGCAGCCGCGTGTAGCCCTGCGCCGCGGTGACGATCTTGGAGAGCGGGATGTCCTCGATCGCCTGCAGGCGGCGGTAGCTCGAGATCCAGCCCCACAGCGCGAACGCCATGAAGGCGCCCACCGCGCCGAGCGCGACCGCCGCCGGGCCGCCTTTCTCCCAGTTGGCGAAGGCGATGCCCGCCGACGCGGCGAGCCCGCCCAACGAGACGACTTTGTAGTTTTCCAAACGAGGACAAAATAGGGTTTGTCCCCTTTTTTGTCTACTTGAAACCCGTCCTGGGGTGCTCGCGAATCGGCCGGATCGGGCGCACCTCGATGCTGCCGACCTCGGCCGGCGGGATGCGCGCGGCGATCTGGATGGCCTCGTTCAGGTCGCGCGCCTCGATCATGTAGAAGCCGGCGAGGCACTCCTTGGTCTCCGCGAACGGGCCGTCGGTGACCGAGACCTTGCCGTTTCGCACCCGCACCGTGGTCGCGGTCGCCACCGGCTCGAGCGCCTCGGAGGCGACGCAATGGCCGCTCGCGCGCACCGACTGGTCGAATGCGAGGCAGTGGCGGTCGTCCATCGCCTGCATGGCGCGCTCCTCGCCGTACACCAGGCAGAGGTACTTCACGGCTGCTGGCCCGCGATGACCATCCAGGTGAGGCCGAAGCGGTCGGCGACCATGCCGAAGCTCGAGGCGAAGAAGGTCTTCGCAAGCGGCATCTTCACCTGGCCGCTCTCGGCGAGCGCGTCGAACTTCTTCTTCGCGTCGGCGTCGCTCGCCGCCGGCACCGAAAGCGCGAAGCCGTCGAACTTCGTCTTGCCGGCGCACATGCCGTCGGAGGCCATGACTTCGCTGTCGCCGACCTTGAAGCAGGCGTGCATGACTTTCTCCTTGGCGATCCCCGGCGGATTGCCGCGCGGGTCGGGATTCTCGCTGTAGCGCATCAGCATCTGCACCTGCGCGCCGAGCGTCTTCTTGTAGAACTCGAGCGCCTCCTCGCAGCGGCCTTCGAAGAACAGGTAGGGCTGGAGCGGCATGGCTATTTCCTCCCCTGGCCGCCGGCGGCGATCTGCTTGCGCAGGCGCTCTTCCTGCTCGCGCAGCTCGGGCGTGAACTCGGCGCCGAAATCCTCGGCGGCGAAGATCTGCCGGATCTCGATCTCGGATTCCTCGGGCATCGGGTTGGGGCAGCGCTTGACCCACTCGATCGCCTCCGCGAGCGACTTCACCTGCCAGATCCAGAAGCCCGCCACCAGCTCCTTGGTTTCCGCGAAAGGGCCGTCGATGACCGTGCGGCTCTTGCCGGAGAATCGCACCCGCGCGCCCTTCGACGACGGATGGAGCCCTTCTCCGGCGAGCATGACGCCTGCCTTCACCAGCTCCTCGTTGAACTTGCCCATCTCGGCGAGGAGCTGCTCGCTCGGCATCGCGCCCGCCTCGGACCACTTCGTCGCCTTCACTAAGACCATGAATTTCATTCGCTTCTCCTTTGAGGGGTTGAGTCCGTCCACACCCCTTAGTCGAACGGCCGGACGCCCGTTCGACATCTTGCCGGACTATTTTTTCAGCTCTGCGATGCGCCGCTCCAGGAACCTGCGCTCCGGCGCCTGGCGCGCGAGCGCGAGCGCCTTCTCGTAAGAAGCCCGCGCCTCGGTTTTGTTTCCCAGCCTCCTGTGGAGATCGGCCCGGGCGGCATGGGCGAGGTGGTAATCCGCCAGGTCTTCCATTAATTGATTCACTAAAGGAAGAGCAACGGCAGCCCCGTCCCTCATCGCAACCGCCACGGCACGGTTGAGCTCGACGACAGGCGAGGGATCCATGCGCAGGAGCACGTCGTAGAGCGCGACGATCTGCGCCCAGTCGGTCGCGGCGGCGCTCGGCGCCTCCGCGTGCACCGCGGAAATTGCCGCCTGGATGCTGTAGGCGCCGAAGCGGCGCGACTCGAGCGCTTTTTCAACCAAAGAAACTCCTTCTGCGATCAAAGCGCGGTTCCAGAGACTCCGGTCCTGCTCTTCGAGAAGGATGAGGTCGCCGGAGGGCGAAGTGCGCGCGGCGCGGCGCGACTCGTGCAGCAGCATGAGCGCGAGCAGGCCGATCGCCTCGGGCTCGGGAAGAAGCTCGACCAGCAGGCGCGCGAGGCGCACCGCCTCCATGGAGAGGTCGGTGCGCGTGACCGATTCCCCGGACGAAGCCGAGTAGCCCTCGTTGAAGACGAGATAGATGACGCGCAGCACCGCGTCGAGGCGCTCCGCCAGCTCGGCCGCGCCCGGCACCTCGTACGGAATGCGCGCGTCGCGGATCTTCGTCTTGGCGCGCACGATGCGCTGCGCGAGCGTCGGCGCCGGCGTGAGATAGGCGTGCGCGATCTCCTCGGTCTTGAGACCGCACACTTCGCGCAGAGTCAGGGCAACTTGCGCGTCCGGCGCGAGGGCGGGGTGGCAGCAGGTGAAGATGAGCCGCAGGCGGTCGTCCTCGATGTCGTGGCTTTCCGAAGAATTTTCATCGGGAAAATTTTCGATCTGGTCTTCATCCAGTACGGAAAACCTTGCCTGCCTCCTGATATGGTCGATCGCCTTGAAGCGCCCGGCGGACACCAGCCAGGCGCGCGGGTTGGCCGGGACGCCGTCCTTCGGCCATTGCTCCAGCGCGGCGCGGAAGGCCTCGTGCAGCGCCTCCTCGGCGAGGTCGAAGTCCCCGAGCAGGCGCACGAGCGTGGCGAACACGCGGCGCGATTCCGCGCGGTACAGGGTTTCGAAATCCATGCCGGCCCGATTATCCCGCCGTTAAACTGTGGCCTCATTTCGGGGAGGAGGCGCATGAAACAGCTGGTCCTTGTTGCGGCAATCCTGGCGATGTCCTGGGGCGGGTCCGCGGCCGCTCAAAGCTATCCGACGAAGCCAATCCGCTGGCTGGTGCCCACCGGCCCGGGCAGCGCGCTCGACGTGGCCGCAAGGCGCGTCGCGCCGAAGATGTCCGAGGCGCTCGGCCAGCCGGTCATCATCGAGAACAAGCCCGGCGGCAACAGCGTGGTCGCGGCGCGCGAAGCCGCGCGCTCCGCGCCCGACGGCTACACGCTGTTCCAGGGGCTCGTGAACAACGCGATCAACG
>DATAHF010000197.1:0-9130 GCA_036263315.1 Burkholderiales bacterium
CGGCATACGGAACAGCGCGCACGTCGGCGTGCTCGGCATCCACCTGCAGCCGCTCGCGCAGGCGGGCCTGGTCGGCTTCGCCTTTACGAATTCGCCGGCCGCAATCCCGGCTTGGGGCGGGAAGAAGGCGCTCTTCGGAACCAACCCGATCGCCGGCATCTTTCCGCGGGCCGGCAAGGACCCGATCGTGATCGACCTCGCGCTCACCACCGTCGTGCGCGGCAAGGTCATGATGGCCATGCGCAAGGGCGAGAAGATCCCCGAAGGCTGGGCGCTCGACCGCCACGGCAAGCCGACCACGGACCCGAAAGAGGCGATCGAGCATGGCAGCTTCTTTCCCATCGGCGGCGCGAAGGGCGCGATGCTCGCGCTCATGTTCGAGCTGATCTGCGCTGCGCTCACCGGCGCCGCGATCGGGCCGGAGGCGGACTCGTTCTTCTCCGAGCAGGGGAACCGGCCACGCATCGGGCAATCGTTCATCGCGATCGATCCGGGCGCGCTCGCCGGGCAGGAAAAATATGCCGAGCGGGTCGAGACGGTCGTGCGAGCCATGCTGGCCGACGCCGAAGTGCGCCTGCCGGGCGCGAGGCGCTTCGCCGCGGAGAAGCGCGCGCTCGCGCAGGGCATCGAAGTGCCCGACGACCTGATCGCCCAGGTCGCGAAGCTGGCGGCGTGATGGGCTGGGACGCCGTCATCGAGTTTCCGGTGATGAAGGTCGGCGTGAAGACGCGCGACGAGTGCGTCGTGGCGATCCACTATCTCGCGCCCGCCGCCCCGGTCCAGCCGCCACAGAGCGCCCTTGCCGAGCGCGCCGTGCGCCAGCTCGAGCGCTACCGCGGCGACCCGGACAGCCCTTTCGACCTGCCGCTGCGCATCGAAGGCTCGCCATTCCAGCGCCGGGTGTGGGACCTCATGTGCGCGATACCGCGCGGGCGCACGCGCACTTACGGCGATCTCGCGCGCGAGCTCGGCAGCGGCGATTTCGCCACCGCCCGCGCGGTAGGCCAGGCGTGCGGCGACAACCGGCTGCCGATCGTGATCCCGTGCCACCGCGTGGTGGCGGCGAACGGCATCGGCGGCTTCGCCCATGCGAGCGAAGGCTTCCTCATCGAGGCGAAACGGTGGCTGCTCGCCCACGAGACCCGGCCCGAAGAGTTCGCGCTGCAGTCCTGAGCGAGGCGGACGCGGGCGTCCTCGACGCGTTCTGCGACTCGCTTTGGCTGGAGGACGGCCTCGCCAGGAACTCCATTGCCTCGTATCGCGCCGATCTCGAACAGCTCGGCGCGTTCCTGAAGGGCAAAGGCTTGCTTGGGGCGCGCGAGGCGGACCTGTTCGCCTTTCTCTCGTCGCGCGCCGGGCGCGCGTCCAGCGCCGCGCGGCGCGTATCGAGCCTCAAGCGGTTCTATCGCTACTGCGTGCGCGAGCGCCGGACCGCGGCCGACCCGACGCTGAAGCTCGACGCGCCCAAGCAGCCGCCGCGCTTCCCGAAGACGCTCTCCGAGGCGGACGTGGAGGCGCTGCTTGCAGCGCCCGATCCGCACACCGCGCTCGGCCTGCGCGACCGCGCGATGCTCGAGACGCTGTATGCGACGGGGTTGCGCGTCTCGGAGCTCGTGGGGCTGAAGCTGCACGAGGTCGACCTCAACGCCAACGTGGTGCGCGCCTTCGGCAAAGGCGCAAAGCAGCGCCTCGTGCCGCTGGGCGAGATGGCGGCCGAGTGGATCGCGAAGTACCTCAAGGAAAGGAAGCGCACCGCCTCCAACGTGCTCTTCATCACTGCGCGCGGCGGCGGCATGACGCGCCAGGCCTTCTGGCACCTCATTCGCCGCTACGCCAGGCGCGCCATCCCGGGAAAGCCGCTCTCGCCACACGGGCTGCGCCATGCTTTTGCGACGCATCTCATCAACCATGGCGCGGACCTGCGCGTGGTGCAGCTCCTCCTCGGCCACGCCGACATCTCGACCACGCAAATCTACACGCATGTAGCGCGCGAGCGGCTGAAGCAGCTGCACGCCAAGCACCATCCGCGTGGCTGACACGCCCGCCACGGTGTTTCTCAAGCAGCACGGCGTGGCGTACACGGCGCACGAGTACGACTATGTCGAGCATGGCGGCACCGAGGTCTCGTCGCGGGCGCTCGGCGTCCCGGAGCACGAGGTGGTGAAGACCCTGGTCATGCAGGACGATGCCGGCGCGCCTCTCGTCGTTCTCATGCACGGCGACCGCAAGGTTTCGACCAAGAACCTTGCGCGCCAAGCGGGCGTGAAGCGGATCGAACCCTGCAAGCCGGAGATCGCGCAGCGCCACTCCGGCTACCAGGTGGGCGGCACCTCGCCTTTCGGCACCCGGAAGAAGCTGCGCATCTACCTCGAGCGCTCGATCCTCGACATTCCCGAGATCTACATCAACGGCGGCCGGCGCGGGTTCCTGGTGAAGCTGCGCAGCGCCGAGCTCGTGCGGCTGCTCGCGCCGACCCTCGTCGAAGTGGCGCTCGACGCCTAGCTAGCGCGTGCCTCGCTCGAGCATCACGCCGACGAACTTGGCGTTGGGCAGGATGCCGATCTTGGAGGCGCTCACCTTCACCCAGGGCGCGCCGAAGTCCTTCATGAGCAGGCTCGCCACGCGCTCGGCGAAAGTCTCCACCAGCCGGAAGTCGCCCGAGCCCGCGAGGGCGCGGATGCGCAGCGCGACCTGCTCGTAGTCGATGGTGTCGGCGACCTTGTCGCTCGAGAACACGGCCGTTCCGGGAATGCCGATGTCGAGGTCGACGGAGAGCGTCTGGCGCACATGGCGCTCGCGCTTGTGGATGCCGATCAGCGCCTCCACGCGCAAGTCGCGGATGAGAATGGCATCCATGGGTCGCTGCGATTATAGAATGCGCCGATGGAAGTTTTGCTCGCGGCGGCGGTGATCGGAGCCTATTGCATCGGCTCGGTGTCGTTCGCGATCGTCGTGAGCCGCGCCCTGCGGCTGCCGGACCCGCGCAGCTACGGTTCCGGCAACCCGGGCGCAACCAACGTGCTGCGCTCCGGGAAGAAGCTCGCCGCCGTGCTCACCCTCGCCGGCGACGGTGGAAAGGGCTGGTTCGCGGTGTGGCTGGGCTGGGCACTCGTCGGCACGAGCGCGGCGATGGCCGCCGCCGGGCTCGCGGTCTTCGTCGGGCATCTCTATCCGGTGTTTCACCGCTTCCGCGGCGGCAAGGGGGTCGCTACGGCGGCGGGCGTGCTGCTCGGGTTTCAATGGTGGCTCGGCCTTGGCACGCTCGCAACGTGGCTCATCATCGCGTTCTTTCTGCGCTACTCGTCGCTCGCTGCGCTCGTCGCGGCGCTGTTTGCGACGGTGTTCGGCTTCGTGCTGCTCGGCGTAGGCGAGCAGGCGTTCGCGGTTAGCGCCATGGCGCTCCTCCTCGTGTGGCGCCACCGCACGAACATCGCGCGGCTGCTCGACCGCACGGAGCCGCGCCTGGGCGCGAAAACCTAGCCGAGCGCCTCGAGCGGCCAGCGCGGCCGCACGCTGAAGGCGCTGGTCGGCGCACTATCGGAGCGCATGCGCAACGCAGCGGCGAAGGCGATCATCGCGCCATTGTCGGTGCATAGCTCCGGGCTGGGATGGAACACGTCGAAGCCGTCCTTCGCGGCCTGCACGCGCAATGCCTCGCGCAGCTGGCGATTGGCGCCGACGCCGCCCGCTACGACGAGGCGCGTCAGCCCGCTCGTCTGCATTGCGCGCGCGCACTTCGCCACCAGCACGTCCACGATGGCATCGACGAATGCGCGGGCAATGTCGGGATACGCCGACTCGCCGGCGGTCCTGGCGGTCTCGAGCACGGCAGTCTTCAGGCCGGAGAAGCTGAACTCCAGGTCGCCGCTGCCGATCATCGGACGCGGCAGGCGGTAGATGCCCGGCCTGCCGTGCTCGGCGAGCGCGGAAAGCGCCGGGCCGCCCGGATAGCCGAGGCCGAGGAGCTTCGCGGTCTTGTCGAACGCCTCGCCCGCGGCGTCGTCCTGGGTCTCGCCGAGAAGCGCGTAGCGGCCGACGCCCTCCACCCGCATGAGCTGCGTGTGTCCGCCCGAGACGAGGAGCGCGATGAATGGAAAGTCCGGCGCCGGCGCGGCCAGGAGCGGCGAGAGCAGGTGGCCTTCGAGGTGATGGATGCCCACGGCTGGAATCCCAAGCGAGAGGGCGAAGGCGCGGGCGAAGGACGCCCCGACCAGCAGGGCGCCGGCGAGGCCGGGGCCCTCCGTGTAGCCGATGCCGTCCAGATCCTGCGCGCTGCGCCCGGCGCGCTCGAGCACCCGGCGCGTCAGGGGGACGAGGCGCCGGATGTGGTCGCGCGAGGCGAGCTCGGGCACGACCCCGCCGTAGGCGGCGTGCAAGTCGACCTGGGAGAAGACTTCGTGGGCGAGCAGCCTCGCCCGCGCGCCGTCGTACAGGCCCACGCCGGTCTCGTCGCAGGAGGTCTCGAACCCGAGAATGAGCATGGGTCATTCTGATACAATTCAGCCCCTTTCGAGAGTCCGAGGGCTGGATGCCGACAGTACGCGTCAAGGAGAACGAGCCGTTCGAAGTGGCCATGCGCCGCTTCAAGCGCACGGTGGAAAAGACGGGCCTGCTCACCGAGCTGCGCTCGCGCGAGTACTACGAGAAGCCTACCGCCGAGCGCAAGCGCAAGCTCGCCGCCGCGGTGAAGCGCCATCACAAGCGCCTGCGCAGCCAGATGCTGCCGCAGAAGCTGTACTGACGTTCAAGCCTCGCAACAGCGCTTCAGCATCTCCCTCAAGGACCAAGTCACCGAAGACATGAAGGCCGCGATGCGGGCCAAGGACAGCGCGCGCCTGTCCACGGTGCGCATGCTGCTTGCCGCAATGAAGCAGAAGGAGGTCGACGAGCGCGTCGAGCTCGCCGACGCCGACGTGCTTGCGATCATCGAGAAGATGATCAAGCAGCGGCGCGAGTCCATCGCGCAATTCGAGAAGGCGTCGCGCCAGGACCTCGCCGACAAGGAAAAAGCCGAAGTCGAGCTCCTGTCCGCCTACCTGCCGCAGAAGATGGGCGACGCCGAGCTGGCCCAGGCCGTCGCCGCAGCGATCGCCGAGTCCGGCGCATCGGGAATCAAGGACATGGGCAAGGTGATGGCGCTCCTCAAGCCGCGCCTTGCCGGGCGCGCCGACATGGGCGCCGTCTCGAGCCTAGTCAAAGCAAAGCTATCTGGATGAGAATCGGGGGGTGATCCCCGACTCGTTCAAGCAGGACCTTCTCAATCGGGTCGACATCGTGGACGTGGTGGGCCGCTACGTCCAGCTCAAGAAAGCGGGCGCCAACTTCCTCGGGCTGTGCCCGTTCCACGGCGAGAAGACGCCGTCCTTCACGGTAAGCCCGGCGAAGCAGTTCTATCACTGCTTCGGATGCCAGAAGCACGGCAATGCCATCGGCTTCATGATGGAGTACGCCGGCCTGGGATACATCGACGCGCTGAAGGACCTCGCCTCCGGCGTCGGTCTGCAGGTGCCCGAGTGGCAGCCGCGCACGCCGGAGGAGGCGAGCCGCAAGGAGCGCGAGACCGACCTCTATGCGGTGATGGAAAAGGCGATGAATTTCTACCGGGCGCGGCTGAAGGAGACGCCGCGCGCCGTGGAGTATCTGAAAGGGCGCGGCCTCGAGGGACGCATCGCGGCCCGCTTTGGCATCGGCTACGCGCCCGACGACTGGCAGGGGCTCAAGGCGGCCTTCCCGGAGTACGAGGACAAGGCGCTGGTCGAGTGCGGGCTCGTGATCCAGAACGAAGGCAAGCGCTACGACCGCTTTCGCGACCGGGTGATGTTCCCGATCTTCAACGCCCGCAACGTCGTGATCGGATTCGGCGGCCGCGTGATCGGCGCAGGCGAGCCGAAATACCTCAATTCGCCGGAGACGCCGCTCTTCGAGAAAGGCCGCGAGCTCTACGGCCTCGGACAGGCCATGGAGGCCATTCGCTCGGGCAAGCGCGTGCTCGTGGTCGAGGGCTACATGGACGTCGTGGCGCTCGCCCAGTTCGGCGTCGAATACGCAGTCGCGACCCTCGGCACTGCCACGACGCCGGTTCACATCGCGAAGCTCCTGCGCCAGGCCGACGACATCGTGTTCTCCTTCGATGGCGACGCGGCAGGGCGCAAGGCGGCCTGGCGGGCGCTGGAGGTGAGCCTGCCGCATGCCGTGGACCATAAACCCATCCGTTTCCTGTTCCTCCCGGATGGAGAGGACCCCGACACCTTCGTGCGCAAGCACGGCAAGGATAATTTCGAGCGCCTGGTGCGCGAGGCGCAGACGCTGTCGCAATTCCTGCTGGGGGAGCTGCGCTCGCAATCGGACCTCGCCACGGCGGAGGGGCGTTCTGCCTTTCTCGCCGCCGCGCGCCCCCATGTGGAGAAGATCGCCGCGCTCGGGCTGAGGCTGCAGATCGTGAAGGAGGCCGCCCGCCTTGCCGAGGTCACGCAGGACGAAGCCGAGCTGATCCTCGGCCTCGTCGCAAAGCCCGCCTACCGCAGCCCGGCGCCCGCGAAGCGATCCAGCGCGCCGCCGCTTTCGGCGGAATGGAAGCTCCTCGTGTGCGTCGCCGCGCGTCCGTTCCTCGTGCCCGAGATCGACATGGCGCTGCTCGACATGAGCTTGCCGGAAGCCCAGGCGTTGAAGGCGCTCTACGATGCTTTCACGACCGCAGGCCCGGGAGCGGATCTCACCGCCGCCATGCTGGTGGAGCGCTTCCAGGGCTCGCCGCACGCCGACATCCTGTTTCGCGCCCAGGCCAACACGATGGACGTCGCGGACTCCGACGACGAAGCGCGCCTGCAGCTGCGCCACGTGCTTTGGAAGATCGAGATCAACCGCAAGAACAGCCTCATCCGCAGCCTCACCGAGCGCCTGAGCCGCGGACAATTGAGCAAGGACGAGCATCTCGAGTACGGAAAAATGATCGCCGAGGTGAAAGCGCTGGAGCAGCGGCTGCAGGCGGAAGGGCGCAGCACCGCGCCGTAGCGCTTGGCCGGTTTCTTGCTTTAGGCGGCGGCTTCAAAGAACCGCGGAAGCCCTTGAATGTCTAACGTTTTGGTACAATCTACGGTTTTCTCTTAATTTCGTCGCGACTCGACTATCGCGCCCTTCCGGCGGGGGAAGAATGGCTCAGCAGAAACGCAAAACCAAGCTCAAGAAGGTCCACGCGGCGAAGAAGAAAGCCCGGGCCGTAAAGCGGCTCAAGGCCCGCTCGGCTTCGAAGCCGGTCGCCAAGACGCGCGTCAGCAAGAAGCTGCTGCGCGGCAAGGCCGCCGCCCGCGCCCCGCACAAGCCGGCGCCGGCGGCCAAGGCGGCCCCGGCGGCGAAGGCAGCGCCCGCGAAAGCGGCGGTGGCGCCGAAGGTCGACGACAAGGCGGCGAAGAAACCCAAGACTCCGATCAAGAGCGCCAAGCAGGCGCTCGAGCTCCTCGAGGCCAAGGTCGCCGAGGTCAAGTCCAAGGGCAAGGGCCGGGGCGGCAGGCGCGGCGGCAAGGACGCATGGCTCATTCCGGCCGAGATGCCGAAGGAAGATGCCGAGACGCGCCGCACGCGGCTAAAGAACCTCATCAAGCTCGGCAAGGAGCGCGGCTTCCTTACGTATTCCGAGATCAACGACCACCTTCCGGACGATCTGGTCGATGCCGAGCAGATCGAAGCCATCATTTCCACCTTCGGCGACATGGGCATCCAGGTCTACGACCAGGCGCCGGACCAGGAAACGCTGCTGATCGCGTCCGACGCCGCGCCCGTCGCGCAGACCGACGAGGACGTGGAAGAGCAGGCCGAGGCTGCGCTCTCCACGGTCGACTCGGAATTCGGCCGCACCACGGACCCGGTGCGCATGTACATGCGCGAGATGGGCTCGGTCGAGCTGCTGACGCGCGAGGGCGAGATCGAGATCGCCAAGCGCATCGAGGACGGCCTGCGCCACATGATTCAGGCGATCAGCGCGTGCCCGACCACGGTGCGCGAGATCCTCGACCTGGCCGACAAGGTGGAAAAGGACGAGATGCGCATCGACGAGGTCGTGGACGGCCTCATCGATCCGAATGCCAAGGACGACTTCGACGCGAAGAAGGCCGAATCGCCCGAGGAAGAGGAAGCGCAGATCGAGGAAGAGGAAGGCGAGACCGAGGAAGAGCAGAGCGCTGCGCAAACCGCGAGCCTGCTGAAGCTCAAGGGCGAGGCGCTGGAGAAGTTCGCGCGCATCCGGCGTCTTTTCGACAAGATGCTGAAGGCGCTCGAGAACAAGGGCTCGAAGGACAAGGACTACCTGCGCGTGCGCGACCAGATCAGTAACGAGCTGATGGCGATCCGCTTCACGGCGCGCACCGTCGAGCGGCTCTCCGACAGCGTGCGCAGCCTGGTGGACGAGATCCGCCGCTACGAGCGCGGCATCCACGACATCTGCGTCGACAAGGCGCAGATGCCGCGCCAGCACTTCATCAAGATCTTCGCCGGCACCGAGGGCTCCAAGCGCTGGCTCACCAACGACATCAACGAGGACCAGCCGTGGGGCGAGTCGCTGCGCCGCCTCGAGCCTTCGATCCTCGAGCTGCTGGGCAAGGTCCAGGCGGTGCAGCAGAAGATCGGCATTCCGATCCGGGACCTGAAGGAAATCAACAAGCAGATGTCGACGGGCGAAGCCAAGGCGCGCCGCGCGAAGCGCGAGATGACCGAGGCGAACCTGCGCCTCGTGATCTCGATCGCCAAGAAGTACACCAACCGCGGCCTGCAGTTCCTCGACCTCATCCAGGAGGGCAACATCGGCCTGATGAAGGCGGTGGATAAGTTCGAATACCGCCGCGGCTACAAGTTCTCGACCTACGCCACGTGGTGGATCCGCCAGGCCATCACGCGTTCCATCGCCGACCAGGCGCGCACCATCCGCATCCCGGTGCACATGATTGAGACCATCAACAAGATGAACCGCATCAGCCGCCAGATCCTGCAGGAGACCGGGCAGGAGCCGGATCCGGCGACGCTCGCGCAGCGCATGGAAATGCCCGAGGAGAAGATCCGCAAGATCCTCAAGATCTCGAAGGAGCCGATCTCGATGGAGACGCCGATCGGCGACGACGACGACTCCCACCTGGGGGATTTC
>DATAHF010000198.1:0-9734 GCA_036263315.1 Burkholderiales bacterium
GCCGGCTTGATGTCCCGATGGATCACGCCCTGCTTGTGGGCGAATTCGAGTGCTCGCGTGCACTTGAAGACGATCTCCACGATGCGGTCCACAGGAAGCAGCGCGTCGGAACGGCACACCTTTTCCAGCGTTCCGCCGTTCACGTACTCCATGACGATGTAGTGCAGCTTCTCCTCGGCAACCGCATCGTAGATCTGGCAGATGTGCGGATGCTGCAGCTTCCCGGCGAGGGAGGCTTCGGTCAGGAACAGCTTGCGATAGAGCTTGCCGCGATCCGGGTCCTGGAAAGACTCGGGGAACGCGACCTTCACCGCGACGTCGCGCGAATTGAAAGGATCGGTGCACAGGTAGACCTCGGAGGTCGCCCCTTCGCCCAGCTTGCGCAATACCGGGTATTTCCCAATCTGGGTCAGCTTGCCCGCGGGCATGCTCAGTCCGACTCGGCCAGCCGCTTGCGGGCGCGCGCGAGCGCGGCCTTCACCTGGGCCGGGGCGGTGCCTCCGACATGCTTGCGCGCGGCCACCGAGCCCTCCGGGGTGAGATATCGCTTCACGTCCGCCGCGATCCTCGGAGAAAAGCGCTTCAGCGTGGCGAGCGGCAGCGCGGCCAGGTCCACGCCGAGCCGCTCCGCCTCGCGCACCGCGCGGCCGACCGCCTCGTGCGCATCGCGGAACGCGACGCCCTTGCGCACGAGGTAATCGGCCATGTCGGTGGCGGTGGCATGGCCCTTCATGACGGCCGAACGCATCGCGCTCGGCACGGGCGTGAGGCCGAGGACGAGCCCGGTGGTGACTTCGAGGCAGGCCTTGACTGTGTCCACGGCGTCGAAAAGCGGCTCCTTGTCTTCCTGGTTGTCCTTGTTGTAGGCGAGAGGCTGCGCCTTCATCAGCGTGAGCAACGCCATCAGGTCGCCAAACACGCGGCCGCTCTTGCCGCGAACCAGCTCGGGCACGTCGGGATTTTTCTTCTGCGGCATGATGGACGAGCCGGTGCAGTAGCGATCGGGCAGGCGCACGAAGCCGTAGGCGGGGCTCGCCCAGAGCACGATCTCCTCTGCGAGGCGCGACAAATGCACCATCGCGATCGCGGCGCAGGCGGTGAATTCGATCGCGAAGTCGCGGTCGGATACCGCATCGAGCGAGTTTTCGCACACCGCCTCGAAACCGAGCTCGCGCGCTACGCGCTCGCGATCGATGGGGAACGACGTGCCGGCGAGCGCCGCGGCGCCGAGCGGCAGGCGATTGACCCTCGAGCGCGCGTCGGCCAGGCGCTCGCGGTCGCGCTGCAGCATCTCCACAAACGCAAGCAAGTGGTGCCCGAACGTGACCGGTTGCGCGACCTGCAGATGGGTGAATCCCGGCATCACGAGCGCGGCATGGCGCGCTGCCTGCGACAGCAGCGCCCGCATGAGCTGCGCCATCAGGCGGCGGATCTGGTCGATCTCCGCGCGTAGCCATAGGCGCACGTCGGTGGCGACCTGGTCGTTGCGGGAGCGTGCGGTATGCAGGCGCTTGCCGGCGTCGCCGATCAGGGCGGTTAGGCGCCGCTCGATATTGAGATGGACGTCTTCGTCGTCCACCGACCATTTGAAGCGCCCGCTCTCGACTTCGCGCTGGATGCGGCTCAGGCCCTGCTCGATCGCCTTCACGTCCTGGGCGGGAAGGATGCCGCAGGCGCCCAGCATGCGGGCGTGCGCCAGCGATCCCTGGATGTCGTAGGGCGCAAGCCGCCGGTCAAACGATATCGACGCGCCAAACGCCTTGACGCGCGGATCTAAGGCTTGAGCGAAGCGCCCGGACCAGAGTTGCTTCTTCTTGGGCATGCCCGGAAAATGAGCTTTCGACTGCGGTTGAACACCGCTCCCTAACCATGGCCAGTATAAGGCAAAACGCCTACGCGGACCGTCTGCCCGATTGGCGCAATCTCGGCGTCATCGCGCGCTCGCTGATTGCGGTGAACGCCCTGCTGCTCGCCCATGCGTTCGCCTCGAGCCGCGACTTCGCGGCTACGGCAGAGCGGTTCACGCACAACGCGCTCGTGGTCGAACCGCTCCTGCTGGCGAGCGTCATCGTGCTCTTCGCTGCGTCCGGTTCACTGATGCGCCTGCCGTACTGGGGCGGGTTTGCCGCAGTCATCGCGCTCGTCCTTGTCCTGACCGCGGTGGAGCATGCCTTCGCTGCCGGGATGCTGCAGGACGAGGCGGGACGGCTCGCCTATTGGCTGCTCCTTGCGGGCGCCGTGGCCGCGGCGCTGCTCGGCTATTTCCGGCTTGCGGCGCGAGCGTACTCGCCTGCGCTTTCGGAAGCGCGGCTGCAGGCCCTGCAGGCCAGGATCCGTCCGCACTTCCTCTTCAATAGCCTCAACGCCGTGCTCGGCCTGATCCGCCGCGATCCCAAGGGGGCGGAACGCGCTCTGGAGGACCTGGCGGAGCTTTTCCGCAGCCTCATGTCCGACGCCCGGAATTTCACCCGCCTCGCGGACGAAATCACGCTCCTCGAGCGCTATGCCGATCTCGAGCAGCTGCGGCTCGGCGAGCGCCTGAGGATCACGTGGGAAATCGACAGCGCTCCTTCCGACGCGTTGCTGCCGCCGCTGGTGCTCCAGCCGCTGCTTGAGAATGCGGTCTACCACGGCGTAGAGCCGGGCACCGGCACGAGCGACGTCCTGGTCCGCATCGCGCTTCGCGGCGATCGCATCGTCGCCACCATAGAGAATCCCTACGCCGAGACCCAGCAGCAGCGCGCCGGCAACCGCATGGCGCTCGAGAACATCCGCGAGCGGCTCATGCTTTTCTTCGACGCGGAGGCGCGCTTGGAGACGCAGGCCGAAGGCGGCCGCTACCGGGTGGAGATCGAGATTCCCTATCGCACGGGGACGCCCGCTTGAGCGCGCTTCGCATATTCATCGTGGATGACGAGGCGCCCGCCCGTGATCGACTGAAGGTGCTGCTGGACGATATCGCATCGGAGCTCCCGACCGAGCTGGTCGGCGAGGCGCGCAACGGCCTCGAAGCGCTGGAGGGCATTCCGCGCAGCGGCGCGCAGGTGGTGCTGCTCGACATCCGCATGCCCGGCATGGAAGGCATGGAGGTCGCGCGGCACCTCTGCGCGCTCGATGCGCCGCCCGCCATTATTTTCGTCACGGCGCATGACAAGCACGCGGTCCAGGCGTTCGAGCTCGACGCGCTCGACTACCTGCTCAAGCCCGTGCGGGCCGAGCGCCTGGCCGCGGCACTCAAGAAGGCGCTAAGCGCGCGGCCGCCGGGAAGGGAGCAGCTCGGCCGGGCGGCGCAGCGGCCGCGCGAATATATTTCCGTGGTGGAGCGCAATCGCATCGCGCTCGTGCCGGTGCACGACATCCTTTTCCTGCGGGCGGAGCAGAAGTACGTGACGCTGCGCACGCGCGAGGGCGAGCACCTGATCGAAGAGCCGCTGATCGCCCTGGAGCGGGAGTTCGCCGACACTTTCGTGCGCATCCACCGCAACGCTCTCGTCGCGCGCGCAGCCATCCGCGGATTCGAGCGCGCCGCAGCGGCCGGCGAGGACGAGCCCCATTGGCTGGTCATCCTGGAGGGCCTCGCCGAGCGCCTGCCGGTCAGCCGGCGCCAATGGCCGTTGCTGCGCGAGCTCGTGTCGGAGAAGCTCGGATGAAGCTGGTGATTGCCACGCGCCGCAGCCGCCTCGCCCTGTGGCAAGCGGAGCACGTGCGCGCGCGCCTGCAGGCCTCGCATCCGGGACTGCAGGTCGAGCTGCTCGCCATGTCGACGCGTGGCGACGAGCTGCTCGAGGCACGCCTCGACCAGGCCGGAGGCAAGGGGCTCTTCGTCAAGGAGCTGGAGACGGCGCTTGCGGATGGTCGGGCGCAGCTCGCGGTGCACTCGATCAAGGATGTGCCGGCCGAGCTGCCGCCCGGGTTTCATCTGGCGGCCATTACAGCGCGCGAGGATCCGCGGGATGCGTTCCTCTCGCCGCGCTACGACGGCCTCGATGCCCTCCCGCCGGGGGCGGTCGTCGGCACCTCGAGCCTGCGCCGGGCGGCGCAGCTCACGGCACGCCGTCCCGGCATTCAAATTCGCTTGCTGCGCGGGAATGTCGACACGCGGCTCGCCAAGCTGGACCGGGGCGACTACGACGCCATCGTCCTGGCGGTTGCCGGGCTGGTGCGCCTCGGATTGCAGGCGCGCATTCGCAGCAGGCTGGACGTCACCGACGTGCTGCCCGCTCCAGGGCAGGGCGCGCTCGGCATCGAATCGGTTTCGGCGCGTGCCGACGTGGCGGCTTTTCTCGTGCCCCTCAACGATCGTGCAACGGCACTTTGCGTGCGCGCCGAGCGCTCCGTCAGCCGAGCGCTGGGTGGCAGCTGCAGCATCCCGCTCGGGGCCTATGCCGAGTTCGCGGCGGAGCGGCTTCGGCTGCGCGCGCTGGTGGCGGCGCCGGATGGAAAGCGCATTGCGCGCGTCGATTGCGAGGGAGAGTGCGAGCAACCCGAAGCACTCGGGGAGCGCGCCGCCGAAGAGCTGCGGCGCCAGGGCGCCGCTGAAATCCTTGCCCAGCTCGCCCGATAAGCGCCTCGCCGGCCGCCGCATCCTGGTGACGCGGCCGCTGCACCAGGCGCAGCGCTTCGGCGCGCTGATCGAAGGCGAGGGCGGCGTTGCCCTGTGCTATCCCGGCGTCGAGATCGCCGAGCCCAGCGACCCCGGCCTCCTTGCGCGTACGCTGGAGCGGCTCGCCACGTTCGAGGTGGCTGTCTTCGTGAGCCCGACCGCGGCGCGCGAAGGCCTCAAACGCGTGGGCCGCTGGCCCGCCAGCGTGCGCGTCGCCGCAGTTGGGCCGGGAACCCGGGCGGAGCTGGAAAAGCACGGCGTCCTCTCGGTGGTGGCGCCGGAGGAAGGCGCGGACAGCGATGCCCTGCTCCGGGACGCGCGCTTCGCCGCGCTGGGCGCGCGCCGCGTCGTGATCTTCCGCGGTGAGGGCGGCCGCGAGACGCTGCGCGACGCGCTCGTGCAAGCCGGCTGCGAAGTGGCCTACGCCGAATGCTATCGGCGCGCAAAGCCGCGCGACCTGGCCTCGCTCGCCGAAGAATGGCGGCGAGCTCCGGCAGACGCGGCCACCTTCTTCTCCGCTACCGCATTGCGCAATCTCTTGGACCTGCTGCCCGCCCTGCGCGGCGGGCTGCTGCATGCGCCGCTGTTCGTGTCTCATGACCGCATTGCCGATGAAGCGCGCCGCCTGGGCGCGCAGCAGGTCACGACAAGCGGCCCGACAGAGCGGGAAATGATGGCCGGGCTGCTTGCATACTTCCATGGCGGCAAGTAAAAACGCCGGATGAGCGCCACACCGGTCGAAGAGTCCCCTGCTGCCGCGCCGGGCAGGCGCATGAGCCGCCTGCTGCTCCTCGTCCTTGCCGCGGTGGTGCTCGCCGGGGCGCTTGCCACCGTATTCTGGCTCGATGCGCGTCAGCGCATCAACGCGACGCAGGAAGAGACCGCGCGGCGGCTGCGCGACATCGAGGCCGACGCGCGCGAGGCGCGTTCGATCGCGCGCCAGTCGCAGGAAGCGGTGCGCGAGGCGCAGGTCAAGGTCGGGCAGCTGGAGGCGCGGCTGGCGGAATCGCAGAGCCAGCAGCTCGCGCTCGAGGCGCTCTACCAGGAGCTTTCGCGCAATCGCGACGAGTGGCAGCTGGCGGAAATCGAGCAGGTCCTCGCCATTGCCTCGCAGCAGCTGCAGCTCGCCGGCAACGTGCGCGCGGCGCTTCTCGCCCTGCAGCTCGCCGAGGGCCGTCTTGCGCGGGCGGATCGCCCGCAGTTCGGGCCGGTGCGGCGCGCCCTGGCGCACGACATCGAGCGGCTGAAGAGCTTGCCGACCGCCGACTTCCCGGCGATGAGCGCGCGCCTGGACATGCTGGTCGCCTCGATCGATGGATTGCCGCTCGCCTTCGACGAGCGTATCGAGCGCGCCGCGGCAGCAAGGGACGCGGCGGCCGAAAGCGGCTTCTGGCGCCGGCTGGGCGGCGAGGTCTGGAACGAGCTGCGCCAGCTCGTGATCGTGCGCCAAATCGATGCGCCCGAGCCACCCCTCCTGCCGCCGACACAGGCGTATTTCGTGCGCGAGAACCTGCGGCTGCGCCTGCTCAACGCGCGGCTCTCGCTCCTGACGCGCGACGAGGCGGGTTACCGCGAAGACTTGCGCACGGCGCGGGCCTGGATCCGCCGCTACTTCGATCCGCGCTCGAAGGCTACGGCCGAGGCGCTGGCGCAGGTGCAGCAGCTGTCTTCGACGTCCATCAGCTTCGAAGTGCCCACGATCTCCGAGAGCCTGGACGCCATCCGCGGATTCAAGTCGCGGCGCGAGCGCGCGCGCTGATGAGGCTTTTGTTCGGGCTGCTCGCTCTCTTCGCGGCGGCGCTCGCGCTGGTGATTGCCGGCCGCGTGCAGAACGGCTACGTGCTTCTGGTCTATCCGCCATACCGGGTGGAGCTCTCGCTCCTTTTCTTCGCGGCGCTGCTGGGCGGGGGCTTCGCCCTCGTTTATGGCGGCCTGCGCCTCGTGTCGCACGCCATCGCGATGCCCGCCTACGTGCGCGCCTATCGCGCGCGGCGGCGCGCTGAGCAGGCGCACGCGTCGCTCGCGGCCTCGCTGCAGGCGTACTACGAGGGACGCTATGCGCGCGCGGAAAAGGAAGCGCAGCTTGCCTACGAGACGGGGCCCACGCCCGGGCTGGCAGCGCTTCTCGCCGCCCGCGCGGCCCACGAGATGCGCGATTTCGAGCGCCGCGACCGCTGGCTCGAGCGGGCCGAGAGCGCGGGCGAGGCGCTGCACACGGCGCGGCTCGTCACACGCGCCGAGCTCGCGCTGGACGAGCGCGACTTTGGCGGCGCGCGTGATGCGCTTCGCACGCTGCACGGCTCGGGGCCGCGGCACATCGCGACGCTGCGCATGCTGCTGCGTGCCGAACGCGGCGCCGGCGCCTGGCACGAAGTCCTGCGGCTCTCCAACCACCTGGCGAAGCGCGATGCCATCGCCCCGGCGATGGCGCACGAATACAAAGTTCAGGCGCTTGTCCATCTGCTGCAGGAAGCGGCCGGCGACCGGGTTGCGCTGGGGCGGCGCTGGCATGCGCTCTCTTCCCGCGAGCAAGCGGAAGCCCGCGTCGCGCTCGCGGCGGCACGGCAGGCAAACGAGCTCGGCGACGTGGCACTCGCGCGGGAGGCGATCGAGAAGGCGCTCGCGAGCGAATGGACGCCTGCGCTGGCTGCGCTTTACGCCGAATTGCCGGCCGGCATGGCGCCCGCCGCGCGCTCCGCGGAAGCGCTCGTGCGCATCGAGCGCGCGGAGCGCTGGCTGCTCGAGCGCGAGCGCGATGCCCAATTACTGGCCACGCTCGGGCGGCTTTGCGTGCAGGCCGAGCTTTGGGGAAAAGCGCGCAGTTTTCTGGAGGCAAGCCTGTCCTTCGAGGAAACGCGCGCCGCGCACCTGGAACTCGCCCATCTGGCCGAGCGCCTGGGCCATGCTAGCGACGCGCAGGCGCACTACCGGCGGGCCGCCGAGATCGCCTGAAGGCCGGCCAATGGATTACGCCCAGTCGCGCGGTTTGAGGAACTCGCTGTAGAGCTTCTCCTCCGGAGAGCCGGGCGCCGGCTTCCAGTCGTAGCGCCATGCGGCGCGCGGCGGCATCGACATGAGAATGGATTCGGTGCGGCCGCCCGACTGCAGGCCGAATAGCGTGCCGCGGTCGTACACAAGGTTGAATTCGACGTACCGTCCGCGCCGGTAGGCCTGGAACTCGCGCTCGCGCTCGCCATAACTCGCGCTTCGCCTGCGCTCAAGGATCGGCGCGTACGCTTGGAGGAAATGGTCGCCGACCGAGCGCGCGAGCGCGAACGCGGAGTCGAAATCACGCTCCGCGAAGTCGTCGAAGAAGATGCCTCCGATGCCGCGCGCCTCTGCACGATGGCGGATGTGGAAATAGTCGTCGCACCACGCCTTGAAGCGAGGGTAGTAAGCCGGCCCGAACGGCTCCAGCGCCCGGCGGCAGGTGGCGTGGAAGTGGCGCGCATCTTCCTCGAAGCCGTAATAAGGCGTGAGGTCCATTCCGCCGCCGAACCACCACACCGGCGCCGCATCCTTCGCGGTGGCGACAAAGAATCGCACGTTGAGGTGCACCGTCGGGCAATAAGGATTTTGCGGATGCAATACGAGCGACACGCCCATGGCGTCGTAGCTACGGCCGGCGAGTTGAGGGCGCGCGGCGCTCGCCGAGGGAGGCAATGCCGCGCCGTGCACACGCGATAGGTTGACGCCGCCGCGCTCGAAGAGCGCGCCGCCCTCGATCACCCGGCTCACACCGCCGCCGCCTTCGGCGCGCTCCCAGCGGTCGCTGCGGAACTGGCCGCCGTCGGCGGCCTCGAGGCCGCGCACGATCGTGGCCTGCAAATCGGCAAGGTAGGCGAATACCGCCTGCGGGTTCATCGCGCTTAGCGCTTCTTGATGGCCCGGTGCCCGATGTCCGTGCGGTACTGCATGCCCTCGAAGCGGATCGCCTTGAGGGCGTCGTAGGCGCGGCTGCGCGCCATGCGGACCGAATCGCCGAGCGCGGTCACGCATAGCACGCGGCCGCCGTTGGTGAGGAGCTTCCCGTCGTCCAGGCGCGTGCCGGCATGGAACACGCGGCAGTCCTCCGTGGGCTTGGGGAGGGCCTCGATGCGGTCGCCCTTGCGCGGCTCCGAGGGATAGCCATGCGCGGCGAGCACGACGCCGAGGGCGGCGCGGCGATCCCACTCGGCCGCGGCGCGGTCGAGCGTGCCGTCGACGGCGTGCTCGAGCAGCTCGAGCAGGTCGGACTTGAGGCGTACGATGATCGGCTGGGTCTCGGGATCGCCCAGCCGGCAGTTGAACTCCAGCGTCCTGGGGTTGCCGGCGCGATCGATCATCAGTCCGGCGTAAAGAAATCCGGAATAGGGAATGCCGTCGTCCATCATGCCTTGCACCGTCGGCGCGATGATCTCGCGCATGACGCGTGCATGCACCTTCGGCGTCACGACGGGTGCCGGCGAATAAGCGCCCATGCCGCCGGTGTTCGGTCCCTGGTCCGCATCGCGCAAGCGCTTGTGGTCCTGGCTGGTGGCGAGCGGCAGGATATTGCGCCCGTCCACCATCACGATGAAGCTCGCTTCTTCGCCGTCGAGGAATTCCTCGATCACGACCCGGTTGCCCGCCGTCCCGAGGCTGCGGTCGTTCATGATCCAGTCGACCGCGGCGATCGCCTCCGCGCGCGTCGCCGCCACGACTACGCCCTTGCCAGCAGCCAGTCCATCGGCCTTCACCACGATCGGCGCGGGATGCGACTCGATGTAGGCTTTGGCGTCGTCGGCCCGCTCGAAGCTGCCGTAGTGGGCGGTCGGAATGCCGTGGCGCGCCATGAACGACTTGGCGAAGTGCTTGGACGATTCCAGCTGGGCCGCAGCCTGGGTCGGCCCGAAGATCCGCAAGCCGGCCGCCCGGAAGGCGTCCACCACGCCTTCTGCAAGCGGCGCTTCCGGACCGACCAGGGTCAGGGCGATGGTTTCGCGCCTGGCGAACTCGACCAGTTCCTCGACACCGGCGATCGGGGCGTTCTGCAAGCCGGGCTCGGTGGCCGTGCCGCCGTTGCCGGGCGCGACGAAAACTTTCTGCACGCGCGGGCTTTGCGCGAGCTTCCAGGCGAGCGCATGCTCGCGGCCGCCGGAGCCGATCACGA
>DATAHF010000199.1:0-8173 GCA_036263315.1 Burkholderiales bacterium
GAGCTCCTTACCCGCGAGCTGAAGGAAGCCCTCGCCCTGGTCGAAGTGAAGGTCCTCGACCACTTCATCGTCGCCGGCCATCAGGCCTTGTCCTTTGCCGAGCGGGGACTGCTTTAGGAAGCGGGGCGGAGCCTCGAAGCCCAGAGCTAATTGCTTGTATAATGCGCGACTTTTCCAGGATTTCCGGAGCATCGCCATGTCCCGCGTTTGTCAGGTCACCGGCAAGAAGCCGATGAAGGGCCACTTCGTCTCGCACGCCAACAACAAGACGATCCGCACCTTCGAGCCCAACCTTCACTACCGCCGTTTCTGGGTCGAGAGCCAGAGCCGCTGGGTGCGGCTGCGCGTCTCCACGTCAGGCCTGCGGCGCATCGACAAGGTGGGCATCGAGGCGGTGCTGGCGGAAATCAAGGCCAAGAAGGCCGCGTCCGCCAAATAAGGAGTCCCCATGCGCGAAAAGATCAAGCTCGAATCCTCTGCCGGCACCGGCCACTTCTACACCACGACCAAGAACAAGCGCACCACGCCCGACAAGATCGAGATCAAGAAGTACGATCCCAAGGCGCGCAAGCACGTCATGTACAAGGAAACCAAGCTCAAGTAGCGGCGCCGGTTTCCCAAACAAAAAAGCCCGCCAATGGCGGGCTTTTTTTATTCAGCGCTGCCGCTCAGGCGTAGGAGCGCAACCGCTGCGAGAAGTCCACCAGCTGGGCGACGCCGCTCGCCTCGGCGCGGCTGCACCAGTCCTGCAGCTGGCGCAGCAGTTGCTCCTTGGAGGCACTCGAGCGCTCCCACAGCATGGACAGCTCGTGGCCCATGGCGACTACCGTGGCGAGGGCGCCGGACTTCTTCAGCGCTTCTGCGAGCCGCGCGCGCTCCGCGCCGGCCAGTTCCTGGCTGCGCAGCATGGCCCGCTTGAGCGAGCGCAGCGCTTCGGCATCGCTCGGCGACCACTGCTTCAGGCGCCTAAGCTCGTCGGCGTAGGCCCGCTTGAGCGACTTGGCGTAGCGCGAGAGCACGTCGTAACGGTTGGTGATGACGGCGTGCAGCGTATCGAGGTCGGCCGCCGGCTTGGGCGCTGCGAAGCGCGGCTTCGGCGCCACTTTCTTCACGGTCGCGAGGCCAAGGGCCTGGAGAATGCAGATGTACATCCAGCCGATGTCGAACTCGTACCATTTCGAGGACAGCTTCGCCGACGAGGCGAAGGCGTGGTGGTTGTTGTGCAGCTCCTCGCCGCCGATGAGGATGCCCCACGGCACGATGTTGGTGCTGGCGTCGGTCACGTCATAGTTGCGGTAGCCGAAGTAGTGGCCCACGCCGTTGATGACGCCCGCGGCCCAGAACGGAATCCAGGCCACCTGGGTCAGCCAGATCAGCACGCCCGGGACGACGCCGAACGCGAAAGCGTATAGCCCCAGCAGGGTGAAGATCCCGACATACGAATGCCTGGAATAGAGGTGACGCTCGATCCAGTCGTCCGGCGTGCCATGCCCATAGCGCTCGAGCGTTTCCTTGTTGAAGGATTCCTTCACGTAGAGGAAGACGCCGAGCCACAGGACGCGGTTGATGCCGTAGACCTGCGGGCTGTGCGGATCCTCTGCGGTCTCGCATTTGGCGTGATGCTTGCGATGGATCGCGGCCCACTCCTTCGTGACCATGCCGGTGGTCATGTAGAGCCAGAAGCGGAAGAAGTGCGACACCACGGGATGAAGCTCCAGCGCTCGATGCGCCTGACAGCGGTGCAGGTAGATCGTTACGCCGGCGATGGTGACGTGGGTAAGGGCGAGGGCCGCGACTACGTAGCCCCACCAGGGTAAATCGAAGAAACCGGAGAAGAGCATCAGGAGTTCGGTCGCCCTTTAGTAATAAGGAGGATCGTGGTTATGCGGACGGCGCGCGCCATTCTACGCGAATGCCCCGGGCTGGCAATTGGGGACTCCCCTACTCCTAAGACTATGGTGCAGCAGTAAATTTTTCAAAACTCCCAGTGTGCGCGGAAGCTGTAGACCTCGGCCGGACCGCGATCCCGGTTGTATCCCGGATTCTCGATCCGCTGGACGGCGCCCGAGATCGCCATGCCCTTGGTGACCTGCAAGCGGTAGAAGGCTTCGACAATTCGCTCGGGTCCGTAGTTCAAGCGCCCGTCCCCGAGGAAGAAGCCCAAGCCCCCAGCGGCGAGGTAGCGCCGGTGCGGCTCGGACAGCCCGTTCAAGTACGCGGCAACGCCGAGCGTGTCCTCGGGCCGGCGCCAGGAGGAGCCCTTGATGAGCGCGCCCGCGGATAACGAGCGGTCGATTTCGGTGAACATGAAGGTCTCGGTCTTGCCGTCGTTCCAGCCGGCGCGGATGTAGGCGCCGATGTCCTGCGTGAGCTCCAGCTGGGTGCTGACCCCGAAGCCTTTCTTCGATTGCGCGTGCCGCACCGCGGAAACGTCCGGCACGCCGCCCGCGGCCGCCGCGATGGCATCGTCGAACGCTCCCGCGTTAACCCGGTTGTTGAACGCGAGAAAGCGCAATGCGCCCGGGCGCCCCGCCATCTTGTAAGGCAGCTCGAGCTCGGCCACGTCCGCGTAGCGGCGGCCCGGTGCCCAGTCGAGACGCAGGCCATTGGATTCCGCGGGGACCAGGAAGCGCCCGGCACGCACTTCGTATGCCGGCGTGATGTACTCGAGCGCCGCGCCCCAGGTATAGCCGCGCGCGTCTGCCGGATAGTCCCAGGCGCCGTAGGTCAGCGACGACCAGTTCAGGAACTGCGTGCGCGGGTCGTGGCTGTAGTCCATCGCATCGAAGACGTCCAGCGCGGACAGGTTTCCGGCGGTGAGCACTACGCGCTCGGCCGCGTAGCTCGTCGCCACCTGGTGCTGGTCGGACTTCTGCTCCTCTCGCGCGCCGCCGATGTTCCAGGTCTGCCGGACAAACAAGCGGGCGCGGTACCCGCGGAGGTTCGGGCCGGAGCCGCGCTGGGTCTCGCCGTTGCTGAACCCGCCCAGGCCGTGCAGGTTCGAAAGCGCGGCGCCCTGGACGAACTCCGGATCGAAGTAAATCTCGGTATCGCCATGGCGCAGGCCGAGGAAAAGCGTCGTCGTGAACGTGTAGCCGCCTTCGCGCCCCGGCAGGAGGCTGTTGGTGCCCGTGTAAGGCGCGGAAAATCCGGGTTTCAGCTGGCGGATGTAGGTCGCCTGGCCGTGGACTTCGGCGGCCGGCCCTTCCGCGCGGCAAACGGGAACGGCAAGAAGCGACAGGACGCAGGCGAGTGTTCTTGTTGGCCGCATGCGCGCGCAACTATATCAGCACCGATTACGCGGCACGTTCGAACGCCGCGGCGAAGAACCCGTCCATGCCATGAAGATCGGGCCACAGGCGCAGGTATTCCCCGGTGTCGAGGTCGATCCGCTGCGCCGCCAGCAGATCGCGGCTCGGCAGCAACCGGAGCTCGGGATGCCGGGAGGCGAAATGCGCGGCGATCGCCTCGTTCTCCTCGCGCAGGATGCTGCACGTTGCATACACCAGGCGTCCGCCCGGCTTGACCAGCCCCGCCGCCGCCTCGAGGATGCGCGCCTGCTTGGCGGCGAGCTCGGCCACGGCGGCCTGCGCATGGCGCCATTTCAGGTCGGGATTGCGCCGCAGCGTGCCGAATCCGCTGCACGGAGCGTCGACCAGCACGCGGTCCATCTTGCCGGCGAGGCGCTTCGCGCGCGGGTCGCGCTCCCCCGAAAGCACGATGGGATGGACATTCGTGATGCCGGCGCGCGCGGCGCGCGGCGAAAGCGCCGCCAGCCGCTTCGCCGACACATCCATCGCGTAGATGCGGCCGCTGCCGCGCATGAGCATCGCCAGCGCGAGCGTCTTGCCGCCCGCGCCGGCGCAGTAATCGGCGATCATCTCGCCGCGCCGCGGCGCGAGCAGCCAGGCGAGAAGCTGACTCCCTTCATCCTGCACTTCCACCAAGCCGTCGCGAAACAGCGCATGGCGGTTGATCGCGGGCTTGCCCTTGAGGCGGATTCCCGCAGGCGAAAACCGCGTCGCCTCGCCTTCGATGCCGTCTTTATGCAGCGCTTCGAGCGCCGCGTCGCGCGCGATGCGCGCCAGGTTGACCCGCAGGTCGAGCGGCGCCGGGTTGAGGAAACCCTGCGCGCGCTCCATCGCGTGCGCGCCCTGCTGCTCGACGAGCTTGTCCCACAGCCAGTCGGGAAGGTCGGCCCGCACCGCGGCGGGAAGTTCCTCGCCGCGCCGGGCACGCACGGCGGCGACGCGTTGCTCGTCCTCGGGCGATAGCACGCCCTGCAGCGCGCGCGCCGACAAGCCGTGCACGCGGACAAGGGCGGCGAGCACGAGCAGGTGCGGCGCACGGCCTCCGGCCGCACTCTCCAGCGAGCGCAGGCGCCGCAGCACGGCAAAGGCCGTCTCCGCGATGAAGGCGCGATCCTGCTGGCCGAGCTCGCGATGCGCGCGGAAGAAACGCGACAGGCGCTCGTCCGCCGGCTCGGAGAAGGACAGGAGCTGCTCGAGCGCCTCGCAGGCCTTCGCGACCAGCGCCTTCGAGAGCCTCACGGCTGCGCAAGCCGCGTCAGGACCTGGTCGATGCGATCGCCATCCTTGGTGATCCACAGGATCCTTACCGGGAGGTAATCGCGATCCGCCGCGAGCCAGATCTCGGCGCGCTCGTTCTTGTCCTTGCGCCGCACGAGCTTCAATGCGTCGAACTCGCCCGCCGGGGTCTTGAAGCGCTCGCGGCCTTCCAGCTGGTACACCTGGTCCGAGACGCCGCGCCCGTCGATGACGTCGAGGGCGACCTGCTTGCCCGAAGGCGGCTTGAACGCAAACTGGAACAGGAACTGCAGCCGGTCGCGCGGATTGGCCGGCAGCGGGATGGTGGTTGGCGGGCCCTTGTACTGATAGGTGACCGTCTTCGCCTTCCAGTCGAAGTTGGCGTGCTCGGCGCTGCGCCCGGTGCGCTCGTCGCTGTACTCGAGCGGAACCAGGCCGTCGGCGCCTACTTCGCCGCGGCTCTTGCGGTGCGCGCTGCCGAGCAGGCGGAACAGACCCCGGCCCTGCCAGGACTCGCTCAGCTGATACTGCCGCGCGTCGTAGTCCAGGGTCTGATCGATCTGCGCAATGGCAGATCCGTTCCGCGTCACCTGGTAGGAGAGCTCGAGGTGCCCGGGCAGCGCGGCCCACGCCGGGGCCGCGAAGCTAATCAGCGCTAAGAACAAGCTGCTCATGTTGGTCGGCGCCCTCGACCCTGACGATGCCTTCGGCGATGGAGAGCCGGCCGTCGATGAACCAGCGCGCGGCGCGCGGGTACGCGACGTGCTCGAGCTTGAGCACCCGCGCAGCGAGCGCGCGCTCATCTTCTCCGGAGCGCACGCGCAGCGCGCCCTGGATCACGATCGGGCCGTGGTCGAGCTGGGCGGTGACGAAGTGCACGGTGCAGCCATGCAGCTTCACCCCCGCGGCGAGCGCGCGCGCGTGCGTATCCAGCCCGGGAAATGCCGGCAGGAGCGACGGATGGATGTTCAGCATGCGGCCCTCGTAGCGCTGCACGAAGGCCGGCGTGAGGATGCGCATGAAGCCGGCGAGCGCGACCAGCCGCGGCGCATAGCGGTCGATCGCCTTGGCGAGGGCGGCGTCGAAGGCATCGCGCGATGCGAACGAGCGGTGGTCCACCACGCCCGTCGCCACGCCGCGCTCGGCTGCGAGGCGCAGCCCGCCCGCGGCGGGATCATTGCTGATGACTGCGGCGACCGGCAGGCCGGCATCGAGCAGCGCCTGCAGGTTGCTTCCCCGTCCGGAGATGAGGACGACGAGCACTCAGAGCACCCGTGTCGCGCGATAGCCGTCGCGCTCGAGCAGGGCCAGCACGCCCTTCTCGCCGAAGAGATGCAGCGCTCCGAGCGCCACGAAGGCCTGGCCGCGGCGCAGCTCGCGCTGCATGCGAAATGCCATGACGACGCTGCGGTCGTAGATCACGCGCTTGGTCATGACCGCGTGGTGGGGCGCCAGTTCCGGATAGCGCATGGCGAAAGCTTCGCGCAATTTCCAGATCTGCGCCAAGTCGCCGGCGAGGTAGGCGCGCAGCGTCTCTTCGGAGAGCGCGAGCAGCTCCTCGCTGTGGGCCAGGCTGTGCTTCAGCAGCGCCACCTGCGAGTCGAGCGGAAATTCGTCGAAAGTGAAGATCTGCTCTTCCACGCCCTCGATCTGCGAGAACGGAATGTGGCGCGCTTGCGCGCGCTCCACGAGCTGGTCGTCGATCGGCACACCCCGGGCATGCCCGGGATCGCGCAGGTTGAGCAGCACGCTCCAGGGCTTGAGCTTGCTCACCAGCTCGCGGCTCAGCCCCGCCGGGCGAAGACGCTCCACGGCGCGCTCGAAGTCGTCGTGGCCGATCAGCTGCTCCAGCGTCTGCTGCTGCGGCAGCAGGGCGGCCTCGAAAAAGCGCTCCCGGGTATAGCGGTCTGGAACGAACTCCACCATCAGGCTGTGCGCGCGCCTGAACTCGTGCTCCACGGGCGCCGGAAGCTGCGCCACGCGCGCGTCACCGGAGTGGATGGTGCCGAAGACGTGGCTCGCAGCCGCCTCCGGCCTGCTCACGCGCCACAGTCGGCCGTGCCCGAAGCGCTCGGCGGTCGCCCCGGCCGCCGGCAGGACGGCGCATGCAAGCGCGGCGGCGACGAAGTGCCTGCGCTTCACGCGCCCGGCCCGATCATCGCCTCCGGGCGGACCCAACGGTCGAAATCGTCGGCCTTCACGTAGCCCAGCGAGAGCGCCGCCTCGCGCAGCGTTGTGCCCTCGGCGTGCGCCTTCTTCGCGATCTCGGCAGCCCGGTCATAGCCGATGTGCGGCGAGAGCGCGGTCACCAGCATGAGCGAGCGGTCCAGCAGCTCGCGGATGCGCATCGCGTTGGGCTCGATGCCGCGCGCGCAATGCTCCTCGAAGGAGCGCGCGCCATCGGACAGCAGCCGCGCGCTCTGCAGGAACGCGTGGATGATGAGCGGCTTGTAGACGTTGAGCTCGAATTGCCCGGACGCGCCGCCGATTGCAACGGCGACGTCGTTGCCGATCACCTGCGCGCACAGCATGGTGAGCGCCTCCGCCTGCGTCGGGTTGACCTTGCCCGGCATGATGGAGCTGCCCGGCTCGTTCTCGGGGATGCGCAGCTCGCCCAAGCCGGAGCGCGGGCCGGAAGAAAGCAGGCGCAGGTCGTTCGCGATCTTGAACAGCGCGCCGGCGAGCGTCTTGAGCGCCCCGTGAGCGAAAAGGAGCGCCTCGTGCCCGGCGAGCGCGGCGAACTTGTTCGGCGCCGTGACGAAAGGAAGCCTCATTTCCGCGGCGAGGCGCGCGCATACCTTTGACGCGAACTGTGGATGTGTGTTGAGCCCGGTGCCGACCGCCGTGCCGCCGAGCGCGAGCTCGCAGAGCTGCCCGAGCGTGGCGCGGATCGCGGCTGCGGCGTGCTCCAGCTGCGCGACGTAGCCGGAGAATTCCTGGCCGAGCGTGAGCGGCGTGGCGTCCTGCAGGTGCGTGCGGCCGATCTTGACGATGCCGGCAAAGGCGTCGCGCTTCGCCGCCAGCGTGGCCGCCAGCGCAGCCGTGGACGGCAGCACGTCGCGCTCCAGCGCCTCGACCGCTGCGACATGCATCGCGGTCGGGAAGACGTCGTTCGAGGACTGCCCGAGGTTGACGTCGTCGTTCGGGTGCACCAGGCGCTTTTCGCCGCGCGGCCCGCCGAGGAGCTCGGAGGCGCGGTTGGCGAGCACCTCGTTCACGTTCATGTTGCTCTGCGTGCCCGAGCCGGTTTGCCAGACCACCAGCGGAAACTCGGCGTCGTGCTGGCCCGCGAGCACCTCCGACGCAGCCCGCCCGATGGCCTCGGCCTTCTTCGGGTCGAGCAGGCCGAGCCCGGCATTGACCTGCGCCGCGGCCTTCTTCACGCGCGCGAGCGCGTGCATGACGGCGAGCGGCATGCGCTCGCCGGAGATGCGGAAGAACCGCCGGCTGCGCTCGGTCTGCGCGCCCCAGAGGCGCTCGGCGGGGACCTCGATCGGCCCGAAGCTGTCCTTCTCGACGCGGGTGCCGCTCATGGCGGCGCCTATGTTACTTCCTCAGGAGGCTCAGGCCGATTGCTGGGGTTGATTGCGGATTTCCTCGTGCACCTTGGCCATGTCGACCGACTT
>DATAHF010000200.1:0-17447 GCA_036263315.1 Burkholderiales bacterium
GGCGGGCGAGGCCGCCGGCGGCTGGAAGCTGTGGGCCTGCGTGGCGACGCTCGTCGCCTATGCCGTGGCGCTGCCGCTCGTCGGCTTCGCGTTGAGCACCTTCCTCATGCTCGGCGCGCTCTGCCGCCTCGACAAGCGCACGGGCTGGGTCGCGAGCTTCGCGTGCGCGCTCCTCGGCTCGGCCGGATTCTGGCTCATCTTCGTGCGCGGGCTGGGCGTCAATTTCCCGCCCTCGATGCTCGGGATCTAGCGCGTGGAGCTCATCGGCCAGCTCGCCCACGGCTTCGGCGTCGCGCTGCAGCTGCATAACCTCTACCTCTGCCTGATCGGCGTGCTCGTCGGCACGCTCGTCGGGGTGCTGCCGGGCCTCGGGCCGGTGGCGTCCATGGCGCTGCTCATGCCGCTCACGTATTCGCTCGGGCCGACGGGCGCCGTGATCATGTTCGCCGGCATCTACTACGGCGCCATGTACGGCGGCTCGACCACCTCGATCCTGCTCAACATCCCGGGCGAGGCGGCTTCCGTCATGACCTGCGTCGACGGGCACGTCATGGCGAAGCAGGGACGCGCCGGCGCCGCGCTCGGCATCGCGGCCTTCGGCTCGTTCATCGCCGGCACGCTCGCGATCATCGGCCTCACGCTCATCGCCGCGCCGCTCGCCAGGTTCGCGCTCAAGTTCAGCTACCCCGAGTACGTCGCCCTCATGGTGCTCGGCCTCATGCTCGTGGTGGTGCTTGCCTCGGGCTCGATGCTGAAGGCCTTTGCGATGCTGGGCGTAGGGCTCGTGCTCTCCAGCGTGGGGCAGGACGTCGTCTCCGGCATGTTCCGCTTCACCTACAACCAGCCGACCTTGATGGACGGCTTCGACCTGGGCCCCATGATCATGGGCCTTTTCGGCGTCTCCGAGGTGCTCGCCAACATCAACGCGCCCGCCGAGCGCGTCATCGTGCGCACGCGCATCAAGGATCTCCTGCCGACGAAAGAAGACTGGCGGCGCAGCATCGGCGCCATCCTGCGCGGCACCGGTCTCGGATTTCTGCTCGGCGCGCTGCCGGGCGGCGGCGCGATCGTTTCCTCGTTCGCTTCCTACGCGGTGGAGAAGAAGGTGTCGCGCCATCCCGAGCAGTTCGGCAAGGGCGCGATCGAGGGCGTGGCCGGCCCCGAGTCGGCCAACAACGCGGCGTCGGTCGGCTCGTTCGTGCCGCTCCTCACCTTCGGCATCCCCTCCAACATCACGATGGCGATCGTGATGGGCGCGCTCATGATCAACGGCGTCACGCCCGGACCGACGCTCATCACCGAGCGCCCCGAGCTCTTCTGGGGCGTGATCGCGAGCATGTACATCGGCAACGCGGTGCTGCTCGTGCTCAACCTGCCGCTGATCGGCGTCTGGGTGCAGGTGCTGAAGGTGCCCTACCGGCTGCTCTTCCCGCTCATCCTCGTGTTCTGCGCGGTGGGCTCGTACAGCATGAACAACAACCTCTTCGACGTCTACATGATGACGGTGTTCGGCGTCATCGGCTACCTGATGAAGCGCCACGGCTACGAGCCGGCGATCCTCGTGCTCGCGTTCGTGATCGGGCCGATCCTCGAGCAGTCGCTGCGCCAGTCGCTGCTCCTGGGCGAAGGCAACTTCGCGATCTTCTTCACGCGGCCGATCTCCGCCACGCTGATCGCGATTGCCGCCATCCTCGTGGCGAGCTCGGCGATTCCCGCGATCGGCCGGCGCCGCCGGGCGATGGTCGCGGCCGCCGCCGAGAGCAACAATTGAGAATCACGGTTGCCGCCGGGCCGTACGCGCACCTCGCCTCGCTCGGGACGGGGAGCGACGGGCTCGAGGTGAGCCTCGAGACGCTCGAGCCGGGGCACATTTTCCCGCGCATGCTGCGCGAGGCGCCCTGGGATGTCGCCGAGATGTCGCTCGCGACCGCCTACATCCTCGCCGCGAAGGGCGACCGGCGCTTTCGGCCGATGCCGGTGTTTCCCTCGCGCGCCTTCAGGCACTCGGCGCTCTACGTGCCGGCCGCGGGCCGCGTGCGCACCGCCGCCGACCTGCGCGGCGCCCGCATCGGCGTGCTGCGCTACGCGATGACGACCGCGGTCTGGGTGCGCGCGATGCTCGCGGGCCAGTACGGCGTGCCGGCCGAGGGGATGAAATGGTTCGTCGGCGAGGATTCCGCGCATCCGGCCTCCGTCTCGCCCGAGATCGTCGGCGGCGCGGCGGCGCTCGAGCGCATGGCGGTGGAAGGCGGCCTCGATTGCCTCATCTCCGGACGCACGCCCGCCGCCTTCGCGGAGGGCCGCCTGCGGCGCCTCTTCGCCGACTTCGGAGCGGAGGAGAAAGCCTATTTCGCCTCGAGCGGCGTGTTCCCGATCATGCACGTGATGGTCGCGAAGGCGGAGCTCCTCGAGCGCGCGCCCGACGTGCTTGCGCGCCTCATGCAGCGCTTCGAGGCGGCGAAGCACGCAGCCGAGGAAGGCTTCGCCAATTTCGACATCTCCACTTATCCGTTGCCCTGGCTGCCCGCGTACGTGGAAGACGCGCGCCGCGCATTTTCAATGGGCGCCGGCGCCGATCTCTGGCCCTACGGCGTGGAGCCGAATCGCCGGACCTTGGCGACTTTCGGGCAGGCGATTGCCGCCGAAGGGCTCGCGGCCCGCGCGCTCGCGCCCGAAGAAGTCTTCGCCGCCTGATGGAAACGCACGACTTCGACGTGCTCGTCCTCGGCGCCGGCGGCGCCGGCCTGCGCGCGGCGCTCGCGGCGAGCGAGGCGGGCGCGCGCGTCGCGGTGGTGTGCAAGTCGCTCCTCGGAAAATCGCAGACCGTGATGGGCGCGGCGCTCGCCGCCGCGCTGCCGGCGCCCGAGTCCCCCGACCGCTGGGAGCTTCATTTCGCCGACACGGTGCGCGGCGCGCGCGGCGTCAACCATTGGCGCATGGCGGAGCTGCTCGCGCGCGAGGCGCCCGGGCGCGTGCTCGAGCTCGAAGCCTGGGGCGCGCTGCTCGGCCGCACGGCGCAGGGCGGGATCCGGCTCGGCGAAGGCAGCGGCCACCGGCACCCGCGTCTGGCGCGCTCGGGTCAGCACCAGACGGGGCTGGAGCTCCTGCGCACGCTGCAAGCACAGCTCGCCACGCGGGGCATCCCCGTGTTCGCCGAGCATGCGGTGGTCGAGCTCCTGAAATCAGGCGAGCGGGTCGGAGGCGCGCTCGCCCTGCGGCGCGCGGACGGTGCGGCGGTGCTTTTCGAGGCGGGCGCGGTGGTCGTGGCGACCGGCGGCTGCGGCAAGGCGTACGCCTTCACCTCGAACTTCCACGACTCGACCGGCGACGGCTGCGCGCTCGGCCTGCGCGCCGGCGCTGCGCTCGTCGACATGGAGTTCGTGCAGTTCCATCCGACCGGCATGGTCGCCCCCGCGAGCGCGCGCGGGCTGCTCGTCGCCGAGAGCATCCGCAACTTCGGCGGCGTGATGCGCAACGCGCGCAACGAGCGCTTTCTGTTCAACCACGTGCCGGAAAGCTATCGGGCGGAAATCGCGGAGACAGAAGCGGAAGCCGACGCCTGGTACGAGACGCCTGCGGGACGGCGGCCGCCGGAATTGCTCCCGCGCGACGACGTGTCGCGGGCGATCGACGCGGAGATCCGCGCCGGGCGCGGCACGCCGAACGGCGGCGTATGGCTCGACATCGGCTCGCGCCGGCCGGCCGAAACCATCCGGCGCCTGCTGCCGCACATGTACCGGCAGTTCCTCGACCTGGCGGACGTCGACATCACGGCGCAGCCGATGGAAGTGGCGCCCACCTGCCACTACATGATGGGCGGCCTGCACGTCGACCCGGAGACCTGCGCGGCGAGCGTGCCGGGCCTCTTCGCCGCCGGCGAGACCGCGGGCGGGTTGCACGGCGCCAACCGGCTCAACGGCAACGGCATCTCGGAGCTGCTCGTCTTCGGCGAGCGCGCCGGGCGACACGCGGCGCAGTCTTCCGGTTTTCAGTCCAACGTGAACCGGGAAGATGCGGAGCGCCTCGCGCGCGAGGCACGCGCGCCGCTCGGGCGCGCGCATGGCGAAAACCCGCACGCGCTGCAACGCCGCCTGCAGGAGGGCATGCAGCGCTTCGCCGGTCTCACGCGCGACGAATCGGGCCTGCGCGCCGGACTGGCCGCCATCGAGGAAGTGGGCGACCGGCTCGCCTCGGCCTCGGCGCCCGGCGGGCCGGGCGCCAACGCCGCGTGGCAATGCGCGCTCGACCTGCGCTCGCTCGTGCTCGTCGCCGAGGCGATCGTGCGCTCGGCGCTCGCCCGGCGCGAGACGCGCGGCGCGCACGTGCGCGCCGATTTCCCGGCCGCCGCGGCGGGACTCGAAGCGCTGAACGTGGTCGCGACGCACGCGGGCGGGCGCCTGCAGACCGAGTTGCAGGGACGGCCCGCCGTCCCCCCAGCCTTTCAGCAATTGCTCGAGGAAACCGATGAAGCCCTTGCCTAAGGAAGAAACGGGCAAGGTTCTGTACGCCGAGGCGATCGACCGGATGCTCGAGAGGATCGAGCGCACGGCCGCGCAGGTCGGCGAGGCCTTTCCGCTCAGCGCGGATCCCGCGACCGGCCAGTGGCAGACCGCGCCCGACGGGCGCTGGACGGGCGGATTCTGGGCCGGCCAGCTCTGGCTCGCGCACCGGGCGAGCGGCGCGGCGCGCTTTCGCGACCTCGCGCTCGCCGCCATGAAGCGGCTGGAGGTGCGCCTGCCGATCGACAACGTGCTGAACGGGCTCGTCTTCCACTACGGCGCCGCGATCGGCGCGATCCTCGGAAAATGCGCGGGCAACAGCGATGCGCCTGCCGCGCTCGCCCTCAAGGCGGCCGAGGCGCTCGCGAGCCGCTTCAACGTGCAGGCGGGCTTCATTCCGCTCGGTCATCAGAGCGGCTCGCTGACGGGCGACCCGGCGGGAGAAACCAACATCGACGGCGTGCCCGGCATGAGCCTGCTCTACTGGGCGGCCGCGAACGGCGGCTCCGGCGAGCTCGCCGCCATCGCGAGCCGGCATCTGCGGCGCCACATCGAGCTCTGCCAGCGCGCCGACGGCTCGCTGCACCAGGCGGCGCTCGTCGACCCCCGGACCGGCGCGACCCTGAAGCAATACAGCCCGCGCGGTCTTGCGCCCGAGGGAACCTGGGCGCGCGCGCAGTCGTGGGGATTGGTCGGTTTCGCGCAGGCGCATGCGTGGACGCGCGAGAACGATTTCCTCGTCGCCGCGCAGCGTGTGGCGGACTGGTGGCTCGCGCATGCGCCGGCGGATCGCGTCGCCTTCTGGGATTTCACCGACCCGGCGATCCCGAGCACCTTCCGCGACACCTCCGCCACCGCGATGGTCGCCGCAGGCCTGCTCAAGCTCGGACAGGCCGGGCGCTACCGGGCCGAGGCCGCCGACATCGTGCGCGCGCTCCTCGAGCATTACCTCGTCAAAGGCGCGCTGACCCAGGGCTGCTGGCAGCGCAACGAAGGCATGGCGACCAGGCACGAGCTCGTCTGGGGCGACTATTACCTCCTCGAGGCGCTGCTCGTCCTCGATGGCCGCGTCGGGGAGACCCTGTAGTGGACCGCTTGATGCGCCGCGATTCCCTTGCCGAGCTGATCGACTGGGCGCGCGGCGTGCGCTGCGAGGATTTGCCTGTGCCGGTTCGCGCGGCCTCGAAAAACACTCTGGTCAATACGCTCGCGGCCATGCTGGGCGGATCCAACGCGCCCGGCGCGATCGAAGGGGTGCGCCAGGTTCGCCACTGGGGCGGCCGGCCCGAGAGCACGGTCGTGATCCACGGCTTCAAGGCGCCGGCGCCGCTCGCCGCCTTCGCGAACGGCGTGATGGCGCACGCGCTCGATTACGACGACACGCAGGTCGGCACGGGCTTTCATCCCAACGTCTCGCTCGTCCCAGCGCTGCTGGCCGTGGCAGAAACGCGCTCCATTCCGGGGAACGCGTTCCTCGCGGCGCACGTGGCGGCGCTCGAAATCGCCTGCCGGCTCACCTTGGCGGCGACGAACCGGCAGAAGCATCCGTGGCTCACCACGACGCTCTTCGGCGTGTTCGGCGCGGCCCTCGGCGCGGGGCTCGTGCAGGGGCTCGATGCCGGGCGCCTGCGCCATGCGCTCGGCATTGCCTACAGCTCCGCGGGCGGCAACCGCCAGGGGCTGCTCGATGGCGCCATGATCCAGCGCGTGCAGCCGGGCTTGAGCGCGCAGGCCGCGGTCGCCGCGGTGGCGCTCGCCGCGCAGGGCGTCACGGGCGCGCACGACATCCTCGAAGGCCGCTACGGCCTGTATCCCTCGCACTATGGCGCCGACTACGAGCCGCGCCAGCTGCTGGAGGGACTGGGGCGCGAGTTCCGCATGCTCGATCTCGCGTTGAAGCCCTATCCCTGCTGCAGCTACAGCCAGGAGCCGATCGAGGCGGCGCTCGGACTCGTGCGCGAGGCCGGCTTCGACGCCCAGGCGGTGCGGGAAATCGTCGTCTCGGTCGCCTCCCAGCACGCGGCCGGCCTCGTCGACCATCCCTATGCGCCGCGCGGCTGCGCGCAGGTCGACGCGCAATTCAGCCTGCAGTACGTCATCGGCGCGACGGCGCTGCGCGGCGACCTGGGGCTGAAGGATTTCCAGGAAGCGGCGCTGCACGACCCGGCCGTCATCGATTACTCGCGCCGCGTGCGCGTGGTCGTCGATCCGAAGAAGGAAGGCACCGTGGAGCTGCACATGAAGGACGGCTCGAGGCGCGAGCGGCGCGTGACCCTCGCGCGCGGCCCGGACCTCTTCGGCAAGCTCGCGGAATGCGCCGCGCTCGCGGCGACGCCGCTCCCCGAGGCGCGGGTTCGCGCGCTCTACGACGCGGCGATGGGGCTGGAAAACCTCGCGGACGCTACGCTGCTGGCGCAGGAAGCTCGATGAAAACCTCGCCGTTCTCGATCGAGACCGGAAAGCATTCGAGCTTGGCGAGCCGGGGCATGCGCGCGTTCACGCCGGTGCGCACGTCGAAGGTCCAGCCGTGGAAGGGGCAGGTGACGACGTGACCCTTCAACTTCCCTTCGCCGAGCGGGCCGCCCTGGTGCGGGCAGGCGTTCTGCGTCGCGTAGCAGCGACCCTCGACGCGAAAGAGCGCGATGGCGCGTCCGTCCGCCTGCACCACGCTCGCGGCGCCGTCGCCGAGCTCGGCTTCGGCCGCGACGCGGACCTTTTTCATGGCGCGCTCCATGCCGGGATTATAGAATATGGAACATAGTTCAACATCATGAAACAACAGAACTTTCTCTCCCGGGATTTCTCATGATCATCGACTGCGACACCCACTACATGCCGCGCGACGCCTTCGAGCGCATGCCGGCGAAATTCGACTCCGTGCGCCCGCGCCTGAAGTTCGACGAGCACGGCATCTACGTCGGGATGGATTTCCCCGGCATCCCGAAGCCGCTGCCCCTCGCCACGCCGCTCAAGGCGCCCGGCACCGGCTCGGAGTACCCGGGCATGTGCGACATGGAAGCGCGCATCAAGGACTACGTCGAGATGGGCATCGAGCGCACCTGCCTGCTCGCGCAGTTCTCGGGCTGGTGGTCCTACCTGATCGAGCCCGAGCTCGCCACCGCGATGGCGCACTCGTGGAACCTCGCCGTGCTCGAGCTGCAGAAGAAATATCCGAAGCACGTGAGCGGCATTGCGCTCGTCGCGCTGCAGGATCCGGACGCCGCGGCGAAGGAGATGGCCTGGGCGAAGGAGCAGGGCTTCGGCGGCGTGGCGGTCGACAAGGTGTTCCCGGTGCACACGCACGCCTACAGCGAGGGCCTCGGCAGCCAGAAGCAGCTCTGGCCTTTCTTCGCCGCCTGCGAGAGCCTCGACATGCCGATCTACCTGCACACGGTCCAGCACGGCCACCGCGTGAGCAACAACCCCTGGTTCCAGAAGGACGGCCTGGATCTGTTTTCCCCGAACGAGGGCCAGCTTTCGCTCGTCTCGCTCATCACGAGCGGGCTCCTTGATGCGCACTCCAAGCTCAAGTTCATCTTCACCGAGGCGGGCACCGAGTTCATCCACCCGCTCATCGACAAGCTCGACAAGTCCTTCGGCAGCGCCGTGGTCGACTACGACAACGAGGACGCCACGCCGTACTTCCGCGGCCGCGGCTCGCGCCATGGCGACGAGAACCTGCAGCGGGCGCGCGCGCTCACGCCGCTCGAGGTCTACCTCGAGAAGAACAAGAAGCCCTCGAGCCACTACTTCAAGAACAATTTCTTCTTCACCATCGAGACCGAGGAGGCGGGGCTGCCGGATTCGGTGCACGAGCTCGGCGCCGAGCGCTTCCTCTTCGCCACCGACTACCCGCACGACGATCCGGGCGGCGCGATGAAGTTCCAGGACGTCGAGCTCCTCGAGAAGAACCCGCGCCTCACCGAGCGCGACAAGCAGCGCATGCGCTTCGAGAACGCGCGCGAGTTCCTGCACCTGTAGCCGCCGCGGCCATGCTCCGGTCCTTCGAGAAGGTCTTCACGCTGCTCGACGCCTTCACGCTCGAGGCGCCGGAATGGTCGCTCGCGGATCTCACGCGCAAGGTCGGCATGGCCAAGCCGACCGTGCACCACATCATGTCGACGCTCATCAAGGGCGGCTGGGTCGACCGCGATCCGGAGACCAAGCGATTCCGGCTGGGCGTGCGGCTCTGGGAGAAGGGCTGGCTCGCGATCAACCACATGGAGGTGCGCGAGCGCGCGCGGCCCTACATGGAGGCGCTCGCCGAGTCGAGCGGCGAGACGGTGCGCCTCGGCATCCTCGACACGGTCGATCCCCGGTGGGTCCTCTACGTCGACCGCGTCGAGAGCAGCCACGCGGTGCGCGCCGCCGTGTCCGCCGAAGTCCGCTCGCCTTCGCACAGCGTCGCGACCGGCAAGGCCCTGCTCGCGTATCACGGCGAGGTCGTGCAGCGCCTCGCCGCGCAGCCGCTGCGCGCCTACACCAAGGGCACGCTCACCAACAGCGCCGCCCTGCAGCGCGATCTCGCGGCCACGCGCGAGCGCGGCTATTCCGTGAACCAGAGCGAGTTCCGCAACGACGTGGTCGGCATCGCGGCGCCCATCTGGGGCCACGAGGGCCGCGTGATCGCCGCCATCGGCATCTCGGGGCCGGCCTATCGCATCACGCCGGCCGTGATCAGGCGCCTCGGCGCCACCGTCATCGCCACGGCGGCCGAGATTTCCAAACGCATGGGATACGTCTCCAACGGAGGGAACAATGAAAAGCCTGCTGAAGCTCCTCTGCGCCTGCCTGGCGCTCAGCGCGCCGCTCGCCAGCGCGCAGAACTTTCCGGTGCGCCCCATCGAGGTCGTCGTCGGGTACGGGGCCGGGGGCGGTAGCGACCTCTCCATCCGCATGGTCGAGGCGGCCGCCGCCAAGCGCCTCGGCCAGAAGATCGTCGTCACCAACAAGCCCGGCGCGGGCGGCGTGATCGCGTTCAACCAGTTCATCCGCGCGCAGCCCGACGGCTACACGATGGCGATCGGCACCACCGCCATGCTGACGGTGCAGCCGCACATCGACTCGCAGGCCGTCCTGTACAAGCCGGACGACTACCTCCCGGTGGTGCAGATCTCGTTCATCCCGAACGTGCTCATCGTGCCGGCCGATTCGCCGATCAAGACCTACGCGCAGCTGATCGAGACGGCCAAGAAAAGCCCGCCGGGCAAGCTCAAGGTCGGCGTGACCTCGATCGGCGCGATGACGCACCTGCCGTTCGTGCAGGTGGAGAAGCTGCAGGGGATCAAGTTCACCTTCATCCCTCACAAGAGCAGCGCGGCGATCGTGACCTCGGTCATGGGCGGTCATCTCGACGCGGCGGGGGCGGACCTGCCGGCCGTCGCGGCGCAGATCCGCGCGGGCTCGGTGCGGGCGATCGGGCTTTTCGCCGGCAACCGGCTGGCGAGCCTGCCCGCGATCCCGACGCTGAAGGAGCAGGGCACCGACGTCGAGGCCGGCTTCTACAACATGCTCTTCGTGCCCAAGGGCACACCGCCGCAGGTTCTGGGCACGCTGCGATCCGCGTTCAAGGAGGCGCTGCACGACCCGGAGGTGATCGAGCGGGCGAACAAGGCGGACCTGCCGATCGAGTATCTCGACGGCGAGGCCTGCCGCAAGCGCCTGCAGCGCGACTACGAGATCCACGGCGCGCTCATCCGCGAGCTCGGGCTCGCCAGGTAGGCGTTGAGATGCCGGCGCGCACGATTCCGCTCAAGCCTGCGACCGCTCCCGGGCGCACGGACGCCTGGTGGCTCGCGCCGCTCGGCACGGCGATCGCGCTCGTGCTGCTCATCGCCTATTCGCTGTGGGCCGCGCTGCAGGGCGCGAACTACTACGTCGCGCCTTATCTCTCTCCGCTGTATTCGCCGGCCCTTACGCCGGGCTGGTGGAGCGCCTCGCCGGCGTTGCTCGTGCTCTGGGTGCCGGCCGGGCTGCGCGCGACCTGCTATTACTACCGCAAGGCGTACTACCGGTCCTTTTTCCTCTCGCCGCCCGCCTGCGCGGTGCCGGATGCGCGCGTCGAGTACCACGGCGAAAGCCGCCCGCCGCTCGCGCTGCAGAGCCTGCACCGCTACTTTTTCTATCTGTCGCTGCCGATCCTCGGCTTCCTGTGGTGGGACGCGCTGCAGGCGTTTCGCTTCGAGGATCGCTGGGGCGTGGGGCTCGGCTCGCTGCTGCTTCTCGCGAACGTGGTGCTGCTCAGCTTGTTCGCCGCTTCGTGCAATTCGTGCCGGCATGTGTGCGGCGGGCACCTGAAATCGCTGCACGATGCGCCGCTGCGGCATCGCGCGTGGAAGCTCGCGAGCCGCCTGAACGCGCATCACCGCGAGTACGCCTGGGCGAGCTTCGCCAGCGTCGTTGCCGCGGACCTGTATATCCGGCTGCTCGCCTCGGGCGCGCTGCACGATCCAAGGCTCCTCTGATGGCGGCGCACTGGCTCGAGCGCGAATGCGACGTGCTGGTGATCGGCGCAGGCGCTGCGGGGCTTCGCGCGGCCATCGCGGCGGCCGGGCAGGGCGCGCGCGTCGCGGTCGCTTGCAAATCGCTGCTCGGCAAGGCGGCCACGGTCCTCGAGCGCGCCGTGCCCGCGGCTGACGAGGAGCTCGAAGGCTGGGGCGCGCTTCCCCTCGCCACGCGCGGCGAGAAGGTCGGCCTGGAGACGCTGCGCACCTTGCAGCATCGCGCCGTGAGCCTCGGGATCGAAGTCCACATGGAGTGCGCGATCCAGCGCCTTTTCGCGAGCCGGGGGCGGGTCGCGGGTGCGCTCGGCGTGCGCCGCGCCGACGGCGCGCTCGTGCGCTTTCGCGCGGGCGCGGTCGTGCTCGCCGCGGGCGGCGCCGCACGGCTCTGGCAGAGGGACATCGCGGCTGCGGATGCGACCGGCGACGCTTTCGCGCTCGCGCTCGACGCGGGCGCGGAGCTCGCCGACATGGACCTGGAAACGGGCGGCGTGCGCGTGGATCCGGCAACCGGCGCCACCACGGTGCCGGGCCTGCATTCGGCAGGAGATGCGGCGGCAGGCAAGCACGCGCTCCTGGAAGTGCTGCTTTTGGCGCGCAGGGCGGGGGAGCATGCCGCGGCGTATGCGCGATCGCATCCGCGCGCGCTGCTTTCGGTGGAGCGAATCGAGCGGGCCGTGACGGAGCTGCTCCGCCCGTTCGGGATGGAGAACGGGGAAAGCCCTTATGCGCTCCTCCTGGATCTCCAGGATTGCATGCAGAACCGTGAGGGACTCGCCGGGCTCAAGCAGCGCGCGAAGCGTCTCGCCGCAGCTGGCCCGCGCGCATGGAATCCGGCCTGGCTGCTCGCGCTCGAGCTTCGTTCACTGCTCGTCGCGGCGGAGGCCACGATGAGCGCCGCTGTCCAGCGCGAAGCGAGCCTGGAGACCCGTCGTGCCTGAGCGGACCTTGAACGTCTGGCGCGGCGACGCGAGCGGCGGCGCCTTCACCCCCTACCGGCTGCAGGCCGCCGAGGGCATGACCGTGCTCGACGCGCTGCATCGCGTGCAGGCGGGCGAGGCGCCGGACCTCGCGGTGCGCTGGAACTGCAAGGCGGGCAAGTGCGGATCGTGCAGCGCCGAGGTCAACGGACGCCCGGCGCTCCTGTGCATGACGCGCCTCTCCAGCCTGCCGGAGAGCGCGACGGTCGCGCCGCTGAAGGCGTTCCCTGTCATCCGCGACCTCGTGACGGACGTCTCGTTCAACTACCGCAAGGCGGCGGAGGTGGGCGCCTTTGCGCCCCGCGACGCGACAATGGGCGCGCCGCTTTACCAGGAGGACGTCGACCGGCTGCGCGAATTCCACAACTGCATCGAGTGCTTCCTCTGCCAGGATGTGTGCCACGTGATCCGGGATCACGAGGAGCACAAGCCCCGCTATTCGGGCCCGCGCTTCTTTGTTCGCCTCGCCGCGCTCGAGATGCACCCGCGCGACGCCGGCGATCGCGTTGCCTTTGCCGAGCAAAACGCCGGGCTCGGCCGCTGCAATGTCACCAAGTGCTGCAGCGAGGTGTGTCCGGAGGGCATCCGGATCACCGATAACGCCATCATCCCCCTGAAGGAGCGCGCGGCCGACCGCTATCGCGATCCGCTTGCGCGGCTCCTCGGGCTTTTTTCCAACTCGAGGAAAGACGCATGAAGCTCGCCACGCTGAAGGACGGCACGCGCGACGGCGTCCTGGTGGTGGTCGCGCGGAACCTCGCGCGCGCCGCGCCCGCCGAGGCGATCGCCCCCACGCTGCAGCGCGCGCTCGATGACTGGACGCACTGCCGGCCGGCGCTGAAAAAGCTTTACGAGGCGCTGAACGCGGGCACCGCCGCGGGCGCCTTCGATCTGCAGCCGCATCGGCTCGCCGCGCCGCTGCCGCGCGCCTACCAGTGGCTCGACGGCAGCGCCTACCTGAGCCATGTCGAGCGCGTGCGCGCCGCGCGCGGCGCCACGATGCCGCCCGGCGCGACCGAGGAACCGCTCATGTACCAGGGCGGCTCGGACTCGATGCTCGGGGCGACCGACGACGTGCCGGTCGCGAGCGAGGACTGGGGCATCGACCTCGAAGGGGAAGTTGGCGTCATCACCGGCGACGTTCCGATGGCCGCGAGCGAGGCGGAAGCCGCGACCTGCATCCGCCTGCTCGTGCTCATCAACGACGTGTCGCTGCGCAACCTCACCGCGGCGGAGCTCGCCAAAGGGTTCGGATTCGTCAACTCCAAGTCCTGGACCGCGTTCTCCCCGGTGGCGGTGACGCCGGAAGAGCTGGGCGAGGCCTGGGATGGCCGGACCGTGCACCTGCCGCTCGAGGTCCAGGTGAACGGCGCGCGGCTCGGCGCGCCCAACGCGGGCGAGGACATGCAGTTCGACTTCCCGCGCCTGATCGCGCACGCGGCGCGCACCCGGCCGCTCGGCGCGGGAACCCTCGTCGGCTCGGGCACCGTGTCCAACCAGTCGCGTGCGGCGGGCTTCGGCTGCCTCGCCGAGAAGCGCGCGGTCGAGACGGTGGAGAGCGGCAAGCCGCAAACGCCGTTCCTGCGCCACGGCGATCGCGTGCGCATCGAAATGCTCGACCGCGAAGGCCGCTCGGTCTTCGGCGCGATCGACCAGAAGATCATCGGCAGGCAAACCAGAAAAGGAGGGTCACCATGATTCGACGCATCACGCTGGCAGCACTGCTTTCGCTCCTCGCCGGAGGAGCGGCGGCGCAAGACTATCCGAGCAAGCCCATCACGTTCCTGATTCCGCAGGCGCCGGGCGGCGGGACCGATCTCTCGGTGCGCATGATCGAGCCGGCCGCGTCGCGCGCGCTCGGCCAGAAGATCGTGCTCATCAACCGCGCGGGCACCGCGACCCTCTTCCAGCTCACGCAGGCGGCGCCCGACGGCTACACGCTCGGCGTCGCCTCGACGGGCAACACCGCCTCGCAGCCGCACAACCCCGGCGTGCCCTACGAGCGCTCCGACTACATTCCGATCATCCAGCTCACCAACGTGCCCTCGGTGCTCGTCGCGCCGGCGAACTCCCCGTTCAACAGCGTCGCCGACGTCATCGCGGCCGCCCGCAAGGGACAGGCGCTCAAGGTCGGCACCACCGCGCTCGGCACCTCGAGCCAGCTCGCCGGCGTCCTGGTCGAGCGATCCTTCGGCGTCAAGTTCACCTACGTGCCGCACAAGAGCAACGGCGAAGTGATGACCGCGATCCTCGGCGGCCACCTCGACCTCGGCAGCGTCGATATCTCGTCCGCGGCGCCGCACCTCTCGGCCGTCAAGGCGCTCGGCGTCTTCACCGACGAGCGGCTGAAGGATGCGCCCAGCCTGCCGACGATGAAGGAGCAGGGCGTCAAGGGCACCATGGGCTTCTACAACATCGTCATCGCGCCCAAGGGCACGCCCGAGCCCATCATCGCGAAGGTGCACGACGCATTCAGGAAGGCGATGGAGGATCCCGAGGTGATCGCGAAGGCGCGCGCCGCCAACATCCCGCTCGCCTACCTCGGGCCCAAGGCGAGCCGCGCGCACATGGACGAGGCCTACGACCTGATGGGCGTGCTCATGCGCGAGCTCGGGCTGAGCAAGAAGTAGCGCCCGCGTGGCCCGCGACGCCGCGCCGCTGCACCCCGATGCAGCGCCGAGCACGCTCGGCGCGCTGCTGCGGCGCGCCGCGGCGCGCCATGGCGATGCGCCTGCGCTAAGCGACGGCCGGCGCCGGCTGACCTACGCGCAGTACGACGCCGAGGTCGACCGCCTCGCGCGCGCGCTGCTGCGCGCGGGAGTCAGGCCGCGCGAGCACGTGGCGCTGTGGATGCGCAACTGCGTCGAATGGGTGCTGACGGAGATGGCGGTGTTCCGGCTCGGCGCGGTCCTCGTCCCGCTCAGCCCGCGCGGCACGAGCGAGGAGGCGGCCTACATCCTCGCGCAGTCGGACAGCCGCACGCTGGTGCTGGACGAGGCGATGCAGATTCCGCCGGCGGCGCGCGAGGGGCTGCAGCGCGTGATCCGCCTTGGCGCGGCACGCAAGGGCGAAATGTCCTTCGAGGCTTTGCCGGCCGGGCCGCATGCGGACCTGGAAGAAACCGCGGGCGTCGACGACACGGCCATCATCATCTATACCTCCGGAAGCACGGCGGCGCCCAAAGGCGTGATGCTCGGCCACGGGCAGATCACGCGAAACCTCTACGAAGTGCGCGTCATTCCGGAGGAGCTCACCTCCGCCGACCGCGTGCTCTACGTGCTGCCCATGTGCCACATCATGGGCGCGTTGAACAGCGTGGTCGGCATGATGCACGTCGGGGGCTGCCTCGCGCTGCGTGAGGGCTTCTCGCCGCAGGCGACGCTCGAGGCGATCGAGGCGGAGCGGCCCACCTGGTTCTACGGCGTGACGGCGATGTTCGTGGACCTGATGCGAAGCGGCCTGCTCGGGCGCCATGACACCTCTTCGCTGCGGCGCTTCACGCTCTTTCCGGGCCCCTTCAAGCGTGAATTCCTCGCCGAGCTCCTGAGCGCGTTTCGCGCCGAAGGCCTGAACACCCGCTACGGCCTCACCGAGACGACCAACGGCCTCACCTCGGCCGCGACCTGGCGCGACGGCCTCGACAAGGTGGTGGAGTCGATCGGGCGGCCGCTCGGCAGCATGGAGTTCCAGATCGTCGACCCGGCGACGCGCCACGAAGTGGCCGCGGGCGAAGATGGCGAGCTGCGCGTGCGCGGCTTCGCGGTCATGCAGGGCTACTACCGCAACGAGGCGGAGACGCGCAAGGTCATCGATCCGGAGGGCTGGTTCTACACCGGCGATCTCATGTGCCGGGACGAGGCGGGCTACTTCTACTTCAAGGGCCGCATCAAGGACGCCCTCAAGACGCTCGGCAACAATGTCTCGTGCCTCGAGGTCGAGGCGGTCCTGCAAAGCCATCCCGCGGTCGCTTCCGCCGCGCTGGTCGGCATTCCGGACGAGCGCGCGAGCGAGGTCGGGGCGGCGTTCGTCCAGCTGCGCGCGGGCATGCGGGCGAGCGGCGCGGAGCTCGCCGAGCATTGCCGGCGCTCGCTCGCCGGATACAAGGTGCCGCGGCACTTCCGCTTCGTGGAGACGTTCCCCTTGAGCACGAGCGGCAAGATCCACAAGCCGGCGTTGCGCGAGCGCATCCTCTCGGAGACGGTCTCGTGAGCGACGTCGTGCAGGTCGAGCGCTCGGGGGGCATCGCGACGGTGACCTTGAACCGCCCGGAGAGCCGCAACGCCATCGATATGCCGATGCGCAAGGCGCTCATCGAGGCGCTCGAGACGCTCGAGCGCGAGCCCGGGACGCGGGTGCTCGTTCTCGCCGGCGCGGGCGGCCACTTCTGCGCGGGCGGCGACATGAAGTCCCTGCGCGAGCGGCGCCCGACCCGCGAAGAGCACCTGGAGCGCGTGCGGCTGCTGAACCGGCTCGTGCTCGCGCTGGCCGCGTTTCCGCGGCCCACGATCGCGAGCGTGGACGGTTACGCGGTGGGCTCGGGCTGCAACCTCGCGCTCGCCTGCGACCTGATCGTCGCCTCCGACCGCGCGCGCTTCGGCGAGGTGTTCGGAAAAGTGGGGCTGGTGCCCGATGGCGGCGCCTCGTGGCTGCTGCCGCGCCTCATCGGCGCCGCGCGCGCGAAGGAGCTGCTCTATACCTGCGAGATCGTGGACGCGGCGGCGGCGGAGCGCTTCGGCCTGGTCAACCACGTCGTGCCCCAGGCGGAGCTCGCTTTGCGGACGCGCGCGCTCGCCGAGCGCATCGCCAAGGGCCCGCCGCAGGCCCAGGCGGCGGCCAAGCGCCTGCTCGGCGCGGCGGCCGGCTCCGATCTGGCTGCGGCGCTCGAGGCCGAGGCGCAGGCGCAGGCGCTCGCGGTGACGGGCGAGGAGCATCGCGAAGGGCTCGCGGCGCTGTTTGAAAAGCGCGAGCCGAAATTCCAGGAACCGGGGACATCATGACCAGAAAAACGAGCAATCCCGCGACCCTCGCGGTGATCGGGGGCACGGGAGCCGAAGGCGGCGGCCTCGCGCTGCGCTGGGCGGCCGCGGGCCATCGCGTGATCATCGGCTCGCGGGATTCCGCCAAAGCGGCCGCGGCCGCGGGCGAGTTGCGCGCGCTCCTGCCCGCCGGCAGCGGGAGGCTCGAAGGCGCGGCGAGCGGGGCGGCGGCGAAGGAAGCCGCCGTGGTGGTGCTCACGGTGCCCTTCGCGGCGCAGATGACGACCGCGCTCGCGCTCAAGCCCGTCCTCGGCGGCAAGATCCTCGTCGACGTCACCGTGCCGCTCGTGCCGCCGAAGGTGTCGACCGTGCAGCTGCCGGCCGGCGGCTCGTGCGTCGCGCAAGTGCAGAAGGAGCTCGGTCCCGGGGTGCGCGTGGTCTCGGCGTTCCAGAACGTATCGGCGCACAAGCTGAAGAAGCTCGAGCAGGCGA
>DATAHF010000201.1:0-8351 GCA_036263315.1 Burkholderiales bacterium
CCTGGCCGCGTCTCCGGACTTGCGCGCCTCTTCTAGCTCCCGGAAAGGCTGCATCGCCTTTTCCAGTTCGCGCATCCCGTCGTCTTCACATGCAGAAGCCCAACGGTGCTGCTGGTACCAGAAGGCTCCCGCAGCGAGCACGAGTACGCCCAGCACCCCGATTCCGATCAGCGGGCCTTTGCCCAGCGATTTCCACCCGACAGTCACGCCGCCATCCGGCCCGCCGCCGCCAGCGCTTCCCTGCACTCGCGCACGATCCGCTCGATCAGCTCCTGGCAGCTCGGCACGTCCTTGATGAGGCCGATCACCATGCCGGCCGAGACGATGCCGTCGTGGACGTTGCCGTCCTTCATGGCGACCTTGCCGCGCGCGCCGGCGACCAAGTGCTTCACCTCCTCGAAGGCGGCGCCCTTCTTCTCCATCGCCACCACCTCGTCGGAGATCCTGTTCTTGAAGACGCGCGAGGTGTTCCTCATGGTGCGGAAGATCAGGTTGGTCGAGCGCTCGTCGGCGCCGACCAGCGCCTGCTTCACGTTGTCGTGGATGGGCGCTTCCTTCGTGCACATGAAGCGCGTGCCCATGTTGATGCCCTGCGCACCGAGGGTCAGGCACGCCGCCATCTGGTAGCCGTCGGCGATCCCGCCCGAGGCGATCACCGGGATCTTCACGGCGCGCACCGCCGCCGGGATGAGGATCAGGTTCGGCACGTCGTCCTCGCCCGGGTGGCCGGCGCACTCGAAGCCGTCGATCGAGATCACGTCCACGCCGTGCTTCTCGGCCGAGAGCGCATGCCGCACCGAGGTGCACTTGTGCAGGATCGTGATGCCCTTTTCCTTGAACCTGGGCGCGAAGTCGCGCGGGTTGTTGCCCGCGGTCTCGACGATCTTGATGCCGGATTCGAAGATCACCTGCATGTACTCCGCGTACGGCGGCGGCTTGATCGTCGGCAGGATCGTCATGTTCACGCCGAAGGGCTTGTCGGTCATCTCGCGGCAGCGCGCGATCTCCTTCCTCAGGTCCTCGGGCGTCGGCTGCGTGAGCGCCGTGATGATCCCCAGCCCCCCCGCGTTGGAGACGGCCGAGGCGAGCTCCGCGTAGCCGACCCACTGCATTCCGCCCTGGACGATCGGATACCGGATGCCGAGCATTTCGGTGAGCTTGGTTTTCATGGTCTTAAGTTATCACTCCACGCCTGGCCAGGACTTCGATTTCACCTTCCGGCAACCCCGCTTCCTTCAGGATCTCGCGCGTGTGCTCGCCCAGGCGCGGCGCGGGCCGCGGCGCGCGCTTGGCGTGGCCCTCGAGGTGCATCGGCGAATCCACCGTGCGCAGGCGCCCGTGCACCGGGTCGTCGATCTCGGTGAACACCCTGTTCGCCGCCATCTGCTCATCGGCGATCACCTCGTCGTAGTTGACGACGAGGGAGAACGGCACGTCCGCCTCGCGCAGCTTCTTTTCCCAGTGCGCGAAGGGCTGCGTGGCGAAGGCCGCGTCGAAGATTTTCACCAGCTCGGCCGCGCGGCCCTCTTCCTTCCTCGCTTCCATCGTCTTGTAGCGCGGATCCTCGGCGAGCTCCGGCCGGCCGATGGCTCGGGCAGCGCGCGGAAAGCCGCGCTCCTGGTCGACGATCGACATCTTGAAGAGGCGCTGGTCGGCGGCGCGGTAGTAGACGGCGGTGAAGCTGCGCGCCTGCTCGCGGGGCTTTCGCTCGAGGAACCTGGCGCCGAGGAGCTTCGCCTGGATCATGACCGAGTTCGACCACGCTCCCGAGGCGAGGAGCGAGACCGAGACGCGCGTGCCCTTGCCCGACTTCTCGCGCGCAAGGAGCGCCATCAGCACCGCCGACAGGAGCGCCATGCCGCTCGGGTGGTCGCCCGTGCCGTAGCCGAAGGAGCCGAGCCATCCGTCGAGCGGAAAAAGCCCGAACTCCATCCCCGAGCGCGACCAGTACGAGATCGAGTCGAAGCCCGGCCGGTCCACTTCGGGCCCGGCGTCGCCGAAGCCCGTGCCGTGCGCGTAGATGAGGCGGGGATTGAGTTTCTGCAGCGCGGGCCAGTCCATGGCGGCGCGGCCGAGCGCCGCCGGGCGCAGGTTGGTGAGGAACACGTCCGACTTCCTGATCAGGCTCTCGAAGATCGCGCGCGCCTCGGGCGCCTTCATGTCGATCGCGAGGCTCCTCTTGCCGCGGTTGTCGGGGATGAAGCAGAACTCGGGGCTCTTCTCGTGCACGGGCATCCCAGGCAGCTGGTGGCCGCGGCGGTTGAGATCGCCCTCCAGGGGCTCCAGCTTGATCACCTCGGCGCCGTAGTCGGCCATGATCGCGCCGACCGAGGGCACCATGATCATCGAGGCCGCCTCGAGCACGCGGATGCCTGACAGCAGCGCCTGGGCCATGCTTCTCCTCCGTTCGAGGAGCGAAGGTAGCGCATCCGGCGCCCGAGTGTCGTATGGGAATATGCTTTTATGGTAATGTGGGTCTCATGAAGACCACGCTCGAGCTGCCCGACGACCTGATGCGGCGCATCAAGCTGCGCGCGGTGCACCGCCGGCGCAAGCTCAAGGACGAGATCGCGCACCTGCTCGAAGCCGGGATGGCTCAGGCGGTCGATGCGGAGGCGCCGGCCCGGCCGCCCCGGCCGGTGCGCCTGCGCGGGCGGCCGCTGACGGCGCGGGACATCGAGGACGCCATCGCGCTCGGGCGGGATTGACGCCGGCCGTGGTGGTCGTCGACACCAACGTCCTTGCCTACCTGCTCATCGAGGGCGACCGTACCGCCGACGCCCAGGCGCTCTATGCGCGCGACCCGGACTGGCGGACCGAGAGCTTCCTGCTCGTCGAGTTCTCCAATCTGCTGGCGACGTACGTCCGGGCCGCCCGGCTGGGTTCGGGCCCCGCGCTCGCCCTGCTCGCGTCGGCCGAGCGAACCCTCGCCGGGGCCGTCAGCCTGCCGCACGCGCGCGCCCTCGCGCTGGCGGAGGAATTCGGCGTCTCGGCCTACGACGCCCGGTTTCTCGCCGTCGCACGCCAGCTCGGCGAAAAGCTCGTCACCGAGGACGCAAAGCTTCGCCGCGCCGCTCCCGCGCTGACCCGGACGCTCGCGCAGGCGCTCGCCTAGCGCTTGCCGAGCAGGATTTCCACGGCGAGCGCAAGGCACGCCAGTAGCGCCACCACCACCGCGAGGCTCCCGGTCGCGGCTTTCGGCCCGAAAGCCGCCGTCAGCACGCCCACGCCGATCACCGGCCCGGCGTTGCCGAGGAAGGCGACGATCTGGTAGCTCGAGAGCACCTCGGCGCGCTTGTCCGGGGGCGCGATCTCGTTCACGACCTGGAGCGTCCCCCGGTAGCAGAGCGCCGCGGCCACGCCGTTCACCGCGGCGCCCACGACGAGGAGCGCGAGCGAGTGCAACGCCTGCGCGGCGACGAGCAAGCCGACGCTCGGGATGAGCAGGCTCGCGCCCGCCAGCATCGCCGTGCGGCTCGTCACCGCGCGGGTCGCGTACACGCCGAGCGCGGCGACCGCGAAGAGCTCGCAGGCGATCGCGCCGGCGGCGGCCTTGTTGCCGATCTGCAGGTCGCGCGCGAGAAGCGTCGGCACGAGCGCGGCGTAGAAGCCGATGAGCGCGAAGTTCGCGAACGCCGTGGCCGCGGGCGAGAGGAACCGCATGCGGATGCCCTTCGGCACGCCCACGCGCGGGCGGAGCGAGACCCGGCGCTCGCCCTTCTCCACCGTCTCGCGCGCGCCCACGGTGGCGAGCGCCGCGGCCGCGAGCACGACGAAGTAGACGACGAAGGGCGCATGCAGCGGCGCGGGCGCGTACTCGGCAAGCAGGCCCGCGAGGAGCGGCGCAGCCGCGAGGCCGCCGAAATTGGCGACCGTCGCCACGGTCGAGGCGAGCGACTTGTCCTCGCCCGGGACGAGCTCGGCGACCCAGGCCATGCCGGCGCCCGCGGTGATGCCGATGCCGAATCCGGAGAGCGCGCGCGCCGCGAAGAGCCAGCCGATGCCCTTGGCGAAGAAAAAGAGCAGGGTCGCCACGCCGGCGAGGCCGATCGCCGGCAGCACCACGCGCTTGCGGCCGATCTGGTCCGAGAGCCGGCCGACGAGGAAGAGCGCGCCCACATTGCCGAGCGCGTAGGCCGAGTAGATGAGCGTCAGCATCACGCCCGAGAAGCCGAACTCGCGCTGGTAGAGCACGTAGAGCGGCGTGACGATCGTGCTGCCCGCGAACATCACGCCGATGTCGGCCGCGGCGATCCAGGTCGAGCTGCGCAGGGGGGCCGGCATCGTCGTAGCATACCGGGCTATGAAAATCCTACGACTGCTGGTTCTCAGTTTCGCCCTCCTCCCCGCCGCCGTCCTCGCCCAGGCCTGGCCCGGCGCGCATCCGGTCACCGTCCTCATGGGCTTCCCGGCCGGCTCGGGCGTGGACGTGGTCGCCCGCATGCTGCAGGAGCCGATGGAGAAGTCCCTCGGCGGGCGCCTCGTCATGGACTACCGCACGGGCGCCGGCGGCAACCTCGCCTCCGAAGCGGTGGCGCGCGCGAAGCCCGACGGCTACACGATCCTCCTCGGCACCGCGGCGACGCACGGCGTCAACGCGGCGCTCTACAAGCGGCTGCCCTTCGACGTCGAGGCCGACTTCACGCCGATCTCGCCGCTCGTCAACGTCTCGAACGTCCTCACCGTCAACCCGGCGGTCATGGACGTGAAGACGCTGAAGGAGTTCATCGCGCTGGTGAAGGCCAATCCCGGCAAGTTCAACTACGCCTCGACCGGCAACGGCACGGGCACGCACCTCGCTTTCGCCGAGCTCACCGCGCGCGCGGGCCTGCAGATGGTGCACGTCCCCTACAAGGGCGGCCCCGAGGCGATCCAGTCGGTGATCGCGGGCACCACCTGCTGCATCATGAACCAGGTGCAGACGGTGCTCGCGCACTGGAAGGCGGGCAAGGTGCGGTTGCTGGGCGTCACCACCAAGCAGCGCGTGCAGGCCGTGGCGGACATTCCGACCATCGCCGAGGCCGGCGTGCCGGGATACGAGAGCTACACCTGGTTCGGCCTCTTCGGTCCGAAGGGGCTCGATCCGGCGATCGTCGATCGCCTCAACGCCGCGGTGAAGGCCGCGCTCGAGACGCCCTCGGTGCGCACGCGCCTGCAGGAGATGGGCAACACGCCGCGCTGGGAATCGCCCGCGGACTTCCGCCAGACGGTCAAAAACGACCGCGCGAAGTGGGCCGAGGTCGTGAAGTCAGTCGGCGCGACGATCGACTAGCGGGACGAAGTAGCGCGTCGGGCGCAGCTCGTCCTCATTATGCTTTTGTAATTGCTTGAAATAACAATCCGAATCTTCGACGAACAGATCCCGCACAATCCCCTGCGCGAGCCGCCGCGCGCCGGTCTCGATGCCGGGGATGTCGCCCGCGAGCGCGCCGTGGCTCATCGTCACGCCCCAGTTGAAGACGTGGATTCTGGAAAGTGCGGGGTGCTTCCCTTGTAGTTGAAAAGAATCTCCAAGATAAGGAAACCTGGATTCCTCCGGAAACTTCCGCGCCTCGGCTTTCGAGATCCGGTCGCGCCAGGTCGCGATCGCATCGCGAAAGGGCGCGACCTCGGGGCGCTCGGTAAGGTTCACGTCGAACCCGGTGCAGACGATCGCCGCGTCGAACGCATACGCGTTCTTTGAAGTCTTTACGCGCACCGGCTTCCCCGGCACCACGTCCTTCCATCCCTCCCCGAGCCTCAGCTCGAAACCCTTGAATTTCTCCACCCGCAGCACGCTCTCGTAGGGCGGCGGCACCTGCTCGCTGAAGATGTGGGTCGTGAAGCGCCAGCGGCGCCGGTCGTCGAGCGCCCAGTAGCCGTGGAAGAACCCCGGGAACGAGGCCCACTTCGACTTGTTCACCTGCGGGAGCTGGCGCCGGCGCGCGAACATCGTGACGGACTTCGCGCCCGCCTCGAGCGCGGTGGCCGCGTTGTCGAACGCGGAGGCGCCCGCGCCAAGCACCGCGACCGCCTTGCCCTTGAGCGAGCGGAAATCGATGTCGTCCGCCGAGTGAAAGACGTTCGGCCGCGGCTTTTCCGGGTCGAAGGTCTCGAGCGCGGGCCACCTCGCCGCGCCGCTGCCTTCGCGCCCCATGGCGAGGACGACTTTCCTGCTGTAAATGCTTTTGCCGTTCATCAGAATTGCTTTTACCCCTCCGTTGAGCAATTCCAGACGCTTGACCCCCAAACCATTTTCAACAGGCAGCTTCGCGACCTCGCGCACCCACATCACGTAGTTCGCCCACTCGACCCGGTCGATCTTGTGCAGCCTCTTCCAGTGCGCCGCGCCGAACTTCGCCTCGTGCCAGGCGCGGTAGGTGAGCGCGGCCACGCCGAGGTCCGGGCCGGTGAGGTGCTTGGGCGAGCGCAGGATGTCCATGCGCGCGAAGGTCTTCCACGGGCCCTCGAGGCCTTTGGGCGCGCGGTCGACGCAGCGCAGGTTCGTCACGCCTTCGCGGCGCAGCGCAAAGGCCGCCGTCTGCCCGAGCATGCCGCCGCCGACGATGAGCGCATCGAGGAGCGGCTTGCCGTCCGGGCCGCGGTGCGGCAGCGTCCAGCGGGGCAGCGGGTAGCGCAGCTGCTCCAGCTCGTGCCGCGCGAACCGGGCCAGCCGGTGAAGAGAGGAGGCCATTAAGATGCGGATTCTATGGTCGAAGTCTCCTGCTACTACAGCCTGTCCTCGCCCTGGGCCTACTTCGCCGGCCCGCGCCTCGTGGAGATCGTGCGAAAGCGCGGCGCGAAACTGGCGCTCAAGCCCTTCGACTTCCAGGAGGTCGTGCCGCGCACGGGCGGCGTGCCGCTGCGCACGCGCCCCGAGCCGCGACGGACCTACCATGCGCTCGAGCTCGACCGCTGGCGCAAGCACCTCAACATGCCGCTCACCCTCGAGCCGAAGTTCTATCCCAAGGACGGCCTGCCCCTCGGCTGGAACAAGCCGCCGGGCTGGATGGTGATCGCCGCGCAGGAGCGGGGGCTCGACGCGCCTCGCCTCTCGCACGCCCTCCTTCGCGCGCTCTGGGCCGAGGAGCGCAACACCGCCGACGCCAAGGTGCGCATCCAGGTCGCCGACGAGAACGGCCTGCCCGGCGCCGAGCTGCAGAAGGAAGAGACGAGCGAGCGCGTGCAGGCGCTCTACCGGCAGTACAGCACGGAGGCCGAGAAGCTGGGCGTCTTCGGCGCGCCGACTTACGTGCTGCCCGGCGGCGAGCGCTTCTGGGGCCAGGACCGGCTCGACTTCCTCGACCGGGCTCTGGCAGGCTAGCGCCATGGACATCACCGGCCGCTGCCACTGCGGCGACATCAGCTACCGCGCCAGCGTCGACCCCGCGAAGGTGAGCATCTGCCATTGCACCGACTGCCAGAAGCTCTCCGGCTCGCCCTATCGCGTCGCGGTGCCGGCCCAGGCGAAGGACTTCAAGCTTCTCACCGGCATTCCGAGGACCTACGTCAAGACCGCGGAGAGCGGCGCGAAGCGCGTGCAAGCCTTCTGCGGCAACTGCGGCTCGCCCGTCTACTCGACCTCGCCCGATCCCAAGCCGGCGTCCTACTCCCTGCGCGTCGGGCTCATCGACCAGCGCGCCGAGCTTCCGCCCCGGCACCAGATCTGGTGCGGGTCGGCGCTCGAGTGGTGCACGGACATCGAGATGATCCCCGGCGTCGATCGGCAATAGCGATGCTCAAGCGCCCCAAAGGCAGCGCCGGCACCGTCGTCGTCCTCGAGCACGACTCGAAGATCCTGCGAAACAACCCGCTCGGCGATCCGCACGTTCGCAAGCTCGCCGTGTGGCTGCCGCCGCAGTATGACGGGAACATGCGCGGCTCCGGCCGCAAGCGCTTCCCCGTCCTCTATGACCTCGTCGGCTTCACCGGCACCGGCCTCTCGCACCTCGGCTGGAAGCCCTTCAGCGAGAACCTCGGCGAGCGCGCCGCGCGCCTGATCCACGAAGGCAAGATGGGCCCGGCGATCCTCGTCTTTCCCGACTGCTTCACCGCGCTCGGCGGCAACCAGTACGTCAACTCCTCCGCCATCGGCGACTACGCGGACTACCTCACGCAGGAAATCATCCCCACCGTCGATCGCGAGTTCCGGACGCTCGCCAGCCGCGAGCACCGCGGCTGCTTCGGCAAATCCTCCGGCGGCTACGGCGCGATCATCCACGGCATGAAGTACCCGAAGTACTGGGGCGCCATCGCCGATCACTCCGGCGACTCCTACTTCGACTTCGTCTACTGGCACGACTGGCCGAATACGCTGAACGAGCTCGCGAAGTATCGGCCGCGGCCGCCGAAGCAACCGGGCCGCTACGACG
>DATAHF010000202.1:0-2570 GCA_036263315.1 Burkholderiales bacterium
CCGACGCACGCCGGCGTATACGTGCTGTGGGCGGGCGACAAGGTGGTCTGCGTGGGACGCGCCGACGGCGGCGTCGACACGGTGCGTTCATGCCTCATGCAGGTCCTCGATAGCCAGAGCGGCGAATCGCAGAACGTGACGCATTACAGCTGGGAGCTGTGCCGGCATCCTGCGGAGCGCGAGGCGGAGCTCCTGCGCGAGCTTTTGCCGCACGCGGACAACGTCACCCAGCTGCGTCGAGCGTCGGGCGCTCACCGGCGGCCTTAGCCCCCGAACCCAGCATCCTTCGGTGGGATAGCCGCCACCACCGGGCGGCGTCTCCGGTTGGAGTTCTCCTGGTACGGGCCGCGCGCCACCAGGTCGAGGGCATTCAAGAAGATGTCCAGCGGAACCGCTTCCTCTCCCGAGACCCAGCGGCTCACCCGGTCCGGGCTTGCAGCGAGCAGCCGCGCCAGGCCGGTTTCGTCCCCGGCCACCTTGAGCGCGTGGCGCAGCGTATCGATCCGCGCGCGCCACAGGTGCTGCTCGTAGTAGGTCACGGTGGCAGCAGGATGCAGTAACCGTGCCGCGGCCGCCGATCGCGTGCCTCTGACCGCCAACCGCCCTATGGCACGTCCGTTGCAGGCTCGGCTGCATGGGACGGACCTACGCGGCGAAGGTCCTGGTGGCCGACGTGCCGGAGCTCGAGGATGTCTTTCGTTCGTGCTTCAGCCCGGTCCACGATGTGACTTACGTTCCGTCCTACCCCGAAGCAATGGACGCGATCGCTGCAAATCGCTACGACCTGATCGTCGTCGGGATGCATTTCGGCGAGTCGCGCATGTTCGACCTGATCCGCTTCACGCGCCTGGAGCGGCGCAACCGTACTACCCCGGTGGTTGCGGTGTGCGGGCTGCCGAGCGAATTCTCCGAAGACACCCATAGGGCGGTGGAACATGCGGTCGAGGCGCTCGGCGGCAACGGGTTCGTCCAGTTCACCCTGGAGCGCGACAGCCTCACGGCGGCCTGCCGCGCCATCGAGCGCCACCTCCCAACGCACGCCGCTTCCTCCTCGCCCCTGTAGCGGAATTTCGACACTCGTCCAGTTTTTTCGAATCCAAATTCGAGGCGCAACGACTAGCCCGGTCGATTCCGAAAAATAAAATGGCGGCCGTCGGGACAGCACCGGGTCCCATTTCCAAGAACGAGCCAATTAGTTGAATCTGCCGCGCTTGAGAATCCTCGTAGCCGACGTGGCTGCGCTGGACGAGGCCATCCGCGCCATCCTTGCAGGAGACGAGCTCACCTTCGCGCATAGCGCGGGCGACGTGGAAAGCCACCTGGCTTGCGCGTCGGCCGACCTGATCGTGGTGTGCGAGAAATTCGAGACCCAGGGCTTCGATCTGCTGCGCGTCGCGGCGGAAAGGAAGAACGGCGTCCCGGTCGCATGCATCCGGATGGCGAGCGCGCTGAACGCGCCCCCGCTGCCCGACCGCTACCGCGACACGGTCATGAAGCTCGGGGCGAAGGCGCTGGCCGACCTGCGCGCCCGGTCCGCGGTCGAGTACGACCGCATTCGCCGGATCTTCTACGGATGCATCGACCGCAGCACGCGGATGCTGAAGAGCAACGCGTACACGCGGCTGCTGCGCCTCGCGCTGGAGACGGTGGGAGGCCGCGAGCGCCTTGCCGACTACCTCGGCGTCACCAGCCACGAGCTCATGAAGTGGCTGTCCGGGGCCGAGCTTCCCCCATTCACCGCCTATTGCGGAGCGCTGGACGTCGTCGCCGCCGGGCCATTCGCGGGCCCGCGTGCGCGTGCGCCGCACCCGGCGCCAACGTCGGGACCACGTTCATCTTCGTGAACGGCTGCTTTCGCCCAAACGGTTAGTCGCCGCACAAAAGATCAGTCGCTTATGGGCTGACTGGCGGCTGCTGTCCCTGCAAAAACGTTTGGCGACCCGGCCGGCCGGCAAGCGCAATCCTCGCTATCTCAGCGCCTAGCCGTGCTCCCAGCCTGCTGCCTTCAGAGTCACCGTTCAGTACGGGTTCCGGGCCAAGTAAATCCGGGTATGGGCGCCCGAATTGCGCGCTCAAGACAGCGCTCAGCGCTGCGCTGGTGACGCACGCACCGCAACGCCCGTCACTTTTCGTGGCGTTCGCAAAATAAGACTCGCGAATAGCTGCAGCACCGATCGCATAAAACCGTGCGTTGTCGAGCAGGTCCAGATCATTTAGGGTTGCCGCGCGAGACACAACGCCGCTCCACCGCGCAACGTCGAATTGCGTGACATGAAAGGCCTTCGATTCGTTCGACAGGGCCGCATAAACATTACGCGCGATTGCGCGACCCAGTATTAGGGCGCTCGCTTTCTCACTTCCCTCTGGCAACTCATCGAGCGCCTGCTTTAGGCGCCCATCGAGGAACGCGCGTTGCTCGGGATAGAACTCCAAAAGAATCGTATGTGCCGCCACACACGCGACTGCTGGACGCGACATCGCTAGCGGGTTCGGCGGCACCACTGTCAGTAGGGAGCGATAGCGTCCAATAACGAAGTTCAATGCCTCGAACATTGCAGCGTGCATTGTCG
>DATAHF010000203.1:0-15111 GCA_036263315.1 Burkholderiales bacterium
CAGCCGCCGACCAGGACCACCGCGTCCATCGGCTGGGCGCGGATCATTTCTTCCACGTCGACCGCCATGAGGTTGCGGAACATCATGGAGGTCGGGCTGAGGAACACTTCCCCGAGCGACACGGTGGGAAACTCGATCGGAAGCGCGCCCGCGGCGAGGACCCCGCGCTTCACCGCCTCGATGAGCTCCGGGAAATGGCGGTGGCAATTGTTGAAGCCGCTCTTCGAATCGGCGATGCCCACCACCGGGCGCGCGAGCATCTCGCCCGAGTAGCCCATGCTTTTTGCGAACGAGCGGCGCAGGTAAAGCGAGAAGCCTGCGTCGCCGTAGTTGGTGAGGCCTTTCGCGAGGCCCTTCGGCTTACTTGCCATATTCCACCCGCAGCCGCCTCGCGGCCTCCACCATGGCTTTCAGCTTGCCGTCGGCGGCTTCGCGCGGCAGGTATTTCATTCCGCAGTCCGGTGCGAGGATGACGTCCTCCTTCGCGACGTAGGGGAGCGCGCGCTTCACGCGCTCCACCACCGTCTCGGGCGTTTCCACCGTCGTCTCCGAGAGGTCGATGCATCCGAGGAGGATTTTCTTTCCCTTGAGGGACGACAGCACCGCGCAGTCGAGCTTCGACTGCGCAGTCTCGACCGACACCTGCTGCACCGGGCAGCCGGCGAGCTCGGGCAGGAACGAGTAGCCGGACGGACGCTCGTGGATGATGGCCGCGTAGCCGAAGCAGATATGCACCGCCGTCGTGCCGGAGATGCCCTCGAGCGCCCGGTTCAGGGCCTTCAGTCCGTACTCGCGCGCCTTCTCCGGGCGCGCCTGCATGTAGGGCTCGTCGACCTGCACGATGTCGGCGCCGGCGGCGAAGAGATCCCTGATCTCGGCGTTCACCGCGGCGGCGTAGTCCATCGCCGCCTCCTCGGCCGACTTGTAGAAGTCGTTCTGCGCCTGCTGCGACATGGTGAACGGGCCGGGCACCGTGATCTTGGTTTTTCTCGTGGTGTGCTTCTTGAGAAAACGCAGGTCGTCGACCTCGACCGCGTGCTTCCTGCGGATCTTGCCCACGATGCGCGGCACCGGGTTGGGATGGCCCGAGCGGTCGAGCGCGCTGCCCGGGTTGTCGATGTCGATGCCTTCGAGCGCAGTGGCGAAGCGGTTGGAGTAGCTCTCGCGGCGGATCTCGCCATCGCTCACGATGTCGAGCCCGGCGTCCTCCTGCGCGCGGATCGCGAGCAGGGTGGCATCGTCCTGCGCCTCGGCGAGCCAGGGCTCGGGGATGCGCCAGAGCTCTTTTGCGCGCACGCGCGGCGGAAAGCGCCCCGCGAGCTTCTTGCGGTCGATCAGCCATTCGGGCTGCGGATAGCTGCCTACGAGGGTGGTTGGGAAAAGCATCCGCGGATTCTATCCGGGCTAGGCGGGCGGACGGAGCAGGCCGAGATGCCGGAAGAGCGCCACGTAGCGTCCGACGAGCGCTTTCTGATAGGCCGCGACATCGCGCCCGCGCCAATCGTAGAGCCCCTCGCCTTCGCGCGTGCCGCGCTTGCCCTCGTCCATGAGCCGCGCGATCAGCGCCGGCGGCTCGTAGCGCGGCGCCTGCAGCGCCTGCGCCATGGAGCGCGAGGCGTAATAGAGAATATCCACGCCGCCATAGTCGATGAATTCGCACACGCCCATGGCGGTGTAGCGCGGCCCGAGGCCGGAGCGCACCGCCCGGTCGATTTCCTCCGGCGTGGCCACGCCCTCCTCAACCAGCCGCACCGCCTCGTTCATCAACGCGGCCTGCAGGCGCGGCACGATGAAGCCGGGCGACGGCGCGCAGCGCACGACCACCTTGCCGGCGGACTCGAGCAGGTCTTTCGTCTTGCGAAACGTTGCTTCCGCCGTGACGTGCGCCGGGCTCAGCTCGACCAGCGGAATGAGGTACGCCGGATTCAGGAAGTGCGCGTTGATGAAGCGCTCCGGGTGCGGCACGAGCGCCGCGAGCGTGTCGGCAAGCATGGAGGACGTGGTCGACGCGACGATGGCGTCCGCCCTGGCATGGCGGCAGGCGCGCGCGAACGCATCGCGCTTCGCTTCCAGCGTTTCGGTTACCCCTTCGAAGATGACGTCCGCGGCTTCGAGCGCTGCTTTGGCCTCGTCGAGCGCGAGGAACTTCACGCGCGCGGCGACCTGGCGGCGCTTGTCGTCGTCGAGCAATCCCAGCTCGGCGAGGAGCGCGAGGTTGGCGCTGATTTCGGCATGGCCGGCCTCGCCGAGCCGCGCCTGCTCGCCCGCGGGACGCGGCTTGAAATCCACCACCGAGACGTCATAGCCGGCGTAGGCGAAGACCTGGCCGATGCCTCGGCCCATGCGCCCCGCGCCAAGCGCGACGATCTTCATCGCAGCGCCTGCTGCATCTCTTCTTTCGAAAGAGCGGCGAGACCGAGGCTCTCCAGCGTGCGGCCCTCCTTGCGCAGGTCGCGCCCGAGCACGGCCGAGCCGAGCGCGAGCAGCCCCCGCGCCACGGGGCACGCCACGCCGGCCCACTCGCACACGGAAACGAGGAAGGCGAGGCCGTACTCGACGTCCTCACGCATGTAGCGGTGCTCCGTGAGCACGATGCGCTCGCGCCAGTCCTTGGAGTCGGTCAGCTTCTTGTGCACGCGCCGTCCGTACATCCATTCCTCGCCGTCGGCGCGGTAGTGGTCCGCGAGCGGAAAATGCGGCGCCCGATAGCCGAGCCGGGTGCGTGCCGCGATGCGCTCGGCGTCGAGCGCATCGGTGACCCGCCGGATGGAAGGCTGGGTGCCCTCGTTGTGGATGTCCCAGCGCTCGAAGTGCTCGAGCGGGCCCGCGTTCATCAGGATGAGCGGCGGGTGGATGATCGGTCCGGCGTTCATCAGCGCCGCGGAGAGCGCGTCCTCCACCGGCTCCACGGGAAACACTTTGCCGAGGATCGCGAGGGCGGACTCGCGGCGCTGCGCCGGATACACACCCGTCGGCAGCCGGGTCGCCCGCGCGGTGATCGCGGCGACGCCATCGCCGTGCTTGCGGGTGAGCCAGGGGAGCGTTCCCGTCTCGGCAAAGGCGAAGCCGGCGCGGTTTCCGGCCTTGCGGATCGCGCTCGACATGACGTACGAGCCGAACGTGCCCGGCGCGAGGAACACCACTTGGCCGTCGCCAAGGTGCGGAGCAAGCAAGGCGGCGTTGTCCGCCTGCGTGAATGCCGGGTCCGGCATGAAGACGAGCTCCGCGCCGAGCACGGCTTCGCCCACGTCGTCGCAGACCGCCGCGAGCTGAACGGCGCGCTCGCCTTCTGCGTCCTTCAGCACGATGCGGCCACTCGCCCGCAGCGCGCGCCGCCGCTCGGCGTCCCGGCGCCAGAAGCGCACTTCGTGCCCGCGCTCGGAGAAATCGGCGGCGGCGGCATAGGCGCCGTTGCCGCCGCCCAGGACGGCGATCCTCATTCCGTGATGCCGACCCAGCCCTTGTGCGAGATGTCGAACACCACGCCGTTCGGGTCGCGGAACTTGCGCTCGAAGTCCACCCCGCCGCCGCCTTTCAGCTCGCGATGGAAGCGGCCGCCGTTCTTCTGGATTTTCTCGCTGAACGCCTCCAGGTCGTCGACGATGAATCCCATGTGGTGGATGCCGACATAGTCCTTGCCGCGCTCGTCCCCGGCGGCGTCGTCGGAGTGGAACTTGAGGAGCGTCAGGTTGATCACGCCGTCGGAAAGCGACAACCCGTCCCCGTACGGCGTCTCGACGTAGCTCACTTCCTCCAGGCCGAAGGTGTTCTTGTAGAACTCGGCCGCCGGCTTGAGCTCCGGCACGGCGATGGCGATATGGCGCAGCTTGGCTTTCATGGTGTCCTTACGATTCGGCGGCGAGCGGCGCCAGCAGCGCGTGCAGATTCGCTTTGCCCTCGAACCCCACGCCCGGCAGCTCCGGGAGGGTAATTGTGCCATCCGCGACCTGCACCCCGTCCCACCATCCGCCGTAGGGAAGCGCCGGGTCGGGCGAGGCTTCCGCCGCCCGCAGCCCGAGGCCGGCGACGCAATGCGCGGCGAACAGATGGCCGGCGTGCGGCATGAACGCGCCGCGTTGCCACCCGCCTGCTTCGAACAGCGCCACGATGCGCGCGTACTCGCCCACGCCATAGGAAAGCAGCGGGTCGATCTGCACGAAATCGCGGCCGGGCTGGAGGCCGCCGTAACGCAGCAGGTTGCGCGCATCGTCGAAGGAAAAAAGGTTTTCGCCGGTGGCGAGCGGCGCGCAGGTCATCTGCGAATATTCCGCGAGCAGCTCGTAGTCGAGCGGCGGCGCCGGCTCTTCGATCCACTCGAGGTCGAAGGGCCGGAGCGCGTCGAACCATTCGCCGGCGGCTTCGCGCCGCAGGCGGCCGTTCACGTCGACGGCAAGCGAGGTGGTGCACCTGGCGGCTTCGAGACGGCGCACATCGCCGGCCACTTCGCCTGCGACCTTGATCTTCACGCGGCGGTAGCCGCAATCCTCCGCGCGCCGCACTTCATCCGCCAGCCCGGCGTCCTCGCCCTCGCGATAGTGGCCGCACGAGGCGTATACCGCAATGCGCGCCCTCGACGCCTCGTGGCCATAGCGCTGCGCGATCGCTTTCCATAGCGGCAGGCCGAGGAGCTTGGCGCGCAGGTCCCAGGCCGCAGCCTCGATGAGGCCCACCGCACCGGGCCGCTCCCCATGGCCGCCGTCCTTCTCGTCCTCCATGACGACGCGCACGCAGGCCTCGGGGCTGATCACACCGAAAGCGTCGACGAGCGAGGCCGCAGGCGCGGCGAGCAGCCTTGGAATGAAGCGCTCTGCAAGCAAGGCGCCCTTGCCATAGCGCCCGATGGAGTCGAACGCGAACCCGGCGACGCGACGGCCTTCGTGCTCGATGCACAGCGCGAGCGCCGAGGCGGTCATGGCACCGAAGCCGATGGCCGCATTGCGCATCGGCGCAGCCAGCGAAACGGTCCGCTCGCGCGCTCCGAGGATACGCAGGGCGGCCCTAGCGGGCACCGGCCAGTGCTTGCAAGATGCGCTGCGGCGTATAAGGCTGCTCCGTCACCTCGACGCCAAAAGGCGCCAGCGCGTCGTTGATCGCGTTTCCCACGGCCGCGGCGGCGCCGATGGTCCCGGCTTCGCCGATGCCTTTGGCGCCGAGCAGCGTGCCCGCGACCGCGCTCTCCACGTGTGCAATCTCGATGTCCGGCATTTCTCCGGCCATCGGAACGAGGTAGTCCGCCATGGAGGCGTTCAGGAGCTGGCCGTCCTCGTCGTAGAGCGACTGTTCGAAGAGCGCGGCGCCGATGCCCTGCACGATGCCGCCGCGCAATTGCTCGTCTGCAAGGAGCGGATTCACGACGCGCCCGCAGTCCTCGACGATCCAGTGCTTGAGAAGCTTCACCATGCCGGTATCCGGATCGACCCGGACGAGGCTCGCCTGGATGCCGTTGGCGAGGAGGTAAGGCGACTTCATCGACGCATGCACGGTCACTGCCGGGTCGGCTTCGATCCCGGAGGGCAGCTGGTGCTGGCGGTAGTTCATGAGCGCGGCGAGCTCCGCGATCGGTATCGACCTTGTCCCGTCGATCTCCCGTACCGCAGCACCGGAGAGCTCGAGCGTCGCCGGCGGCGCATTCCACAGCGCGGCCGCCAGCTGCACGAGCCGCTCGGCGAGCCGGCGTGCGGCAAGCAGCACTGCCTCGCCTGCGATCGTCAGCCCGCCCGAGGCGAACGTGCCGCGCCCGACCGCCGTCATTGCGGAGTCCCCGCCCACTACGCGCACGTGTTCGAGCGGCAGCTCGAGCGTCTCGGCGACCAGCTGGCCGAGCGCGGTCTCGACCCCCTGCCCCTGATCGGCGTGCGAGCTCACGCAGGTGACCGTTCCGGAAGGTTCGAGGCGGAGCGTGCATCCTTCCTGCGCCGAGATTTTCACGCGTGCATCGCCGTAGGCCGTGGGACCAGGCGCGTTCTGCTCCATGAAAGCGGCGAAGCCGACGCCGAGGTAGCAACCGCGCTCGCGCTCCGCCGCCTGCCGGCTGCGCAGCCCCTTGTAGTCCATGAGATCGAGCAGCCGGTCGAGGCAGGCTTCGTGGGTGAACCCTTCGCCCCGATAATTTATGCGGCGGATCTCCGCCGGATCCATGCCGAGCGCGCGCGCCGCGGCGTCGATCACCGGTTCCACTGCGCCGCAGGCGATCGGCTGGCCGACCCCGCGATACGAGCCGGTCGCGGGCTTGTTCTGCCATACCACGCGCAAGCGCGCCTCGCGGGCCGCAATGTCGTAGGGCGCGCCGGCGAAGAAAAGCACGTGCAGTCCCTCGAGAATGCTGGAGCGCGGATACGCCGAATAAGCGCCGGCTTCCATCACGTCGTCCACGGCGAGCGCGCCGATCCTGCCATCGGCGGACAGCTCCACCGCTACGTCCACCCGATGCGCGCGGGCGTGGATGTCGGCGCTGAAGGCCTCCAGCCGGTCGCACACATACTTGACCGCGCGACCGGTCAATACCGATGCGGCGCATGCCGCGAGCTCGTCGCCGTAGACGTGCAGCTTCACGCCGAAACCGCCGCCGACATCCGGCGTGAGCAGGCGTACCTCGTGCTCCTGCAGGCCGAGGCACTCGGCAATCGCGGCGCGCATCTGGTGCGGCACCTGCGTGGCCTGATACACGGTGAGGTGGCGCTGGCTGGCATCGAAATCCGCCACGATGGAACGCGGCTCGAGCGGCACCCCGGTGTGCCGGGAAAACTTCAGCCGGCGCGCGATGCGCTGGGTGGCGCCCGCCGCAGAAGGGCGGCCGCCCGAGGCGAGGCGATGCTCGAAGGCAAGATTCGTCCCGAGCTCCGGATGCAGCAACGGCGCCTGCGCCTCGAGCGCGGCTTCCGGGGTGGCAAGCGCGGCGAGCGGCTCCCATTCCACTTCCACGCGCTCGGCGCCGTCCTCTGCGAGAGCGCGGCTTTCCGCCAGCACGATCGCCACGGGCTCGCCCTGCCACAGCGCGCGCTCCATCGCGAGCGGCCACTGCGGCGCGGAGCGGTGTCCCGGCCACGTCTCGAGTTTCGTCTGCCAGGGCTTGCACACGCGGGCGAGTCCAGGGCCGTCGAAAGCCGCGATGACGCCCTTCAGCGCGAGCGCCTGGCCAAAGTCGATCCTGCCGATGCGGGCATGCGCGTGCGGGCTGCGCACGAACGCGGCATGCAGCAGGCGCGGAAAGCGCAGGTCGTCGGCATAGCGGCCGCGGCCCGCGGCGAGGCGGCGCGCATGCGAGCGCGGCGTGCCGACGCCGATGCGGCTCGGCGCGAGACGGCGGCCCGAGCGCTGGTCCATGGCGCTAGAACGGGACGGCGAGCGCGCGCTGCGGCGCGTCGCCGTCGATGAGATCCACGCGCTTCATCACGATCAGCAGAGTTTCAGCATTTCTCCTCAGTACGTGCAAGGCGCGCCCGGCGAACCAGCGCGACTCGGCGCCGCGGCGCTCGGCGACGACGAGCGTCGAGCGCGCCTCGATTTCCCAGCGCGCGTCCTGCGAAGGCAGCACTTCGATGCCGGAGACGAGGTGCAGCGTGCGGGCGGGCGGGCTCTGCACGTGCGCGTCCGCGCGCTGCAGGCGCGCGACCCGCATCTCGAGGAGCGCCCGCGACTCGTGCAGCAGGGACAGCCCGTCCGCCGGAGTGCGCTGCTCCGGCCGGGTGGGCGCCCAGTACACCGCGTCGCCTGCGAAGAGCGCGAGCCACTCGTCGAAGCGCCGCTCATCGAGCAGGCGCGCTTCGAGCAGCAGCAGCGCCTCGACCTGCGCTTTCAGGACCGGCACAGGTAGCGCTTCCACGCGTCGAACTGGTTGCGCACCGCGGCCTCGCTCGTGCCGGGGCTGCGGCAGGCGCCGTCCGGCGCGCGCTCGTCGGCAAGCACGCCGCGCCGCATGTCGATCCAGTCGCTTGCGCGATCCCGCAGCCCCGCCTGGCAGCGCTCGAAGATCTCGAGGTCGTCCGAAGCGACGAGCGACGCGGGTGAGGCCGCCAGGTTGACGAAGCGAAGCGTGAGCTCGTGCATTTCCTCGGGCGCGCCGTCGAGCCGGAAGCACTGCACCTCGACCACCGTCCGGTCCGCGGCGAGCGGCCGCACGATGCGCAGCGCCGCGAAGCGCGCGTTGAGCGACAGGTTCGGCCAGACCAGGTTGTTGAAGCGATCGACCTCGAGGATGGCGCGCGTCTTCTCCTCGCCATGGCGCTCGACCAGCGCCTTGCGATACCGGGCGAACACCGGATCGGCGCGCTCGGGCGCGATCACGCCGCCTCGGTAGAAGCCGCCCATATAGGCGTGGCCGCCGGGGAAGGTGTGCAGCGGCACCTCGCCCCACTGCGGCCCGGGCAGGCCGTTGGCGAGGAACATCTGGGCGGCCTGCTGCGCGAGCTCGTCGGCTTGCAAGGCCTCCGGGTGGGCGCGCGCCGCCTCCACCGAGCTCCTGTGGACAAAGCCCGGATGCACGAGGTCGAGCGCGTTCTCCATGAACATCTTCCAATTGCCGCGGTATTCGAGCTGCAGGCGGCCGCCGAAGCGCGTGAGCGTTCCCGCCGGGGCGCGGTCCACCGTGTTGTCGAACGCGCTCGCGAGGCCGCCGAGATATTCGGTGAGCGATGGCGCGCCGGGATCGTGGGTCGCGAAAATGAAGCCGCGGTAGCTTTCCACGCGCGCCACGCGCGCAAGGCCGGCGCGCGGTGCATCGGCGTATCCGTCCGGCAACGGCACGCCGAGCAGGCTTCCATCCAGCCGATAGGTCCAGGCGTGGTACGGGCAGCGCAGCGTGCGCGCGCCTTTCCCCGGGCAAGTGGCGATGCGCGCGCCGCGGTGCGCGCATCGGTTATGCAGCGCGCCGACCGAGCCGTCCTCCTGGCGCACGAGCAGCACCTCCTCGCCGCCGAGCGGCGCGAGCACGTAATCGCCCGCGGCGGGGATCTCGCTCTCGTGCCCGACGTACAGCCAGGCGCGGCGGAAGATCCGCTCCTCTTCGAGGGCGTAGATCTCGGGGTCGACGTAGGCGGCGCGATGCACGGCGTGCCCGCGCACCAGGTTCTCGATCGCCATGGACACAGCCGCATTCTAGTCTGCTAGATTGGCGCTCCCAGACGGCGGAGGAGGCAGCGATGAAGAAAATGATCATGGCGGCGCTTGCCGCGTTCTCGTGCGCGGCGGCGGCCCAGGAGGCCACGCTCAGCGCGGTGCTGTTCGTGCCGAAGAACACCACGTTCGGCGAGATCTTCGTGCGTTTCGTGGACCACGTGAACGCCGAAGGCAAGGGCCTCGTGCAGATCCGGCTCATCGGCGGCCCAGACGCGATCCCCACGTTCGAGCAGGGCAACGCCCTCAAGAACGGCGTGGTCGACATGGCTTCGGTGGCGCCTACCTTCTATACCAACCTCTGCCCCGAGTGCGATGCCCAAATCCTCGCGCCGCTGCCGACGCCCAAGCTGAAGAAGACCCCGTTCTGGGACGCGCTCAACAAGTACACCGGCCAGAAGCTGAACGCCCACCTGCTCACGGCCTACGCCGACGGCGTGGAATTCCATGTCTGGACGAGCAAGCCGCTACCGAACGGCTCGTTCAAGGGCATGCGCCTGAGAACGACGCCGAACTACGCCCCCTTCTTCGAGGTGCTGGGCGTCTCACAGGTGACGACCGCGCCGGGCGAGGTGCTCACTGCGCTCGAGCGCGGCGTCGTCGACGGCTACGGCTGGCCGGGAATCGGCATGTTCGACCTCGGCTGGGGACCGCACACCCATTACCGCATCGACCCGGGCTTCTACAACGTGGTGGTCAACGTGCTCATCAACCAGAACAAGTGGCGCGGCTTGCGCGAGGACCAGCGCGCCTTCCTGAACCGCCAGGCCGACTGGCTCGAGGCCGAGAATGTCCGCTGGGTGGCCGAACGCAAGGCGGCCGACGAGAAGCGCATCAAGGAGGCCGGCATCCAGATCGTCAACATGGGCCCGGGCCACCGCGCCGCGGCCTACGACGCCTACTGGAGCGCCCTGGCCAAGCGCGCGCCGGAGCCGATCAAGGAACTGCGCGGCCTGTCGGACAAGCTGCGCTAGGAAGCCTTACTCCGCGAAGAGCTCGATCAGCTGCTGGCGCAGCCAGCGGTTGCCGGCGTCGGCATCGAAGCGCTCGTGCCAGTGCACGCCGACATCCGCCGCCGGGATCGGCACGGGAAGCGGCAGCGACTTGAAGGGGCCGTGGCGCTCGTAGACGAGCGCCACGCGTCGCGGCAGCGTGAGGATGAGATCCGTGCGCTGCAGCATCATCGGCACGACGGTGAAATGCGGCACGCGCACCGCGATGCGCCGGGCGAGCCCGGCGCGCTCCAGCGCCTGCTCGATGACGTGATGGCCGCCGCGGTAGGACACGAGCACGTGCGAGGCCTCGAGGAAGAGCTTCTTCGTCAGCTTGCCCCCGATGCGCGGATGGTCGGCACGCATGAGGCAGACATACGGGTCACGGAAAAGCGCCTTGCGCCGCAGGGGCGGATGCAGCCCGGGCAGGAAGCCCATGGCGACATCGAGCGCGCCGGTGGCGAGCGCATCGCCCAGGTCCTCGATATCGAGCGCCAAAGCCTCGAGCTGCACGCCGGGCGCGGCACGCCGCACCCGCTCCACGAGCGGCGGCAGGAACTCGATCTGTCCCAGGTCCGACATGTAGAAGCGAAACGCGCGCGTGGAGCTTGCAGGATCGAAGCCCGGGCCATGGGCGAGGGCCGCTTCGAGCAGGCCCAGTGCCTGCCTCACCGGCTGCGCGAGGCCGCGGCCGAACGGCGTCGGCTCCATGCCGCCCGCGGTGCGGACGAACAGCGGGTCGTCGAACAGCCCGCGCAGGCGTGCAAGCGCGTTGGAAACCGCCGGCTGCGACAGCGTGAGGCGCGCCGACGCGGCCGTGACGCTGCGCTCGCGCAGCACTGCGTCGAAGACGCGCAGCAGGTTGAGGTCGATGTCATTCACATTCATGATCGTGATACATAACATGCGCTACATCAATTTGACAAATACAGAGGCCAGTCCTAGGCTCAAGCCTCCTTTCGAGAGGAGGAACCCATGAAAACCGTCATGCGCCTCGCGGCGCTTGCCGCCGCGGTACTCGCCGGTGCTGCCGCGGCCCAGGAAACGACGCTGCGCGTCGTGAGCGCCTTCCCGGAGAACTCCTATTACGTGAAGCGCACCGTGGAGTGGATGGAGAAGGCGAACAAGGAGGGCAAGGGCGTCGTGCAGCTCAACTTCATCGGCGGGCCGAAGGCGATCCCGACCTTCGAAGTCGGCAACGCGGTGAAGACGGGCGTAGTGGACCTCGCCCTGACTACCGGCGCCTTTTATACCAACCTCATGCCGGAAGCCGATGCCCTCAAGCTCGCCGAAGTGAGCGCAGTGGACCAGCGCAAGAACGGCGCCTTCGAGCTCATCAACAAGATCTGGCAGGAGAAGGCCAACATGGTCTATCTCGCCAGGGTGGTCGACTTCACGCCGTTCCATCTGTATCTCAACAAGAAGATCGACAAGCCCGAGCTCGCCGGCATCAAGATCCGCATCACGCCCGTGTACCGCGACTTCTTCCAGGCGCTCGGCGCCACCGTGATGCAGACGGCGCCGGGCGAGGTCTACACGGCGCTCGAGCGCGGCGTGGTGGACGGCTACGGCTGGCCGATCCATGGCCTGTTCGACCTGAACTGGCAGGAGAAGACCAAGTATCGCGTCGATCCCGGCTTCTACAACGCCGAGGTCTCCCTTGTCATGAACCTGGACAAGTGGAAGTCGCTCACGCCGGCGGCGCGCGAATGGCTGTCGAAGGAAACGCGCGCCTACGAGGCGCAGAACGACTTCTGGAAGTCCTACAACGCCAACGAGGCGAAGCGCCAGGCGGAAGCGGGCATCCAGACGATCACCTTCGATGCCGCCACCAGCCGCGCCTACCTCGCCAAAGCGAAGGAAGTCGGCTGGGCGGGCGCGATCAAGGCGAGCCCGCAATATGGCGCGCAACTGAAGAAGCTGCTCGCTCCGTGATCGACCGGCTGTCGGCGGGCTACGAGAAGCTGCTGGAGGCGCTCGCCGCGCTGGCGGGCCTGATGCTGTTCGCGATGATGATGATGATCTGCCTGGACGTCCTGCTGCGCAACACGGCGTGGATTCCCTCCATGCGCGGCCTGGAATGGAGCAACGATCTGAGCGAGGCGATGCTCTACCTCATCACGCTGTGCGCCGCCCCCTGGCTCCTGCGTCGCGGGCAGCACATCCGGGTCGACATCGTGCTGCGCGCGATCCCGAAGAGCGCCGCGTGGTACTGCGAGTGGGTCGTCGACGTGCTGGCGCTGGCCTGCTGCCTGGTGATGGTGGTCTACGGCGCGCGCTCGGCGTACGCCAGCTTTGCCTCGGGCGCGCTCTCCATCAAGACCCTCATCACCCCGGAATGGTGGCTGCTCGCACCGCTGCCGATCGCGTTCCTCCTGCTCGCCATCGAGGTGCTTTTCCGCATGCAGCGGCTCGCGCGCGCGCCGCACGGGCCGCGCGAAGACGCCGTGACGGCGGGCTGAACCGGCATGTCCTGGCAATTCGCGGCGTGGCTCATGCTCGGCGGCTCAACCGCGCTGCTCTTCCTCGGCCTGCCGGTGGCCTTCACGTTCATCGCGGTGAACATCGTCGGCGCGATGCTCTGGCTGGGCGGCGAGCCCGGCCTGGAGCAGCTGGCGCGAAACAGCGTGGTGTCCATCACCAGCTTCTCGCTCACGCCGATCCCGCTCTTCGTGCTGATGGGCGAAGTGCTTTTCCACACCGGCCTTGCCGTGAAGGTGATCGACGGCGTCGAGCGCCTGATCGCGCAAGTGCCCGGGCGCCTCGCGGTAGTGGCAGTGGTCGCCGGGACCATTTTTTCCGCGATCTCGGGCTCCACCATCGCGACCACCGCCATGCTCGGCAGCCTGATGGTGCCGGTGATGCTCGCGCGCGGCTATCACCCGACGATGGCGGCCGGGCCGGTGATGGCCATCGGCGCAGTGGACATGCTGATCCCGCCCTCGGCGCTTACCGTGCTCCTTGGCAGCTTCTCCGGCATCTCGATCTCGCGCCTGCTGATCGGCGGCGTGATGCCGGGCCTCATCCTGTCGGTCGCCTTCGTCGCCTACATCATCGGGCGCGTGATGCTCAAGCCCTCGCTTGCCCCGCCCTCGCCGCTCGCCGAATACCACGGCTGGGCGAAGCTGCGGCCCTTTGTCCAGTACGTGCTGCCGCTGGTGTCCATCTTCGCCGTCGTGGTCATCTCGATGTCGGCCGGCTGGGCGACGCCGACGGAATCGGCCGCGATTGGCGCGTTCGCCACCATGACGCTTGCCATCGCCTACGGCGCGCTCAGCGTCAGGAACCTGCTTGCCGCCCTGCGCGGGACCGTGGCAGTGTCGACCATCATCCTGTTCATCATCGTGGGCGCGACCACGTTCTCGCAGATCCTGTCGTTCTCCGGCGCGAGCAACGGCCTGGTCGGCGCGCTGGTCGGGCTGGGGCTCTCGCCGATGGCGATCGTCGCCGGCATGATGGCAATGCTCATCTTCCTCGGCATTTTCGTCGACCAGGTCAGCATGATGCTCATCACGCTGCCCATCTTCATGCCGATCGTGCAGCGCTTCGGCATCGACCAGGTCTGGTTCGGCGTCATGTTCCTCATCTGCATGCAGCTCGGCCTGCTGCTGCCGCCGCACGGGCTGCTCCTCATGACGATGCGCGGCGTCGCCCCGCCGCAGGTGACGATGGGCCACATCTTTCTCTCGGTGGTGCCCTACGTGGCAATGAGCATCCTCGTGCTCGCGCTGGTTTTCGTAGCGCCCGGGGTGGCCCTGTGGCTGCCCCGCGTGCTTAGCTAAGGAAGCTTTATGGAAAGATCGTTCAAGGAAGAAGTCGGCAAGCTCAAGCTCGGTGAAGGCGAGACCTTCCATGGCGAGGCCATCCTCGCCGTCACCAAGGCGCTGCTGCAGTCGGGCGTGTCCTACGTCGGCGGCTACCAGGGCGCGCCCGTGTCGCACGTGATGGACGTGCTGAACGACGCTCGCGACATCCTCGATGAGCTCGGCGTGCACGTGGAGACCAATGCCAACGAGGCCGGCGCGGCGGCGATGCTCGGTGCTTCGATCAACTACCCGATCCGTGGCGCAGTCGCCTTCAAGTCCACCGTCGGCACCAACGTAGCCTCCGATGCGCTCTCGAATCTCGCCTCCGCGGGAGTGAAGGGCGGCGCGCTCCTCGTGCTCGGCGAGGATTACGGGGAAGGCTCCTCCATCATCCAGGAGCGCAGCCACGCCTTCGCCATGAAGTCGCAGATCTGGCTCCTCGATCCGAGGCCGAACCTGCCGAAGATCGTCGAGATGGTCGAGCACGGCTTCCAGCTCTCCGAGGCCTCGAGCTCGCCCGTGATGCTGGAGCTGCGCATCCGGGCGTGCCACGTGCAGGGCAGCTTCGTCGCCAAGGCGAACCGCCGGGGACACTTTTCCAAGAAGGACCTGCTGCAGGACCCGGCCTTCGATTACGGCCGCATCTGCCTGCCCCCCGCCACCTACGCGCAGGAGAAGCAGAAGATCGAAGTGCGCTGGCCCGCGGCGGTGAAGTACATCCGCGAGCACCGGCTGAATGAAACTTTCCGCGGCGACATGGCCGAGCTCGGCATCGTCTGCCAGGGCGGGCTGTACAACGCCGTCATCCGCGCGCTGCAGATGATCGGGCTGGCGGACGCTTTCGGCACAGCGCGGGTGCCGATCTACTGCATGAACGTGACTTACCCGATGGTGCCGGAGGAGCTGGTCGAATTCTGCAACGGCAAGCGCGAAGTGCTGGTCGTCGAGGAAGGCCAGCCCGCGTATATCGAGGAGCAGCTCCTCGCCACGCTCCGCCGCCATGAGGTGAACGCGGTGAAGGTGCGCGGGAAGGACGTGCTGCCGATGGCGGGCGAATACACGGGCGAAGTGGTGCTCACGGGCCTCTCCAGGTTCCTCGGCCGCGAGGCGGCGGTCGCGCCCGTCGCGGCCCTCAAGAAGCGCGCCGCCGAATTGCTGGGCGGCGTGCCGCAGCGCCCGCCGGGCTTCTGCGTCGGCTGCCC
>DATAHF010000204.1:0-2411 GCA_036263315.1 Burkholderiales bacterium
ACGCACGACGAGGCGCTCGTCGAGCGCTATGGGACGCGGGTGCTGACGCTCGAAGCCGGGAGGATCGTCTGAACGCCTGGCTGCGCCAGCACGGACATGCGCTGCGCTCGGCGCTCGGACGCCTGCCGCGCGCCGGCGGCCTGCTGAGCGTGATCGTCATCGGCGTCGCGCTCTCGCTTCCCGCGGGCGGCTACCTCGCGCTCGACAGCCTGCGCACGGTCGGCGCGCGCATGACCCTTGCGCCGCAGCTCTCGGTCTTTCTCAGGCCCGAGGCGAGGCGCGCCGATGCGGATGCCGTGGGGGCGGCCGTGCGCGCCGATCCGCGCATCGCGCGCGTTCGCTTCATTCCGCGCGAGCAGGCGCTGAAGGACCTGAGCTCCGTGCAGGGCATGTCGGACATCCTCGCCGCGCTCGGGCGCAATCCGCTTCCGGATGCCTACCTCCTCGAGGCGAGGGACGGCTCGCCGGCGGCGCTCGATGCGCTTGCGCGCGACCTTGCGAAGATCGCGAACGTCGCGCGCGTCGAGGCGGACTCCGACTGGGCGCGCCGGCTGGGCGCCTTGGCGGCGATCCTGCGTTCCGTCCTCTGGCTGCTGGCAGGGCTGCTTGCCATCGGCCTGATCGCCGTGACCTTCAATACCATCCGGCTGCAGATCCTCACGCAGCGCGAGGAGATCGAGGTGTCCCGGCTCATCGGGGCCACCGACGCGTTCATCCGCAGGCCCTTCTATTACCTGGGCCTCGTGCAAGGCCTTGCCGGCGGGATCATCGCCCTCGCCATCGTCGCGGCCGGCCTCGCCTTGCTGAACCGGGAAGTCGCGCCGTTGTCGGAGTCCTACGGGTCGGCTTTCCGGTTCGCCTTCCCCGGCATCGGCGATGCGCTCGCCCTGCTCGCCTTTTCGGGGGTGATCGGCTGGCTGGGCGCCTACCTCTCCGTGAGCCAGCAGCTCCGGCAAATGGACGGATAGAGTAAGCAAACACTTACGCTACGGCTTAAGGTATATCAGGAACTTTTGGCTGGATTAGCACTCAAACTCGGAGAGTGCTAAAATGGCGCTCGCAAAAGGAGGAATTACCCTAATGCAGGCAACGATGATTCTCCCCGGCGCGGCCCCCGTGCCCATGCCGACGGGAAGTATCGAGGCTTATATCCAGACGGTGAACCGCTTCCCGATGCTGAGTGCGGAAGAGGAGCGTTCGCTCGCCCGGCGGTTCCGCAGCGACAACGACCTCGAGGCGGCGCGCCAGCTCGTGCTATCGCACCTGCGCCTAGTGGTGGCCACGGCACGCGGCTATCTCGGCTACGGCCTGCCCCACGCCGACCTGATCCAGGAAGGCAACATCGGCCTCATGAAGGCGGTGAAGCGCTTCGATCCCGAGCGCGGCGTGCGCCTGGTGTCCTTTGCCATCCATTGGATCAAGGCGGAGATCCACGAGTACATCCTGCGCAACTGGCGCCTGGTGAAGGTCGCCACCACGAAGGCGCAGCGCAAGCTGTTCTTCAACCTGCGCTCCATGAAAAAGGATCTCGGGCCGATGACGCTCGAGGACGTCGACCGGGTGGCGAGCGAATTGCGCGTCAAGCCCGAGGAAGTGGTCGAAATGGAAACCCGCCTCGCCGGCCAGGAAGTGGCCTTCGAGGCGGACGACGAAGAGGAGAGCTTTGCCCCGGTCAGCTACCTCGCCGACCCGGACGCGGAGCCGTACCACGTGCTCGAAGCCAAGCAATCGGAGCGCGTGCAGGCCGAAGGGCTCGGCAAGGCGCTCTCCGCGCTCGACCCGCGCAGCCGCAGGATCATCCAGGCGCGCTGGCTGCGCGAGAAGAATGCGGCCACGCTGCACGACCTTGCCGCCGAGTTCAAGGTGTCGGCGGAGCGCATTCGCCAGATCGAGGCCAAAGCGCTCGAGAAGATGCGCAAGGTGCTGGACAATCCGGCGGCGCTGCGCGCGCTGCCGGCCCCGGCCGCAGGCTAGCCCCGCTAGCCTGCGCGCAGGAGCGTGCGCAGGTCGGCGGCAAGGTCCTCGCCGAGCCGCTCCGGCCGCACGAGAAGCCGCAGCCGGCCCTGCGGATCGATCACGTAGCTCTGCGAGCTGTGGTCGACCGTGTAGGTGTCGCCCTGCTTGCGCTTCTCGTAGTAGATCTTGAAGTCCTTCGCCACGCGCTGCGTGGCCGCCTCGTCGCCGCGCAGCGCGATGAAGCGCGGATCGAACGCGCTCACGTAGCGCTGGAGATCCGCGGCGGTGTCCCGCTCCGGATCGACGGTAACGAAAAGCACCTGCACGCGGTCAGCCTCCGGGCCGAGCGTCTTCAGTGCCCCGGCAATGTCCGCGAGCGTGGTCGGGCAGACGTCCGGGCAATGCGTGAAGCCGAAAAACACGACGCCCGCCTTGCCCCGGAAATCGTCGAGGTG
>DATAHF010000205.1:0-2431 GCA_036263315.1 Burkholderiales bacterium
CCGCGCGCCGCGCGGCGGCGCTTCGAGCGCGCGGCACGCAGCTATCCCGGCGCCTCGCGCCTCGAAGCGGAGGTGGCCGCCCGCATGCTGGAGCGCCTGGACTACGTCAAGCTGGCGCCGCGGCGCATCCTCGACGCCGGCAGCGGGCCGGCGCGCGAGGCGCGCGCGCTCGCTGCGCGCTACCGCGGCGCGCTCATCGCGGCGGCGGATTTTTCCCTCGGCATGCTGCAGAGCGAGCGCGGCTGGCTGCGCCGCAACCCCTCGATCCCGCTGTGCGCCCGGCTGGAGCGCCTTCCGCTCGCCGCCGATACCTTCGATCTCGCCTGGTCCAACATGGCGCTGCATTGCGTGCCGGAGCCGCTCGAGGCGCTGAAGGAGCTGCACCGCGTGCTTGCGCCCGGCGGCCTGGTCATGTTCAGCACGCTCGGACCGGACAGTCTCAAGGAGCTGCGCACCGCGGCGGGCGCCGAGCGCGTCCACGCCTTCCTCGACATGCACGACATCGGCGACATGCTGGTCGCCGCGGGATTCTCGGCGCCGGTGATGGACATGGAGCTGCTCACCTTCACCTACGCCAGCGGCGCGGCGCTGCTTGCCGACCTGCGCGCGAGCGGACAGACCAGCGTGCGGCGCGATCGTGCGCGTGGCCTCGCCGGCGGGCGCTTCCTTAAGCGCCTGCAAGAGCGCTTGCCGCCGCGCGCGACCTTCGAAGTGGTGTATGGCCATGCCTGGAAAGGCGCGGCTCGCGCGAAGCGCGACGAACCAGTGAAAACGATTGGCATTTTCAAGCGCCTTCCTTGAGATAGGTTCTTGATCTGTGGTACTTTACGGCGCTTCGTGAGCACCTGCTCGATCTCACCGGTTGGGCTGCTGCGAGTGTTTGTCGGGCTTGCGGCTACCGTCCTTGCCATCGGCGTCGGGTTTGCGTTGATGGGCGCATGGCTGGTGCTTCCCTTCGCGGGACTCGAAGTGCTGATGCTGGGAGGCGCGTTCCTGCACTACGCGCGACGCGTCGGCGCAGAAAAAGAACGTGAGCTGCAGACGAATTAGGCAGAACTGATCTCGGGGACTAAGCGCATGAGGGGTAGGAAGCTCGTTGCTGTCATTTCCGGCGCTGCGGCGCTTGTCGCGTCGGCGTCGGCGCACGCGATCGAGTGGTACTTCCGCGAGCCCGGCTCGCAGCTCGCTCGCGACATCGATCAGCTGCACCAGTACGTCATGTGGCTGATCATCGTGATCTTCGTGGGCGTGTTCGGCGCGATGTTCTATTCCTGCTTCGCGCACCGCAAGTCGGTCGGCCACAAGGCCGAGCAGTTCCACGAGAACACGACGGTCGAGCTGATCTGGACGATCATCCCGGCCATCATCCTGGTCATCATCGCCTGGCCCGTGACCAAGGTGGTGATCGCCCAGAAGGACACCTCCAGCCCGGACCTGACGGTCAAGGTCACCGGCTACCAGTGGAAGTGGGGCTACGACTACCTGAAGGGCGAAGGCGAGGGCATCAGCTTCCTCTCCACGCTCGCGACGCCGCGCGACCAGATCGAGGGCCGCGCGCCCAAGGGCGAGCACTACCTGCTCGAGGTCGACAACGAATTCGTCGTGCCGGTGGGCAAGAAGATCCGCGTCCTCACGACCGCGGCGGACGTGGTGCATTCCTGGTGGGTGCCTTCCTTCGGCGCCAAGCAGGACGCGATTCCGGGCTTCATCCGCGACCTGTGGTTCCGGCCGGAGCAGACCGGAACGTTCCGCAGCCAATGCGTCGAGCTCTGCGGCAAGGAGCACGGCTTCATGCCGATCGTGGTGAAGGTCGTGTCGCAGGAGGACTACAGCAAGTGGGTGGCGGACAAGAAGAAGGCGCTGCTCGCCGCGGCCGACGATCCGAACAAGAAATGGAGCGAGGACGAGCTGAAGGCGCGCGGCGAGAAGGTCTATGCCGCCAACTGCGTCGCCTGCCACCAGGCGAGCGGCAAGGGCGCGCCGCCCGCGTTCCCGCCGCTCGACGGCAGCAAGGTCGTCGGCGGCCCGAAGGAAGCCCACATCGACACCGTGCTGAACGGCAGGCCCGGCACCGCGATGGCGGCCTTCGGCAAGCAGCTCTCCGACACCGAGATCGCCGCGGTGATCACCTACGAGAGAAATTCCTGGAGCAACAAGGCGGGAATGGTTCAGCCGGCTGAAGTGAAAGCGCGCCGGAAGTAAGGCGCAGGGGAAACAGATGAGCTCTATCGTCGACACGCACGGACACGGACACGCCCACGATCACGACCACCATGACGACCACGGGCATCACGGCCCGGCGGCCGGGCTCATGCGCTGGATCACCACCACCAACCACAAAGATATCGGCACGCTCTACCTTTGGTTCAGCTTCATCATGTTCCTCACCGGCGGCACGATGGCGCTGGTGATCCGCGCGGAGCTCTTCGAG
>DATAHF010000206.1:0-10678 GCA_036263315.1 Burkholderiales bacterium
GTTCGAGCCCACGACCCCGACGGAGAGCGGCGAGCGCTCGTCGATGGAGCCTTTGCCGCTGATCGTGGTGGCGATCGGCGCGCCAAGCTTCTGCGCGAGCGCGGCGAGCTCCTGCTCCGCCCCGGAGAGCACCACGCCGCCGCCGCAGATGAAGACCGGGTTCTTCGCCTTGCGCAGGAGCTTCGCCGCGAGCTCGACGAAGAACGCGTCGGGCGCCGTGCGGCGCGAGGGAAAGCTGCCGAGCGTCGGATCGGCCCAGATGTCGGCGCGCTCGACCGGCGCGTTCTGCACGTCGAAGGGCAGCGCGATGTGCGCGCTCCCCGGGCGCCCGGTCGTCATCGCCTCGAACGCCTTGCGGAAGGTGCGCGGCAGGTCGGCGCCGCGGTCGAGGACCGCGTTCCACTTGGTGAGCGGGCGCATGAGCGCGCGCTGGTCGAGCTCGGTCAGCGTGAACTTGCCGCGCGAGGACACGGAGATGTCGGTGTTGATGCCCAGCACCGGGATCGAGGACTCGTTCGCTTCCACGAGTCCCGGCAGCAGGTAGGTCGCGCCGCCGCCCGACGGGCCCTCGCACACGCCGACCTTGCCGCTCACGCGCGCGTAGCCGTCCGCCATGTACGCGGCGTGGCGCTCGTCGCGCGTGAGCACGTGCTTCATGCCCGGAGTCGCAGGCGACTTTCCTTCCTGCAGGCGGGCGAGCGCGTCGTACAGCGGAAGGCTCGTGTCGCCGCACAAGCCGAATACGATCTCCACGCCGTGCGCCTTCAGCATTTCGACGGCCGCTTCGGCGCCGCTCAGGGTCGAGGACGCGGCCGCGATATCCACCGGCTTGTTCACGCCGGGTATATTACTGGAGCGGGGAATGAGGTTCGAACTCATGCCTCGATCAGGGTTAGATCGCGCTCTTCCCGCTAAGCTACCCCCGCGCTCGTCCTTTGTACCGATAAAATCAAGGGCCCGGAATGCTCCAGATGCCCTACGGCGAAGTTCACGAACCATGAGCATTGCGGACCAGCAGAAGCCGCCGCCCGGCGAGCTGTACCTGGACCACATCTCGCACTTCGTGCCGGACCTCGGCGCCGCCGGACGGCTGCTGGAAGCGCTCGGCTTTACCGTCACGCCGCTCTCGGTGCAGGAAGTCGGCGGTGCGCCGATCGGCGCATCCAACCGCTGCGTCATGCTCGAGGAAGGCTACCTCGAGATCCTCACGCCGACCATGGACACGCCGCACGCCGCGCGCATGCGCGCGGCCATGGCGCGCTATCCGGGCGTGCACCTCGCCTGCTTCGGAACGCCCGACGCCGCGGCCGAGCACCGCCGCCTGCAGGCGCAGGGCTTCGAGCCGCAGCCGCTCGTCGACCTCGCGCGCCCGGTGGACGGCGGCAACATGGTGCGCTTCAACGTGGCGCGGCCCGCGCCCGAAAAGATGCCGGAAGGCAGGATCCAGTACGTGCAGCAGATGACGCCCGAGCACATCTGGCTCCCCAGGTACCTTGGCCACGCCAACGGCGTAACGAGCCTGCGCGCGGTCTACGTCGTCGCGGATGAGGTCGCCGACAGCGCCGCGCGCTGGGCGCGCTTCTGCGCCTTGCTGCCATCGATGCGCGCAGAGGAAGCGCTGCTCGAGACCGACCGCGGGCGCGTCGTCATCGGCACGCGCGAGCGCCTCTCGGCGCTGCTCGGCGATGCGCCCGCAGCGCCGGCGCTCGCCGGCTATCAGCTCGGCTGCCGCGACGCGGCCGCCTTCGCCGAGCGCTGCGCCACGGCCGGGCTGGCGGTGAAGAAGATCGCCGAAGGCTATGCGGTCGGCCTGCCACCGTCGCTTGGCGGCGCCTGGGTACTCGCATGAAGTTCCTCGCGGCCGGGTATTTCGCGGTCCTGCTCGCCTTGTCGGATGCAAGCGCCCTCGCGAGCCCCGAGCCGCGCTCCGTCGTCGATCATTTCATCGCGTGGTACCTCGATTCGGGCGCCGGCTCGTTCCCGGGCAGGAAGGAGCGCGCGGCGCTGCGCCCGCTGCTCACGCCAAGCTTCGGCCGCGTGCTCGAGGCTGCGGCGCGCGGCCTGGAATGCCATTACAAGGCGACCGAAGGCAAGGAGCCGCCGCCGCTCGAGGGCGACCTCTTCGTCTCGCTCTTCGAGGGCGCGACCTACTCCGATGGCGTGAAGGAGATCGAGCGCACGCCCGAGCGCGCGAGCTACGCCATCGGCTGGGTCAGCTCGCCCGGGCGCGTCGGAGAAAAGCCGGTGCGCTGGCAGGACCATGTCCTGCTGAAGCGCGTCAAGGGCCGCTGGCTCATCGACGACTTCAGCCACGAGGGCACCTGGCAATTCATGACCAGGGGCTCGGTGCGCTCGACTCTTGAGGAAGTCGCCGCCGAATGCGCGAAGAAATGAGGCGCTAGCGCGCTACTTCGACACCGGCAGCAGCCCCGCCTCTTTCAGCGCCGGGGCGGCCTCCGGCGACGAAAGATGGCGGATGAGCGCGGCCGCCGCCTCGGGCTGGGGCGCTTTTGCCGCGATTCCGCCGGCAAAGAAGAAAGGCTCCTGGAGCTCCGGCGGAATCGGGCCGACGTAGGTCACGCCCGGCACGTGGATGAGCTCCGCCACCTGCTGGAAGCCGATCTCCGCCTCGCCGCGCGCCACCACCGCAGCCACCGGCTCGCCCGAGGGCGGCCCGCGCACCTTGCGCGACTTGCCCGCGATCTGGTCGGCGATGCCGAGCTTCGGGAAGAGCGTCTTCGAGAGATAGGTGCCGCTGCCGCTGTCCGAGTAGGCGACCGACTTCGCCGCGAGGAGCGTTCGCTTGAACGCCTCCACGCTGCCGATGTCAGGCTTCGGCGCGCCGGCCTTCACCACCATGCCGACCTGCGAGCGCGCCAGGCGCACCACGCTGCCCTCACGCAGCACGCCGCGCTGCGCGAGGCGCTCGGCCGAGGCGCCGTCCATGATGACCACGTCGGCAGGCTCGCCGCGCGCAAGCCGCGTCGGGATGGCCTCGGGCGAGTCGCCCATGGACGGGCCGCGCGTGGTGATGACGTGGTTTCCGGTCGCTTTCTCGAAGGCCGGCACGAGCGCGGAATAGACCCGATAGAACCCCGCGGAAATCATCACGCGCACGTCGGCCGCGAGAGCGCTCGTCGACAGGAAGAGCGCAGCGAGCAGCATCAGCATTCTCGTTTTCATGAGCACTCCCTTATTCGGCCTTGACGCCGCGCTCCTTCACGAGCTTCGACCACTGCGCGTACTCGTTGCGGATGAGCGCCGTCAGCTCCTCCGGCCGGCTGCCGGAGGAGATGCAGCCCTGGTCGGAGAGGCTCTGCTTCATCTCGGGCGCGTTCACGAGCGCGGCCACGTCGCGCTGGATGCGATCGACGATCGGCGCCGGCATGCCGGCCGGCCCGAGCAACCCGTACCAGAACTCCACCTCGTAGCCCGGCAGCCCCGCCTCCGCGGCCGTCGGAACGTCGGGCAGCGACGGGTAGCGCGTGCGCCCGGCGACCGCGATCGGCACCAGGCGCCCGCTCTTGAAGTGCGCGGCGCCGGAGAGCGGCGTCGCGTAGGTGAGCTGGATATCGCCCGACAGCATGGAAGTCATGACGAGCGCGATGCCCTTGTAGGGAACGTGCACCATCTCGATTCCCGCCATCTGCTGCATGAGCTCGCCCGCCAGGTGGACGGTGCCGCCGACGCCCGAGGAGCCGAACTTGAGCGCGCCCGGATTTGCCTTGCCGTAGGCGATGACCTCGCGCAGCGTGCGCGGCGCCTGCAGGCTGCCGATGATCACGGCCGGCGCGGAGCATACGAGCGTGATGGAGCTGAAATCGCGGTTGATGTCGAAGGGCAGCTTGGAAAGCGCCGCGTTGCTCGAATGCGAGGAGAACGCCATGAGCAGCGTCTGTCCGTCGGGCGGGCTCTTCGCCACCAGGTCCGCGCCGATGTTGCCGGAGGCGCCGAGCTTGTTCTCGACGAACACGCTCTGGCCCCAGCGCTCGGTGAGCTTCTGCGCGATGACGCGCGCGATGATGTCCGTGCCGCCGCCGGGCGCGAAGCCGACGATGACCCGCACCGGCTTGGCGGGATAGCCCTGCGCAAGGCCGAATGCCGTGAAACTCGAAAGCAGGAGAAAGGCGGCAAGGCGTTTCATGGCTCAATCCTAACGGTTAAGTTCCGGTTGGCGGACTCGACGATCGCCTCCAGCACGGCGACGCCATGGATCTCGTCGCCGCCGGCGACCGCAAGCGGCCGGCGCGCCAGGGCCGCTTCGGCGAAATTCTCCAGCTCCGCGCGCTCGGTGCCGAGCTCGGGAAACGTCGTGGTTTCCACCTTCCCGTCCGCGAAGGGGTTGGCCTGGTTGACGAGCGAGTAGCGCAACGCCCACGTGCCTAGGTGCGCTATGCCGCCCACCTCCGCCCATCCCCGGGAGCCGAACACCTGGAGCCGCCACGTCTCGGCGGTGGCGATCACGGTGCCAAGGTAGCCGGTGGCGCCGCTCGAGAAGCGAAAGAGCATCGAGGTCGTGTCGTCGATGCCCGCGTCCTGTGCGCGCCGCGCGCTTTGCGCGTGCACGCTCCCGATCTTTCCCGCGAGGAAGAGCATGGCGTCCACCACGTGCACGCCGCGGCCGGTCATGCCGCCGGCGGGACCTTCGTCGCGGCTCTGGCGCCAGTGCGCCTCGCCATAACGGTAGGCGCTCGGCCCGCAGAAATTGCCTTCCATGTGCAGGAGCTTCCCGAGCCGGCCGTCCTCCAGCATGCGCCGGATCTCGCGCAGCGCCGGCTGGAAGCGCCAGTTGTACCCGACGGCGAGCGTCACGCCTGCCTGCGCGCAGGCGCGCACCGCCTGCTCGGCGCTGCCGCGCGTGAGGGTGAACGGCTTCTCCGTGAAGACATGCTTCTTCGCGCGCGCGGCGGCAACGATCTGCTCCGCGTGCACGCTGTGCGGCGTCGCCAGCACCACGGCGTCTATGCCGGGATCGGCTAGCGCCTTTTCGTAATCTGCATAGATCCTGGAAAAATCTTTTGGCGCCTTCTGCGGATCGCGCACCACGGCGCCGACGAAGCGGATGCGCTCGCTCCCCTGCGCGCACTCGACGAGGTGGCGCCCCCATCGCCCGAACCCGACGATGGCGGCGCGCAGCGCGCTCATTCCTTGAACGGCGCGCGCTCGTCGTAGCGCGTCGCGGCCGTCTCCATCGTGACGAACTCGGCGCCCTCGGCGGCGAGGCGCTCGATGAAGCGCTCGAGCATCAGCATGCGGTGGCCGCGCCCGATGACGAACGGGTGGAAGGTGCAGGTGAACACGCCCCAGTCGAGCTCGCGCTTCATGTACAGGAAATCGTCGATCCAGTTGCCGAGCACGCCGTTCGCGTTCATGAGGCCCGGCAGGACCGAGGTCGGCGTGCGCACGAACTCGAAGTGCGGATAGTCGTCGAGCGACCAGCTCACCGGCATCTCGATGAGACGCGTCGGCCGGCCGAACGCCGCCGGCTTCTCCATCTCGATGACGTCGCCGCGGCGCGCGCGGTACGGCAGGTAGTCGTTCGCCATCATGCTGGTCTCGTAGAGAAAGCCGTGCTCGAGCAGCAGCTCGATCGAATGCGGGCTCAGGTCCCACGACGGCGAGCGGTACCCCCGCGCTTTTTTTCCCGTCAATCGTTCTATCACCGCATTCCCCCGAACGAGCTCCCGTTCCTCCTCTTGCCTGCCGAGGCTCTGCGGCGGCCGGTGCGTCCAGCCGTGGTGGCCGATCTCGTGGCCCGCCTCGTGCACCGCGCGGCACTCCGCGGGGTAGGTCTCGAGCGTGTGCCCCGGGATGAACCAGGTGCTCTTGATCCCGTTTTTCTTCAGCAAGGAAAGAATGCGCTTGCTCGCCACTGCGCCGAACTCGCCGCGCGAGATGGCGGTGGGCGAGGTCATGCCGCGCGCGATGAAGCCCGACATGGCGTCGAAATCGAACGTGAGGCAGACGAGGTGCATCTACCGGAGGATGAGCTCGAGCGCGGCGCGCCCGAGCACGCCGTAGGGATTGCCCAGGGTCTCGGTGAGCTCGAAGTGGTTGTAGCCTTCCCCGACGAGCAGCTCGACTTTCTTGCCGGCGTCGCGCAGGGCGGCGGCGAAATCGCGCGCCTGGCGCTGGAACTCCGGCGTCTCGAGCGTCCCGTAGGCGACCACCACCGGGCAATTGATCCGGTGCAGGTGCCGCTGCGAGCTCAGCGCCTCTTCCATCGCGTCGGTGAACTTCACGTAGGCGCTGCGCGCGGAAAGGCGCACCGGCTTCAGGTCGTACATGCCGCTCGCGAGCAGCGCGCCTTTGACGATGTCCGCAGGGACCTCGAAGTCGCGTTCCCAGTCGGTGGTGATCGCCACGCCGCCGAGGTGCGCACCCGAGGACTGGCTCGTGACGTACATGCGCTCGCGATCGCCGCCGAACTTGTCCGCGTTTCGATACACCCAGGCGATGGCACGCCGAACCTGCTCCGCCATGGGCATCAGGTCGCCTCCGGACTGGATCACGTTGACGAAGTCGAGCGCCACGTAATTGATGCCGGCGTTGACCGACACTTCCGCCGGGAAGGCATAGTTCTTCGCCTCGCCGCCGCGCCAGGCGCCGCCGTGGATGAACACGTTGATCGGCGCGCCGGGCTTCCTCGCCTTGTAGACGTCGAGCCCCTCGACCGGTGTCGGCCCGTAGGCGAAGCGCTGCGGCGCGCCCAGGTGCCGGCGCACGATCTCGCTGTTGGTGGCGAAGCGGCCGAGCACCTGGTCGCGGTTCGGCGCATAGACGATCTGGTTGTAGGCGTCGTCGAGCGCCGCCTGGTCCAGGTCGAGCCACACCTTCGGGCCGCGGTTCGCGCTCACGGCCGGCTAATGCCCGGTGGCGACCGCCGCAATTTCCGCCGCGTTCTCAGGGACGCGGTTGCCGCGCCACGCGACGTGCAGGTCCGGACGCACGAGGAGGAGGTCGACCCCGTACAGGTCGCGCGCGGCGGCGTCGGGGATGTCGAGGACTTCGAGGGGTGTGCCATAGGCGCTCAATGCCTTTTCCAGGGGAGCGACATTTTCTTTCGAGCTCAGGCGCAGCAGTGTATAGCCTTCGCCCATGCGGTCCTGCAGCGCGGCATGGCCTTCGAGCCACACGTGCGGCAGGCGTGCCCCGGGCCAGGTGGTGGGAATGTACTCGCGGTAAGACTGCTCCGGGCCGCCCGGTTCCTCCCAGATGAGCGGCGAGCCGACGTAGCGGTAGCCGAGCTCGGCGCCGATCATCTCGTTGCTCTTCCTCTGCTCGGTCTCGGCGACGCGGACGAGGTTGGGCGCGTCGTTCCACAGCGCGCGCCACTTGCGCCGGCCGAGGGACGCATAGCGCGAAGCCCCCACGTTGCGGTCGCCGATCTGCCGGCGCTCGATCTCATAGGAAGCGAGCAGCTTCGGACCGCCCCACCCCCGCAGCGTGCCGGCGAGCTTCCACGCGAGGTCGATGGCGTCGCCCACGCCGCTATTCATCCCCAGCCCGCCCGTCGGGATGACGAGATGCACCGCATCGCCCGCGAGGAAGACCCGTCCGCTCGCGTAGCGGTCGGCGAGCAGCAGGTTCTGGCGCCACTTGCCCACGTGCAGCATCTCGTATTTCACCGGCACGCCCACCGTGCGCTCGAACTCGCGCGCCATGTCGGGCTCGCCGTCCGCGAGCGCGTGCAATGTCCAGTGGCGCGTGGAGTCCTGCATGATGAGGAAGCGCCAGCGCTCGTCGGCCACGTGGTAGTGCCGCCCGCGCCCCGGCCCTGCCTTTCCATCCGAGCCCGTGATCGGAATGCGCTCGAAGAGCTCGTCGCAGCGGTAGAGCGCCTGGCACAGCTCGCTCAGGTTCTCGCCGCGCATGCCGATGCCGAGCGCCTTGCGCACGGTGCTGCCGCCGCCGTCGCAGCCCACCATGTACAACGCTCTTATTTTTAACGTCTCGGTTCCGGAGCGCATGAAGGCGGTGACGCCCGAGGCATCCTGTTCGAACGAAAGCAGCTCGCAGCCGTAGCGCACGCTGACGCGCGGCTGCGCCTCGGCTTCTTTCTTCAGCAGCGGCTCGAGCGTGTACTGCGAGATGAGCTGGTAGGGCTCGAGCGGCATCGAGCCGTCGGTGCACGCGTCGATCCTGCGCCGCGCTTCGGCCACCGAGGGATATTCGTGGCGCACGAGCGGCGGCTGGTTCATCGCGCGGATGATGTAGACGTCCATCGGCACGTCGGCGGGCAATCCCGCGGCGCGCACCTTCGCCGCGATTCCCATGCGGCGGTAGATCTCCATGGTGCGCGCGTTGCAGCGCTCCATCTTCGGCAGGAACTGCGGCGCGTCCTTGCGCTCGACGAGCGTACAGCGCACGCCCCTGCGGCCGAGCTCGAGCGCGAGCGTGAGGCCGACGGGTCCCGCGCCCACGACGAGAACTTCGGTGTCGAACAAGCCGCTGATTATAATCAGCGCATGAACAGGATCGCCGCGGCGTTTCTCTCCGCTTCTCTTGTTGCCGGCCCTGCCCTCGGGCAGGACTATCCATCGCGCCCGATCCACATCGTGGTGCCGTACACGCCCGGCACCGGTGCCGACATCCTGTCGCGCGTGCTCGGGCCGAAGATCTCGGAGCGCTGGCACGCGGCGCTCGTCACGGACAACAAGCCGGGCGCGGGCGGCAACATCGGCGCCGAGTCCGTGGCGCGCGCGCCGGCCGACGGCTACACGATGCTCCTCGCCGCGACTTCGTTCTCGAGCAATCCCGCGCTCAGCACGGCGCTGCCCTACGACCCGGTGAAGAGCTTCGCGCCGGTGGCGCTCGTCGCGACCGGCGGCCTCGGCGTGTACATCCATCCTTCGATTCCCGCGAAGACGCTGCGCGAGTTCATCGCCTACACGAAGGAGCGGCCCGGCAAGCTCTATTACTCGTCGCCCGGCACCGGCAACGTGCAGCACCTCGCCATGGAGCTCCTGAAGCAGGAGACCGGCATGGACATCACCCACGTGCCCTACAAGGGCGCGGGCGGGGCGATCGCCGACCTCGTCGGCGGGCAGGTGCAGGCGACGGTGGCGGCGCTGCAGACGGTGGCGGCGCACGTGCACTCCGGGCGCATCCGCATGCTCGCGATCATGAGCGCGCAGCGCTCGCCCGCTTTTGCCGACGTGCCCACGCTGAAGGAGCAGGGCCTGCCCGACATCGAGGTGGAGACCTGGTATGCGATGTTCGCGCCGGCCGGAACGCCGGAGCCGATCGTCGCCAGGTGGAACGCGGAGCTGAACGAGCTCCTCAAGGAAGCCGACGTGAAGGAAGTGCTGGCCAAGCAGGGCCTGGTCGCCGGCGGCGGCACGCCGCAGGCGCTCGGCGAGCGCGTGAAGCGCGAGCTCGCGCGCTGGACCGGCGTGGTGAAGAAATCCGGAATAAAGGCCGAATGATGGAAGAGCTCGACGACCTGGTCGCCGCCAACCGCATCCTCGCCGCCCACGGCGTCATCGACGCCTACGGCCACGTCAGCATGCGCTCGCCGCGCAACCCGAACCGCTACTACCTCGCGCGCGCCATCGCGCCCGAGACCGTGCAGGTCGAGGACCTCATCGAGTACGACCTGGACAGCAAGCCCGTCGATGACAAGGGGCCTCATTCAACCTTTGAGTCGGTCCGCGAGCGCTTCATCCACGGCGAGATCTTCAAGAGCCGCCCGGACGTGATCGCGGTGGTGCACAACCACTCGCCTTCGGTCATCCCCTTCGGCGTCACCGGCATGCCGATGCGCCCGATCTACCACATGGCCGCCTTCGTCGGCGAAGGCGTCCCGGTGTTCGAGATCCGCGATTTCGAGAAAGGCACCGACCTCCTGGTGAAGACGCCTGCCCTCGGCCAGGCGCTCGCGAAGACCCTCGGCGCAAAGCCCGCGGCCCTGATGCGCGGGCACGGCGCGACCGTGGTCGGCGAAAACCTGGCGCGCGCCGTGGGCCGCAGCATCTACCTCGAGCAGAGCGCGCAGCTGCAGATGCAGGCGCTTCTCCTTTCGAGCAAAGTCACCTACCTGGACGAGGCCGAGGTCCAGGCCTCCAATCCCGTGCAGAACTACAAGCGCGCCTGGCCGATGTGGCGCGAGAAAGCGCTCGCGCAGGCGAAAGCCGAGCGTGGCTGACCTTTGCGCGCTGAGCGCAGCCGAGCTCCTCGAGGGCTATCGGAAGAAAGCGCTTTCCCCGGTTGAAGTAGCGCAGGCCGTCAGTACGAGGATCGAAAAGCTCAACCCCGTTCTTAACGCTTTTTGTTTCATCAATTCAGAGTTAATTGAACAGGCCAAAGCGTCTGAGACCCGCTGGCAGCGGGGCGAGCCCAAGGGCCTGCTCGACGGCGTTCCGGTCTCGATCAAGGACCTCATCCTCACCAAGGGCTGGCCGACGCTGCGCGGGTCGAAGACCATCGATCCTGCCGGCCCGTGGAACGACGATGCACCGGCGGTGGCGCGCCTGCGCGAGCACGGCGCCCTGCTTCTCGGCAAGACCACCACGCCGGAATTCGGCTGGAAAGGCGTCACCGACAGCCCGCTCACCGGCATCACGCGCAATCCGTGGAACACGCAGAAGACGCCGGGCGGTTCTTCGGGCGGCGCGGCAGCCGCGCTCGCCGCCGGGATGGGACCGCTCGCCCTTGGCACCGACGGCGGCGGCTCGAT
>DATAHF010000207.1:0-2258 GCA_036263315.1 Burkholderiales bacterium
CTCGCCCCACGCGTTTTCGAAGCGCTGGCCGTCGGTGACCACGCGAAGCCGCACGTCCTGCCGGTGCATGGGGACGCTTCGGCGAAGCAGGTACAAGGCGCGCAGATCGGCGAACGCCAGCAGATCCCATTCGACCAGGCCGGCGCAAGCGCGCACGGCCCCGCCGGCGCGCGCGCCGATCAGCCACACGGACTCGATCGACGCGCAACGCTCGAGCGCTTGCCCGAGGAAGGCGCACAGATCGCGCGGCACCGGGGGAAGCGTCACGAGCGCAGCTCGGCGCCATCCAGCGGAGTCGCAACGGCGCGCTCCAGCACCGGACCGAAAGCGTGCCCGTTGAGCGGCGGCGGCATCGAATTGAAGTTCAGCCAGACCCACGCCGCCAGGTGGCCGTCCTTCAATGCGGCCACGCACACATAGCCCCGGCGGTAGGCGAGGCGAATCTCCGCCGCCACCCAGGTGAGCTCCTCGGCCTCGCAGAACCGGAGCGCCGCCGCCTCGGTCAGCACGCGATACTCGGTCTGTTCACGGCATGCAATGCAGGATGAAGCTTCGCTCGTCATGGGTGCGCCTTCGGGTGGTGGAAGCGTTCTTGAAACAGGCGCGCGCAGTCTGCGCGTGCGCGCAGCGCCGTTCTAGCGCGCTAAATTGACCGCGAAGCGGAGCATGTGATCCGACGGGATGCGTCCGGTGTCCGGAACCGGACAGACACGCAGCGCGCCGAATTGGCACCTTCACCGGCGCTGTGCCTTCCGGCAGTCCTGCAGCTAGCTGCGCGTGGCCTGCCGTATGAGATCGAGCTGCAGGCCCAGGGCTTCGACCATGGAGCAGGCCTCGAGGTATTTCTCCTGCATGCCGGAGGCGCGCCAGGTTTCGCGGTCGGACTCCGCCCGGGCGATGCGGACCTGGATCGCGGCGATTTCCTCGTGAAGATTCACGCGGCGCGGTCTCAGTGCACCGAGGCGCCGGCGTCGGTAAGCAGCTCGAGCGCATGGCGCAGGGCCACGAAATAGCCGTAGCGCCAGTAGAGTCGGTCGCGGCTTCCCTCGTCCTTGTGGGAATGGTCGCCGGGCAGGTCGATTCCCTGCGCGGAGAGCCAGTCGCCGAGCAGCGCGGCTTCGCGGCGCAGCGCGGCTTCGGCGGACACCAGGGGCGGCCGGCCATCGATGCTTTCGCGGATCTCGAACGTCTCGGGCGTCGTCTTATGCTTCACGGCGCGCCTAGCACTGCCTCGGCAGCTCGATCGTGAACACGCACCCGCGGCCGGGAGAATTGCGCAGGCGGAGCCTTCCGCCGGCGGCTTCCGCAGCGCGCATCTCCAAGGCGTGATCGGATCTGCGCCGGTCTGCCGCGCGCTGCTCGAGCGACGCGCCGTCTTCCGGCGGCAATCCGCCGCACTGGTCTTCGATGTCGATGCCGACGCGGGTGACGGTGGCACGGGTGCGCAGCAGCACCTCGCCTTTGGGCGGCGTGTGCTTCAGCGCGCTGCGCAGCAGCTTTCCGACCGCCGAAGAAAGCAGCGCACGGTCGGCTCGCACCGCCAGATCTTCGTTCACGCCGCCTACTGTGAGCGTGCAGCCTCTGGCTTTCGCCTCGTGCTCGCTCCGCACGCGGATCTCGGAAATGAGGTCGGCTACGGCGACGCGCTCGAGCCGCGTCGTCATGCCGGCCGAAAGCCGGATCTCGGCGAGCGAGCGGTCGATGATGTCGCGCATGCGCTCCAGGCTGCGGTCAAGCGCCGCGCCCGTGGCGCCGGCCGCGCCCACGCCGCCGGACTTGATCGCGCTCGAAGCGAGCATGGCGCACTCCACCTGCGCGCGCAGGTCGTCGGCGATGTGCCCCAGGCGCTCGTGCATGGCCTGGGCGTCCTCGCGGAAAATGAGCATGTCGCGCTGGTGCGCGTACTCCTCGACTGCCCCCGCGATGGCGTTGTCGAGGCAGCGGTTGAGCGTCCGGAAGTTTCCGGCGGAGATCGAAACCTTCCTCGCCGACGCGAGCTCGGTGATCGCCTGGCACAGATCCCCGTAGTCGTGGACCACCTGATCCACCGAAAAGCCGTGCGCGAGAAGCGCCGAGCCATGCTTGGCCGCTGCGGCATCGATCTCGTCCAGCGTCTGCGCGTTGGCGGCGCGCGAAAAATCGGCCATTCGCCCCCGCCGGTTGGCCGGGTCGGCGTCGGCTTCGAGACGCAGCATATCGATGAGCTGCTGGATGAGGACGCGGGTGCCGTTTGGCAATTCCGCACCGGGAGGCAATGG
>DATAHF010000208.1:0-6947 GCA_036263315.1 Burkholderiales bacterium
CCATGGGTGTAGATGCGCGCCACGTGCCGGCTCTGGATGCGCTCGACCATCGCGTATTCCTCGAGGAAGCGGGCGAGCGCGTGGCGGTCGGAGGTGATGTCGGCGCGCAGGATCTTGACCACGAGCGGCTCGTCGTCGCCCTCGCGTGAGGCGAGGTACACGCGCGACATGCCGCCCTGCCCGATCAGGCGCAGCACCTTGATGCCGGGGATGTCGAGCCGCGCGCCGAGGCTCTGGTCCTCCATGCGGGCAGCGAGCTCCGCGGAAGCCGGCAGGCCCTTCGCCCGATGCATCAGCTCGCGCAGGGAAGCGAGCAGCTTGTCCCGCGTCAGCTCCTGCTTGCGCTGGTAGTCGTCGGCGCCGGCCTTCATGGCGCGCACGGCGATGATCTCGTTGCCTGCGCCCGTAAGGAAGAGCACCGGTGGGCAGTCGGCCCGCCGCTTGAGCTGCTGCAGCCAGTCCAGCCCGTCGCCGCGGCCCAGCATGTAGTCGAGGATCACCACGTCGTAGCGGGCGAGGTCGAACGAGGCGTCGGGCATGTCGCGCTCGACCGGGTCGTACGGATCGATGTGCGCGTCCGGCCACTCCTGCCGGATATGGTGCGCGAGGATGGTGCGCAGGTCCTCGTCGTCGTCGATGATGAGGACGCGCACGGAGCTACTTGCCGCCGAGCTGCACCGAGTACACCGCAGTAGGCTCGAGCTTGCCGCGCAGCGCGAGATCGCCTTTGGGGCTGGCGGCGCCGGGCATGAGCGCGTCGCGGATTCCGTCGTACACCGAGCCCGAGACCAGCACTTCGCCGGCCTTCGCGATCTGCATCAGGCGCGCAGCCGTGTTCACCGCGTTGCCGATGATCGTATAGCTCATGTGATGCGGCGAGCCGATGTTGCCGATGATCGCCTCCCCGGACGCGATCCCGATCCCCACGCCGGTCGAGGGCCCGCCGCGCTGCATCCAGCCGGAGAGGACCGGCGCGAACCCGGCGACCATGTCGCGCGCCGTGAGCCAGGCGCGCAACGCGGCATCGGGCTGCGGGAACGGCACGTTGAAGCCGACGAGCAGGCTGTCGCCCGCCATGCTGAAGATGGTGCCGTCGTGCCGGAACGCCGCTTCGGTCATGACCGCGAAGTATTCGTTCAGCATGGCTACGACCTGGTCGACGGCGACCGACTCCGTGAGGCGCGTGAACCCGCGCAGGTCGGCGAAGAGCGCAACGACGCTGATCCGCTGCGCGCCCGGCTCGAATGGGGCGCCGTCCTCGCCGAAGTCGGCGATGATGCGCTCCGCGAGCTGCGGCGATACGTAGCGCGAAAACGCCTTGCGCAGCGCTTCCTTGCGATGCACCTCGGCGGTGAGGCGGCGGCCCTCGAGCTCCTTGCGCGTCTCGTGCAGCCGGCGCAGCGTGTTGACGCGGGCCATGAGCTCCTCGCGCTTCACCGGCTTGGAGAGGAAATCGTCGGCGCCGGCCTCGATGCCGCGCACGCGGCTCTGGTGGTCCTCCAGCGCGGTCACCAGCACGATCGGCGTGAGCGCGGTGGCGGGCGCGGACTTCAGCCGCTCGCAGATCTGGAATCCGCTCATGTCGGGCAGCATGACGTCGAGCAGGATCAGGTCCGGCACGCGCGCGGCGACGGTCGCGAGCGCGCTCTTGCCGTCGCCCACGGTCTCGACGCTCATGCCGGCCGCCTTGAGCAGCCGGGCGAGGAACGTGGCCATGTCGGAATCGTCGTCGACGACCAGCACACGGAAACTCGCCTGCGCCGGCGCGCCCTGCGCCGGTGCGGCGGCGTCATTCATAGGTGATTTCGACCTTGGAAAGGTATTCGCCGTACTCGGCGATGGCGGCGCCCAGGCCGGCGCGGTCGCCGGAGCGTGCGCCGTCCTCGATCAGCTTGCCGATCGTGGAGATGTGGGTAAAGCCGTACGAATTGCCGACGCCCTTCATCCGGTGGCCGAGCTGGCGCAGCTGCTCGAAGTCGGAGGCGGCGAGCGCCGTCTTGAGCGTGTCATGCTCTTTTTGCCGGTTGCGCATGAAGGTCGGAATGAGGTCCTCGAGATCCTTCTCCACGGTGACCTTGCACAAAGCTTCGTCCATCGCCCGGATTATAGGGTTGCCCCGCTCCGCCGCCGTCAGGCTTTGTCAGACAGCGCCTCGCGCGCGCGGGCCAGGTTCGGATGGAGCGAGAGGACGGCGAGGAACGCGAAGCGCGCGTCGGGCAGCGCGCCGCTGCCGAGCAGGATTTCCGCGAAGTGCAGCATGGCGGCGAAGTGCCGCGGCTCGAGCTCGAGCGTGCGGCGGATGTCGGCCAGGCATTCGGCGTCGCGGCCGAGCAGGTAGTAGAGCGTGGCGCGCTTGTGCCAGGCCTCGGCGAAGCCGGGCGCGCGGCGCAGCAGGATCGTGAGCCGCGTCTCGGCGATGTCGTAGCGCCGCGCCGCGATGTCGCGCGTGGCGAGCTCCAGCGACGCGGCGGCCTCGCGGTGGGGATGGTGCATCCAGACGTTCCAGATGCGGTCCTCGGTCTGCAGCGCCTCGTCGGGCGGGGAAACGGCGAGGCGGCGGAAAAGCGCATCCAGGGCCGGCAGCGCCCTGGCCGGCCGGCGCAGGCGGCGGTCGGCGATCAGGGCCAGGATTTCGGCATAGCGCGTCGCCAAGCAAGCCTATGTTAGTGGAAATCGCGCGCCGGCGCCGCGAGAGGTCCGAGCAGACTACTGTGGTCGTCGAGCGAGCGCGCCACGACATGGATCACTTCCCCTTCGCGCTCCACGACGCCGCGCACCCCGAGCAGCCGCGCGCCGAGGAGCTCGCGCCGCTGCCGGTCCACGAGGCTGCGCCAGACCACCACGTTCACGCATCCGGTCTCGTCCTCCAGCGTCACGAAAACCACGCCGCTTGCCGTATCGGGCCGCTGGCGGCAGGTCACGAGGCCCGCCAGGTGCACCGCGCGGCCCTGCGGAAAATCCGCAAGCGCTTGCGCCGGCACCATCCCCGCCTTGCGCAAGCGATCGCGCAACAAGGCGACCGGATGCCGCCCCAGCGTAAGGCCGAGGCTGGCGTAGTCGGCGATGATGTCCTCCCCTTCCCGTGGGGCGGCCAGCGCGGGCAGCGATTCGAAGGCGGGCGCCTGCAGCGGCGGCTGGCGCTCGGTGCCCGCGGCGCTCCAATGGGCAAGACGGCGATGCCCTGCCAGCGATTGCAGGGCCCCGGCGGCCGCCAGGCAGCGCAAGGCCTTGCGATCGAGCTGTGCCCGCTGCGCCAGCTCCGCCACCGAATCGAACGGCCGCGCGGCGGCAATGCGCCGCCCGGCCGCCTCGGCAAGCCCGCCGGCCATGCGCAAGCCGAGCCGCAGCGCCCCGTCCTCGAGCGTGCAATCCCAATCGCTCGCTTGGACGTCGACGGGATGGACGCGCACGCCATGGCGGCGCGCGTCCTGCACGAGCTGCGCGGGCGCATAGAAGCCCATCGGCTGGCTGTTCAGCAGCGCCGCGCAGAAGGCCGCGGGATGGTGGCACTTCAGCCACGACGAGACATAGACCAGCAGCGCGAAGCTCGCGGAGTGCGACTCCGGGAAGCCGTACTCGCCGAAGCCCAGGATCTGCCGGTACAGCGCAGCGGCGAACTCCGCGGCGTAGCCGTTGCGCCGCATGCCTTCCTTCAGCTTGTGCTCGAACTGCTCCAGGCTGCCGCTGCGCCGCCAGGCGGCCATGGAGCGGCGCAGGCGATCGGCCTCGCCGGGCGAGAATCCCGCCGCGACCATCGCGAGCTGCATGACCTGCTCCTGGAAGATCGGCACGCCGAGGGTGCGCTCCAGCACCTGCTTCACCGCTTCGCTCGGGTAGACGACCGGCTCCTTTTGCTGCCGGCGGCGCAGGTAGGGATGGACCATGCCGCCCTGGATGGGCCCGGGACGCACGATCGCCACCTCGATCACGAGGTCGTAGAAGCTCGCCGGCTTCAGGCGCGGCAGCATGCTCATCTGCGCGCGCGACTCGATCTGGAAAACGCCGAGCGTGTCGGCCTTCTGGATCATGCGGTAGACCGCCGGATCCTCGGGCGGCACCTCCCCCATCGCGAGGCCGACGAAATGGAGCGCCTTGCGGATGGCGGTGAGCATGCCGAGGGCAAGCACGTCCACCTTCAGCAGCCCGAGGGCCTCCAGGTCGTCCTTGTCCCACTGGATCACCGTGCGTTGCGCCATCGCGGCGTTCTCGAGCGGCACCAGCTCGGCGAGCGGGCCGCGCGAAATGACGAAGCCGCCGACGTGCTGCGACAGGTGGCGCGGAAAGCCGATCAGCGTGTCCACCAGCTCGAGCAGCGCGCCATCGAGGTGGCGCAGCAGGTCGCGGCGCCCGTCCCAGAAGGCGAAGTTCTGCGCCAGGCGGTCGACCTCCTCGGGCGGCAGGCCGAGCGCCTTGCCGACGTCGCGCACCGCGCTGCGCGGGCGGTAGCAGATCACCGTGGCGGCAAGCGCCGCGCGCTCGCGGCCGTATTTCCGGTAGACGTACTGGATCACCTCCTCGCGCCGCTCGTGCTCGAAATCGACGTCGATGTCGGGCGGCTCGTTGCGCTCGCGCGAAAGGAAGCGCTCGAAAAGCGTGTTCATCCGCGCCGGGTCCACCTCGGTGATGCCGAGCGCGTAGCACACCGTGGAGTTCGCGGCCGACCCGCGGCCCTGGCACAGGATGCCTTGCTGCCGCGCGAAGCGGACGATGTCCTGCACGGTCAGGAAGAAAGGCTCGTAGCGCAGCTCGGCGATCAGCGCGAGCTCGTGCTCGACGAGCTCGGCAACCTTCGCCGGCACGCCGGCGGGAAAGCGGCGCTGCAGCCCCTCCGTCGTGAGGGCCCGCAGCCAGCTCGCCGGCGTATGGCCCGCGGGGACGAGCTCTTCCGGATATTCGTATTTGAGCGTGTCCAGGGAAAAGCGGCAGCGCTCCGCGATGGCGAGGCTTTCCGCGAGCAGCGGCGCCGGATAAAGCTGCGCAAGGCGCATGCGCAAGCGCAGGTGGCGCTCGGCGTTCGGGAAAAGGTGCGCGGCGCATTGCGCCACCGGGCGTCCCAGGCGGATGGCCGTCAGCGCATCCTGCAACCGGCGCCGCGAGCGCACGTGCATGTGCACGTCGCCGGCGGCGACGAGCGGTAAGCCGGTCTTCCTCGAGAGCTCCTCGAGGCCGGCGAGCCTGGCGCGATCGTTGGCGCCGCAATGCAGCTCGGCCGCGAGCCAGGCGCGCGCCTCGAAGCGCTCGGCGATCCAGCCCGCCTGCTCGTCGTTCGCATTGCACAGAAGAATGAGAGCGGAGCCGCCCGAGAGCTTCTCGAGGTCGGGGCGCGAAAGCGAGTACGACCCCTTGGGGCTGCGCCGGCGGCCGGTCGTGATGAGCGAAGAAATCGCGCCGTAGGAAGCGCGGTCGGCGGCGAGCAGCACCACTTTCATCCCATCGGCGAGCGTGAGCTCCGTCCCTGCGATGAGGGGCAAGCCGTGCTCCTTCGCCGCCTCGTGCGCGCGCACCGCGCCGGCGAGCGAGCATTCGTCGGTCAGCGCAAGTGCGCCGTAGCCGAGCTCCCGCGCCCGGGCCACCAGTTCCTCCGGATGCGAGGCGCCCCGCAGGAAGCTGAAGTTTGAAAGGCAGTGCAGCTCGGCGTAGTCAGGCAAATAGGCCATGGAGGAACCATTCCCCAGCTTCCCGGTACACCCACACCATCGCCCCATCGACCGCCTGGGCGATGAAGTAATCGCGCTTCGCGTCATCGCCGTCCCACCAGCCCGATTCGATCCGTTCCGGGCCGGCGAGGAGCTCGAATTGCGCTTCGCCGACGCGCCGCGCGGGCTCGATCAGCCATGCCGGCCGGGCCCCCACGCGCGGCACCTCGCGCGGCTCCCATTCGCCCGGCTCGACCTTCTGCCAGGCATGCTCGGGGCGGTGCTCGGGATAGAGCGCGAGGCCATGAACCGCGTCGCGGCCCAGGCGCGCGCGCAAGCGCTCGATGAGCTGCGCCCAGCCTTCCTCGTCGGCGGCTGCATCGCCGAACATGCCGGCGCTGCGCTGCTGCAACGGCGCGAAATCCCCTGCCTCGAGGCGCAAGGCTTCTACCGGCTGCAGCAGCGGCACCCGGGCCAAGCGCTCGCGCAGCAACTGCGCCAGGCGACCGGCATCCCGTCCGGGAGAAGCGAGCCCCACTTCCACGATGGTCGGCTTGCCCTGGCGATGCAGCAGCGCAACCCCGAAGCGCCGGATGCCCGCATGCCGGGCTGCAAGCAAGCCCTCGAGCTGGAGCAGGAGGCGCCGGGCAGCGAACAGCACGCCCTCGGCGTGGGTCACTTCGGCCGGCAGCTCGAGCGTGGCGCTGAAGCGCGGCGGCGGCGTGAAGAAATCTCTCGGCTCCGGCAGCGTCCCCAGGGCGCGGTCCAGGTCCTGCAGCACCCGCTCGTTGCAGCGCCTGGCGAGGCCGTCGCGCGGCAAGCGCCACAGCTCGCCGAGGGTTGCGACGCCGATGTTCCTGAAAAATTCGGCGTCGGCGTCCATGACCGAGAGCGGTACCGCTGCAAGCCTGGCCTGGCCGGAGCGCGCTCGCCATAACGCGGCACGGGGCGTGCGCCCCAGGCCGAGCTGCGCGTCGATGCCCATAGCCTGCAGTCCGGCGCGCAGCTCGCGCACCAGGGCCTTGATCCCGGAGAAATAGCGCAGGCTGCCCTGCACTTCCGCCAGCAGCCCTTGCGGCGGCTCCAGGGAAACCCTAGGCGTGAACTGGCAGGCCCACGCGGCGAGGTTCTCGAGCGTCCCCGCGGCGAGCGCGGGAAATTGCAGGGCGACCCAGAGCATGGGCAGGTCTTTTCAAGGGCAGGTGCAGTGGAGCGCCGGCGGCAGCGCCGCGGCGCTTGAGGATGTGCAAGGCAAGGCCCTCCGGGGCGCCGTGCACCGCGAGGCGCAGCGCTGCAGGCGAGGATTCATGC
>DATAHF010000209.1:0-5558 GCA_036263315.1 Burkholderiales bacterium
CACGGCCTCCAGCCGGCTGATCGTCACCGAAGGCATTCACGACAGGTTTGTTGCCGCCCTGACGAAGAAAATGGCTGCGTTGAAGATCGACGATGCATTGAAGGAAGGCACCGACATCGGGCCGGTGGTCGATCCGAAGCAGCTCGAGCAGGACCTGCACTACATCGCGCTCGGCAAGAAGGAGGGCGCGAAGCTCGCCGCGGGCGGCGAGCGCGTGAAGCGCGACAAGGAGGGCTACTACCTCGCGCCTGCGCTCTTCACGGAGACCACGACCGCCATGACCATCAATCGCGAGGAGATCTTCGGCCCGGTCGCCTCGGTGCTGCGGGTCAAGGACTACGAGGAAGCGCTCGCCGTGGCGAACGACACGGCCTACGGCCTGTCTTCGGGCATCGCCACCACCTCGCTCAAGCACGCCGAGCATTTCAAGCGCAACTCCGCGGCCGGCATGGTGATGGTGAACCTGCCCACCGCGGGCGTGGACTACCACGTGCCGTTCGGCGGCCGCAAGGCGTCGAGCTACGGCCCGCGCGAGCAGGGCCGCTACGCCGCCGAGTTCTACACCACGGTGAAGACCGCCTACATCAATGCCTAGCCCGGCGCCCGCGTTCGACTTCGGCCTGCAGATCGGCAAGTACGATGTGCAGAAGGCGCTCGGCAAGGGCGCCACCGGGACGGTGTACCTCGCCAAGGACACCTTCACCGGGCGCGAGGTGGCGCTGAAGACGATCGAGCCGGAAGTGTTCCGCGATCCGGAGTTCGGCGCGGTCTACAAGCAGCAGTTCCAGAACGAGGCCTCGCTCGCGGGCAAGGTGCGCCACCCGCACGTGGTGACCATCTACGACGCGATGGCGGGCGACGACTCGGGCTACCTCGCCATGGAGCTCGTGACCGGCGGCGACCTTTCGCAATATGCGAAGCCCGACAAGCTGCTGCCCATCGCCGACGTGCTGCAGATCGGCTTCAAGTGCTGCGGCGCGCTCGACTACGCCTACCGCGAGGTGGGCATCGTGCATCGCGACATCAAGCCGGCGAACATCATGGTGTCGAAGGGCACGGACATCAAGATCGCCGACTTCGGCGCGGCGTTCCTGCGCAAGAGCCAGGCGGTGCAGACCACCGCGATGGGCTCGCCCTTCTACATGGCGCCCGAGCAGATCGAGGGCAAGGACCCGACCTTCCACAGCGACATGTACAGCCTGGGCGTGGTCATGTACGAGCTCCTCACCGGCCGGCGCCCGTTCATGGCGAACAGCCTGGAAGAGCTCGTGCAGAAGATCCTCAACGAGGAGCCGCCGCCGCCCTCGAGCCTGCGCGTCGCGCTGCCGAAGGAGATCGACGCGGTCGTCATGCGCGCCATGAAGAAGGATCCCGGCGAGCGCTACGGCACCTGGGCGCAGTTTTCCGTCGGGCTGTCCAAGGCGGTGGCGCTGGTGATGGAGGCGGGCGCCATCCCCGACAGCGAGCGCTATCTCGCCATCAGCAAGGTGGAGATGCTCCAGCTCCTCTCCGATGCGGAGTTCTGGGAGCTCGCGGCGGCGGGCAAGTGGTCGCGCGTGCCCAAGGGCAAGATCATCGTGAAGGAGGAGGAGCCGGGCCAGAGCTTCTACTTCGTCGCCAAGGGCGAGGCCGCGGTGTCGCGCGCGGGCAAGGCGCTCAACACCATCGGCGAGAGCGAGTTCTTCGGCGAGATGGCCTATATCCGCGCTGCCGCCGAGGAGCCGCGCGCCGCGACGGTGCAGGCGATGACCGACCTCATCATCGCCGAGTTCGAGCCCGAGACGCTCGAGCAGATGAGCCTGGAAGCGCAGCTGCACCTCATGCGGGCGCTGGTGCGCAACGTCGTGGACCGCCTCGCGCTCGCAAACACGCGCATCGCCGGCGGATAAGCATGCGGGGCCGGCGCGTCGCGGTCCTCGAAAGCCGGCTCGGCCGCGAGATGGTGGAGCTCCTGGAAAAGCGCGGCGCGAAGGTGGTCCACGCACCCGCGCTCGCCGAGGTTCCCGACCTGGATCCGGGCAGCATCGCTGCGCTGGTCGCCTCGCTTCGCAGCCGGCCGGCCGCGGTGGCGATCTTCCAGACCGCAGTCGGCACGCGCGCCCTTTTCGCCGCCACCGATTCGCTGGGCCTGACCTCTTCGCTTTCCGAATTGCTGGGGAAAAGCCTCGTAGTGGCGCGCGGGCCGAAGCCTAGTGCCGCGCTGCGCGCGCGCAGCGTGCGCATCGACCGCAATGCCGCCGAGCCCTTCACCACGCGGGAGATCCTCGCCTGCCTGCACGGCGTGCCGCTGCAGGGCGCGCGTGTCCTCGTGCAGCGCTACGGCGCGGCGAACGCCGAGCTCGAGCGCGAGCTCGCGCAGGCCGGCGCCGAGGTGGTGGAGGTGCCGACCTACCGCTGGGCCCTGCCGCAGGACACGCAACCCCTCGAGGCGCTCGTCGGCGCGCTAGAGCGCGGCGAGCTCGACGCCGCGGTCTTCACCAACGGCGAGCAGGCGCGCAACCTCCTCGCCGTGGCCGCGAAGATGGGGCGCGAGGCCCAAGTAAGAAGCGCCCTTAACGAGATCGTGGTCGCATCGATCGGGCCGGTGGCGTCCGCGGCCCTGCGCGAAGCCGGGGTGCAGGTGGGCGTGGAAGCCCGGCCGCCGAAGCTCGGGGCCCTGCTCGGGGCCCTCCAGGGCGCGTTCGCGCCCTAGGGGCCTACAGCGGCGCCCGGAGCGCGATGCGCCGGGCGCCGTCCTGCCGTTACTTCGGCTCCTTCGACGTCGTCACGCCGCCCGCGCCGCCCTTGGCGCCCGCGGTGTCGGACGCCGGGCCGCCGCTGCTGGGCGAGCTCGCCGGCGCCTTCGAAGTGGCCGCGCCGCCGGTCACCGGGGCGGCCGAGCTGCCGCTGGTCGCCTCGCTCTTGCTGTGGTCGTTCTGCTTGTCCGTGGTCGCGCCGCCGGAGCTCGTTTCCTCGCGCATTTCCTCGTGCGACAGCTTGCCGTCGTGGTTCGCATCGAGCTTGTCGAAATCGCGCTTGGCGCGGCCGCTGGCTTCGGTGCGCTCGATGTAGCCGTCATGGTTCTTGTCCATGCGGTCGAAGTTGGAGGACGAGCGATCGGCCCCGGTGGAAGCGTTGCGCTCGCGGCGCGTGGCGCTGCGGTCCTTGCTGGTGGCGGTGCCCGGCGCGGTGCTCGGGTCCACTTGCGAGCCGGCGGGCGCGGCCGCGGGCGGGTTGCCCTGCGGCGCCGTGGTGCTTGGGCTGTTCGTGCTGCCCTGCGCGAACGCAGCGGCGGAGAAGGCGGCGGCCAGCGCCGCGGCGAGAAGCTTGAGTTTCATAGAGGTCTCCTTGGGTAGTCGATGGAATTGGTCTGGCAAAACCAGAGCCCTCCTATGCAGCAAACCGCGTGCCGGGGGAGGGTTCTTCCGGTAGCATTCGGCGCCTGAGGGAGACCCCATGCGACTCATCCTGATGACGCTGGCGCTGTGCTGCGGCGCGGCGCACGCGCAGCATCCCGCGGCCTCGTCCAACATGGCGCTGGTCGGCTACAGCGACCTGCAGGGAAGAAGCGCGTACCAGCCGCTGGTGCGCGAGAACCATGGCCGCTGGATCGCGTACGTCGGCCACCATGGCGGCAAGACGCTCAATCCGCTGAGCGGGCAGATGGAAGACAGCGGCACCTCGATCCTCGACGTCACCGATCCGAAGAGCCCCCGCATGCTCTCGCACATCCCGGGCGAGCCCGGCATGGCGGAAGCGGGCGGGGCGCAGATGGTGCGGGTTTGCAACGGGAGCGAGCTGCCCGCAGTGAAAAATTCGGCCGACCGCTCGAAGGTGTACCTGCTGCGCCCCTACGGCAACCTCGCGCAGGAAATCTGGGACGTCACGATCCCGGAAAAGCCGGTCAAGGTCGTCACCATCGTCGACAAGCTCGGCGGCACGCACAAGAGCTGGTGGGAATGCGACACCGGCATCGCTTACCTCGTCGTCGGCGCCCCTGGCTGGCGCACGCGCAGGATGACCAAGATCTACGACCTTTCCGACCCGGCGCACCCGGTGTTCATCCGCGACTTCGGCCTGCCCGGCCAGCAGCCCGGCGCGACCGGACCGGTGCCCACCGAGCTTCACGGCCCGATCTCCACGGGGACGAAGGGCAACCGGGTGTACTTCGGCTACGGCACGAATTCCAACGGCATCATGCAGATCGTGGATCGCGCCAAGCTTCTCTCCGGGCCGCGCGAGCCGACCAATGCGAACCTTGCAGCGCCGGAAATCTCGCGCTACTACCTCTCGCGGATGAACGGCGCGCATACCACGCTGCCGGTCCTCGGCATGGATGTGGCCGAGTTCGCCAAGGACAAGGAGGGCGGCAAGCGCGACATCGCCGTCATCGTGGACGAGGAGCTCAAGAACGAATGCACCGAGCCGCGCCAGTTCGTCTGGCTCGTCGACATCACCGACGAGCGCCGCCCGGTGGGGATTTCGACCTTCAATGTCCCGGAGGCGAGCGGCAACTTCTGCAGCCGCGGCGGGCGCTTCGGGTCGCATTCCTCCAACGAGAACCAGCCGCCGATGTACGCCGGGCGCCTCGTCTTCGTCGCATGGTTCAATGCCGGCGTTCGGGCCATCGACATCCGCGACCCGTTCCATCCGAAGGAGGCGGGCTACTACATTCCCGCGACCACCGGCAGGACCGACAAGCGCTGCATCAAGACCAGCCAGGGCGAGCGCTGCAAGGTCGCGATCCAGACCAACAACGTCGACGTCGACGACCGCGGCTATATCTACATCGTGGACCGCGCCGACACCGGCATGCACATCCTCGAGATGACCGACAGGACATGGACCTCCAGATAGCGGGCAGGACCGCGCTCGTCACGGGCGCGAGCACGGGGCTCGGGCGCGCGATCGCCGCGTCGCTCTGCAAGGAAGGCGCGCGCGTCGCGGTGATGGCGCGGCGCCGCAACCTGCTCGAGGAGTTGCAGAAGGAATTGAAGACCGAGCTCGTGATCATCGAGCAGGACTTCATGGCCGAGGACGCGCCGCAGCGCATCGCCGACGCCGCGCTGAAGGGGCTCGGCAGCGTGGACATCCTGGTGAACAACGCGGGCGGCAGCCGCCGCTTCACGCTCGAGGCGAGCGAGGCGCAGTGGAACGAGGCGATTACGCTCAACTTCACGCGCCAGCGGCAGCTCACGCACAAGCTCCTCGGGCAGATGATCGAGCGGAAGTGGGGCCGCATCATCAACATCACCGGCAAATCGGAGCCCGAGGGCATCAACGGCGCGTTCTGCGCCAAGGCGGCCATGCACTCGTGGGCCAAGGGCCTGTCGCGCGAGGTGGGCAAGCACGGCATCACCGTGAACAGCTGCCCGCCCGGGCGCATCATCTCGGAGCAGATCCTGCGCAACTACTCGCCGGAGTTCAGGCAGCGCGAGAGCGAGCACGACATTCCGGTCGGCGAGTACGGCCAGCCGCAGGACATGGCGAACCTCGTGTGCTTCCTCGCCTCGCCCCTCGCGCGCTATATCACCGGCGCGGTGATCCCGGTCGACGGCGGCCTGCGCCGCTACCAGTTC
>DATAHF010000210.1:0-5420 GCA_036263315.1 Burkholderiales bacterium
CCTTCAACCACGGCGCCCGGATGGATTTCGATCGTCTTGTAATGCACATCCCCTTTGACCTTGGACCCCGCCTGTAGTTCGAGGGTCTCCGTGGCGTGCACCGGCCCGTTGATGGTGCCGTTCACTACGATATGCGCCGCCTGCACCTCGCCGTCGATGCGGGCGTCGGAGGACACCACCAGCGTGCCGGGCTGCTCGGGAAGCGCGGCAACGTTGCCGCGCACCATCCCGTCGACCCGCAGGCCGCCGGTGAAAATAACGTTGCCCTCGATGCGCGTCGTGGCGCCGATCAGGCTGTCGATGCGGCTTTGCGGCTTGCTCGACTTGTTGAACATCGCTCGCTCCTTCGCTATCCCTGCAGCGGCACGGTTTGCGTCGCCCGCGGCTGCGTTGCGCCGGACTCATAGACTCGGACCTGCACGTTGTCGACGTGCGCTTTCGGGCTGACTCGGAAGGTGCCTTCCACCCTCCGAAAGTACTTGAACGACAACCGGAAAGCCCCTGCCCCCGCATCGGCTTCTGCGGGGAAGCTCATCATAGCATTGCGCCCCTCTTCCGTCAGGCTGACCACGAGCTCGAGGCGTCCCGTGAATTCTTTCTCGCGATGCACGCCCGGCGCGAGCAGCAGCAGGCGGTAGCGGTATTCGCCGGGCAGCAGGTCCGGCTCGACCTTGAAGCGATAGATGGAGAGGACATTGTTCGCCCGCGCATCGGAGGAAAGCATGCTTTCCAGGGTCGCCAGCTCCTCTCGCACGCGCGCATTTTCCTGCTCGAGGACGCGGATCTGCTGCGCGAGCTTCTGCTGCGCCGTGCGCTCGATGGCGACGCGGCTGTCGGCGGCGTTCGCAATCGCGCGCACGCGCTCAAGCTCGGCGCGCGAAGCGTCGAGCTCGCTTCTTACCCGGGCGAGCTCCCCCTCCGACTCGGTACGGTCGAATCCGGCGAAACGGCGGCCGGCGTCGTAAATCCACGCCGCGGACGCGGCGGAAATGCCCACCAGCACCGCGAGCCCGACCCAGCGCCAGTACCATGGAATGTGCGTATGCACCGCAACGCGCGGCGCCGCGATCCCGAAGCGCTGCCGCAGCTTCCAAAACCACGCGGCGGCTGAACGACTCAAGGCACCAACGCAATCTGCATGAGCCCGGTGTCCTCCGGCAGGCCGAACATCAGGTTCATGTTTTGCACCGCCTGCCCGGCCGCGCCCTTGACCAGGTTGTCGATCACGGACAGCACGACGAGGGTGTCCGCTCCGCGCGAGCTCTGCGGCGGCCGGTGGATGGCGAGGCGGCACATGTTCGATCCGCGCACCGAGCGCGTATCGGGATGGCTGCCGGCCGGCATGACATCGACAAACGGCTCCTTGGCGTAGCACTCCTCGTAGAGCGCCTGGAAATCGCACTCCTTGGTTATGCGCGCATAAAGCGTGGCATGGATGCCGCGGATGAGCGGCGTGAGGTGCGTGGTGAACACCAGGCCGATTTCACGCTTTGCGACCTCTCCGAGCCCCTGCCGGATCTCCGGCCAGTGCCTGTGGCCCGGGACGTTATAGGCTGCGAAATTGTCGGATGCCTCGGAAAATGTGAGCGGCAATTCGGCCTTGCGTCCCGCCCCGCTCACGCCGGACTTCGCGTCCGCGATCAGGTGGTCGAGGTCGACCACCCCGCCCTGCATGAGCGGCAGCAGTCCCAGCTGCACCGAAGTGGGATAACAGCCTGGATTGGCAACGAGCCGCGCCTTCCGCACGCGCTCGCGGTTGAGCTCGCATAGTCCATACACGGCCTCGCCGAGAAGCTCGGGCGCGGCGTGCGTCGTCTTGTACCAGCGCTCCCATTCCGCAGCGTCCCGAAGGCGAAAATCGGCCGAAAAATCGATGATGCGCGCTCCGCCTTCCAGCACCGCGCGCGCGTCGTGCATGGCGACGCCGTTGGGCGTTGCGTAGAAAACGACGTCGCAGCCGCGCATTGCCTTCGCGCCCGGTTCGCTGAATGCGAGGTCCACTCGCCGGCGCAGGCTGGGAAACATCGCGGAGACGGGCGTGCCGGCCTCCTTGCGCGAAGTGATGACCTTCAATTCCGCCTGCGGGTGCTGCGCGAGCAGGCGCAGCAGCTCCACGCCCGTGTAGCCCGTGCCCCCGACGATGCCGATCTTGATCACTGCCGTGCGCCTCCAGAAACAAGAAAGCCGCCCTGAGGCGGCTTTCGATTCGCAGAAGCAAATTCCGGTTTCAACGTTTCGAGTATTGCTTGCGCCGCCTCGCCTTGTGCAAGCCCACTTTCTTTCGCTCGACTTCGCGCGCGTCGCGCGTGACGAGACCCGCCGCACTCAGCCCGGGCTTCAGCGCCGCATCATACTCGATGAGGGCGCGCGCAATCCCGTGGCGGACGGCGCCCGCCTGGCCGCTCTCTCCGCCGCCGTAGACGTTGACGCGGATGTCGAAGCTCGTGAGGTTCTTGGTGAGATCGAGAGGCTGGCGCACCACCATGCGCCCGGTCTCCCGGCCGAAGAACTGGTCGACCGGCTTGCCGTTCACCACGAACTGGCCTTTGCCGGGCTTGAGGAATACGCGGGCTACCGCGCTCTTGCGCCGCCCGGTACCGTAGTAGTAATCGCCGACCATCTAGATCTCCAATGCCTTGGGTTGCTGCGCAGAATGCGGGTGCTTGTCGCCGGCATAGACCTTCAGCTTGCGCAGCATCGCATAGCCGAGCGGCCCCTTGGGCAACATTCCCTTCACCGCGTGCTGGAGTACCCGCTCCGGGCGCGTGGCGCGCACTTTGGCGAAATTCATCTCACGGATGCCGCCGGGATAGCCGGTATGCCGGTAGTACATCTTGCGCTCGGTCTTGCGACCGGTGACGCGGATCTTGGAGGCGTTCACCACGACCACGTAGTCGCCGGTGTCGACGTGAGGCGTGTACTCGGGCTTGTGCTTGCCGCGCAGGCGCGCGGCGATCTGCGTCGCGAGACGGCCAAGGACCTTGTCCTGCGCGTCCACGACGTACCAGCCCTGCTGGACCGACCCCGGTTTTGCGGTATAAGTTGTCATGATGCCGATGCGAAAAGCGTCGGATTTTACAGGAGAAAAAGTGCCCGAACAAGCCGATATGCAATGCGCCGTGCGCTGGACCGGCGAAGGGATGGCTTTTGTTGCCGAAACCGGCAGCAACCACCTCGTGGCCATGGACGGGGCGCCCGACGGCGGCGGGCGCAATCTCGCGCCCCGCCCCATGGAGATGGTCCTGGTAGGTACCGGAGGCTGCACCGCCTACGACGTGGTGGTGATCCTGAAAAAGAGCGGCCAGCAGGTCACCGGCTGCGAGGTCAAGCTGAGCGCGGAGCGTGCCCCCGCCGACCCTAAAGTCTTCACCCGCATCCACATGCACTTCGTCGTGCGCGGCCGGGGCCTCAAGCGCAACCTGGTCGAGCACGCGATCCGGCTGTCGCACGAAAAGTACTGCTCCGCGTCCATCATGCTCGGCAAGACGGCGGAGATTACGAAGGACTTCGAGCTTATCGACGAGGCGGCCGCGCCCGATCAGACGCGGTAGGCCACCGTCGTCATGATGCGCGAGGCAAGCCGCATGGCGAGCTTCAGCGGCGGCGCGAGCTCCGCAGCCCCCAGGCTCACAGCCGTCGCGCGGTGGCGCGCTTCGTCTTCCCGCATCGCTTGCACCACTGCGCGCGTGCGCTCGTCTTCCGGTGGCAGCTTGTCGAGGTGGCCGGACAGATGCTCTTCGACCTGCTTCTCGGTCTCGGCAAGGAAGGCGAGATTCCATCGATCGCCCAGCGCCCCGGCGGCCACGCCGATGGCCAGGGACCCGGCATACCACAACGGATTGAGCAGGCTCGGCCGCCCTCCCAGCTCGGCGATGCGCTTTGCGCTCCACGCCAAATGGTCTTCTTCTTCACGCGCCGCGCGCTCGAGCGCTGCGCGCGCCTCGTCGTTGCGGGCCACGAGGGCCTGCCCCTGATAGAGCGCCTGCGCGCAGACCTCGCCCACGTGGTTGACGCGCATGAGCGCGGCGGCGTGGGCTCGCTCGGACGTGCCAAGCTCGCGCTCGCGCACCGACTCGGCTGGCGAGGGGCGCGCCTCGTTCGCTATGCCGGCGATCGTGCGCAGTCCCTTGTCGAACTCGACGATGAGCTGGTCGAGCGTCATGCCGCCGGGGTCATGCCCAGCCGCTCGAACAGCGCGCGGTCGCGCACGGCCTGCGGGTTGGAGGTGGTCAGCAGCCGGTCGCCGTAGAAAACCGAGTTCGCCCCGGCGAGGAAGCAGAGCGCTTGCATCTCGTCGGACATGCTTTCGCGCCCGGCGGACAGCCTTACGCGCGCCTTCGGCATCGTGATCCGCGCCGCCGCGACCGTGCGCACGAACTCGAGGGGGTCGAGGGCGTCGCCATCCTGCAGCGGCGTGCCTTCCACGCGCACGAGAGCATTGATCGGAACGCTCTCTGGATACGGATCGAGGCTTGCGAGCTGCGCGATCAGCCCCGCTCGGTCCCGCCGGCTCTCGCCCATTCCTACGATCCCGCCGCAGCACACCCGCATGCCCGCGTCGCGTACGCTCTGCAGTGTTTCCAGCCGGTCGCGATAGTCCCGGGTAGTAATGATGCTGCCGTAGAACTCGGGCGACGTATCGAGGTTGTGGTTGTAGTAGTCGAGACCGGCGCCGCGCAGCGCTTCCGCCTGGCCTGGTTTCAGCATGCCGAGCGTGGCGCACGTTTCCAGTCCCAGGGCCTTCACTTCGCTGATCAACGACAGCATCGCCTGGAGATCGCGGTCCTTTGGGCCGCGCCATGCCGCGCCCATGCAAAAGCGGCTCGCGCCTTGGCTCTTGGCCGCGCGGGCGGCTTCCCTTACGGCCTCGACTGAGAGCAGCGGCTCATCCTCCACGCCCGTGGCGTAGCGCCGCGATTGCGGGCAGTACGCGCAATCCTCCGGGCAGCCGCCCGTCTTGACGGACAACAGCGTCGACAGTTGCAGGCTTGCCGGGTCGAAATTCTCCCGATGCACCGTCTGGGCCCGGTACACGAGCTCGGCGAAGGGCAGGTCGAAAAGCTCAAGGACCGCTTCGGTTCGCATTAGTCGATGAAGTTGAACCAGCCGGTGATTATGTACTTATGTTGCGATGGGGAGACCACGCCGACGTGCGTATGCGTGAAGTCGGGCGGCCAGATGAGCGTGCGGCCCTTGCGCGCGTCGAAAACGGCGTCCTGGTAGACGAAGCGCGTCCCGCCCGCGTCGGTCACGTCGTTCAGGAAGGTCATCCACACCAGGATGCGCGTGACGGTGCCGAGGCTCATGCGCTCGAAATGCTCGGCCTTGAACCCGCCGCCCGGCCGGTAATGCTGGAGGATCGGCGACTCCCTCACGCCGAACGCGATATTCGCCAGCTTGGGAAAGCGCTGCGTGTACTC
>DATAHF010000211.1:0-4976 GCA_036263315.1 Burkholderiales bacterium
CTCGCTCATGATCGCCGTGGGCGGCTGCGTCGCGAGTCAGGAAGGCGCCGCCATCGTGCAGCGCGCGCCGTACGTCGACGTGGTCTTCGGCCCGCAGACGCTGCATCGGCTGCCGCAACTCCTCGAGCGGCGCCGGCGCACCGGCGAGCCGCAGGTGGACATCAGCTTCCCTGAGATCGAGAAATTCGACCGCCTGCCTGCGCCGCAAGCCGCCGGCGGAAGCGCGTTCGTATCGATCATGGAAGGCTGCAGCAAGTACTGCAGCTTTTGCGTAGTGCCCTATACGCGGGGCGAAGAAGTCTCGCGGCCTTTCGACGACGTGGTGGCGGAGGTGGCGGCCTTGTGCGCGCAAGGCGTCAGGGAGGTGACCCTGCTGGGGCAGAACGTCAACGCCTGGCGCGGCGAGATCGACGGCGCGCCGGCCGACCTCGCGGAGCTCCTCTACTACCTGTCGGAGCTCGACCAGCTTGAGCGCATCCGCTATACCACCTCGCATCCGCGCGAATTCACCGCGCGGCTCATCGAGGCGCACCGCGACATCGAGAAGCTGGCGCCGCATGTGCACCTGCCGGTGCAGTCCGGGTCGGACCGCATCCTTGCCGCAATGAAGCGCGGCTATACCGCGCTCGAGTACCGCTCCATCGAGCGCCGGCTAAGAGCCGCGCGGCCGGAGCTGAGCCTTTCCACCGACTTCATCGTCGGCTTCCCTGGCGAGACGCCGCAGGATTTCCAGGCGACGCTGAAGCTCGCGCGCGAAGCAGCGTTCGACTCGTCCTTTTCCTTCGTCTACAGCGCGCGCCCCGGAACGCCCGCCGCCGATCTGTCCGACACCACGCCGCCGGCGGAGAAGCTCGAGCGCCTGCAGCGCTTGCAGGAGGTGCTCGAGCGCAACGCCCGCGCCGTCAGTGAGCGCATGGTGGGCGCCATCGAGCGCGTGCTCGTGGAAGGACCCTCGCGCAAGAATGCCGGCGAGCTCGCCGGCCGCACGGGCAACAATCGCATCGTGAATTTCGCCGGCGCGCCGTCCCTCATTGGCGCGATGGCGCAGGTGCGCATCACCGCCGCGCTGTCGCATTCGCTGCGCGGCGAGCTCGTGGAAGCGCAGCGCTGAATGCGCAGCAAGCCGGTTGAAGTCAAGCTCGATCCCGTCGATAACCAGCGCCTGGCGCGGCTGTGCGGCGCGCTGGACGAGCATCTGCGCCAGATCGAGTCGGCGCTCGACGTGAGCATCGCGCGCCGCGGCGCTCGCTTCACGGTGCGCGGCGCGCAGGCCGAGCGCGCGGCGCAGGCGCTCGAGCATTTCTACGACCGCGCCTCGGGCGAGCTCACCGTCGACGACGTGCAGCTCGGCCTGGTGGAGCTCTCCAAGCGCGACGCTCCCGAGAGCGCCGACGGCCCGCAGCTCCTCACGCGCAGGCAGGACCTGCATGGCCGCACGCCCCACCAGGTGCAGTACATCGAGAACATCATCGCGCACGACATCACCTTCGGCATCGGACCGGCCGGCACCGGGAAAACCTACCTTGCCGTGGCGTGCGCGGTCGACGCGCTCGAGCGCGACAAGGTGAAGCGCATCGTGCTGGTGCGCCCGGCCGTGGAGGCGGGCGAGCGCCTGGGCTTCCTGCCCGGCGATCTCGCGCAGAAGGTCGATCCTTACCTGCGCCCGCTCTACGACGCGCTGTACGACCTCATGGGCTTCGAGAAGACCGGCAAGCTGCTCGAGCGCGGCACCATCGAATTGGCCCCGCTTGCGTACATGCGCGGGCGCACGCTGAACCATGCCTTCGTGATCCTCGACGAGGCGCAGAACACCACGCCCGAGCAGATGAAGATGTTCCTCACGCGCATCGGCTTCGGGGCCAAGGCGGTGGTGAACGGCGACGTCACGCAGATCGACCTGGCGCGCGGCCAGAAGAGCGGCCTCATCGAGGCGCGCCGCATCCTCGCCGCGGTGCGCGGCATTGCATTCACCGAGTTCGGCGCGCAAGACGTGGTGCGCCATCCGCTCGTGGCGCGCATCATCGATGCCTACGAAAAGCATTCGCTCGAGGAATAGCATCGCGGTGCAGTTCGCGGCGGGTCGTCGGGGAATGCCGAGCGCCGGCGCGCTGCGCGCCTGGGCCCTCGGCGCCGGGCAGGCGGCCGGGCCCATTGTGCTTCGCATCGTGGGCGCCCGGGAGGGCCGCGAACTCAATCGCCGCTATCGACGCGTCGATCGCCCGACGAACGTGCTCTCTTTTCCCTACGGCCGCGGCGGCGATATCGTGCTTTGCCACCCGGTCATCCGCCGCGAGGCCCGCGTGCAGGGCAAAAGCATCGCCGCGCATTACGCGCACCTCGTGGTCCACGGCGTGCTGCATCTGCGCGGCTACGATCACCACGAGAAGCAGCAGGCCTTGCGCATGGAGCGGGCCGAGATCCGGGCGCTGCGGCGCTTCGGGCTGCGCAATCCTTACGAGTTAAAATGATCGTTCGTCCATGAACGATCCCGCGCGCCCCAGCCTGCTCGAGCGGCTCTCGGCCTTGATCATGCGCGAGCCGGGCGACCGCGAGCAGCTGCTCGAGCTTCTCCATGCCGCGTACTCGCGCAACCTGCTCGACGCCGACGCGCTTTCCATCATCGAGGGCGCGCTCACGGTATCGGAGATGCAGGTGCGCGACATCATGATCCCGCGCGCCCAGGTGGATTTCATCGACATCAACGACCCGGTGGAAAGCTTCATCCCGCGCGTCATCTCGACTGCGCACTCCCGCTTCCCGGTCATCGACCAGAACCGCGACGACGTCATCGGCGTCCTGCTCGCCAAAGACCTGCTGCGCCATTACGCGGGCGAGGAAGAATTCAACGTGCGCGAAATGCTGCGCCCGGCGGTGTTCGTGCCCGAGGCGAAGCGCCTCAACGTGCTGCTGCGCGAGTTTCGCGCCAGCCGCAACCACATGGCCATCGTGGTGGACGAATACGGCGGCGTAGCGGGCCTGGTCACGATCGAGGACGTCCTGGAGCAGATCGTGGGCGACATCGAGGACGAGTACGACTTCGACGAGGCCTCGGACAACATCCTGCCGGAGACCGGCGGACGCTTCCGGGTGAAAGCGCTGACCCAGATCGCCGACTTCAATGCCGCGCTCGGCACGCAATTCCCCGACGAGAACGCCGACACGGTCGGCGGGCTGGTCATTGCCCAGCTCGGCCGGCTGCCCAAGCGCGGCGAAACCGTATTGATCGACGGGCTGCGGTTCCAGATCCTGCGCGCCGACAGCCGCCGCGTTTATACCCTGCTGGTAGACAAGCCCAAGACGTGAACCCCATGCACTATGCCGCGGCCCTTTTTGCGGGTGCGGCGACGGTGCTGGCGTTTGCCCCGGCCGGCGTCTACCCGGTCGCCCTCGTATCGTTCGCCGTCCTCATTCATCTGTGGATGCGCGCATCGCCGCTCGCCTGTCTCGGGCTCGGCGCCTGCTTCGGCCTGGGGCTCTTCGGTGGCGGCGTTTCCTGGATCTACGTGAGCCTCAGCCAATTCGGCGGCATGCCGGCGCCCTTGGCGGCGCTGGCGACGATCCTTTTCTGCGCGCTGCTCGCGTGCTTCATCGCTGCCGCCGGCTGGCTACAGGCGCGCATCCCGGCGCGCGACTTCGTGCGCGCGGCGCTGGTGATACCGTCGGCATGGACCTTGTTCGAATGGTTGCGCGGCTGGATCTTTTCCGGGTTTCCGTGGCTATCCGTCGGCTATGCAGGAAACGGCTGGTCCATGGAGGGCTTTGCCCCCGTCATCGGCGTCTACGGGATGAGCTGGCTCACGCTCTTCATCGCCGGGTGCGTCTGGAGCATGGCAAACCGCCAGCGCAGGCTCGCCGCGGGAATCTTGTGCGTCGGCGTCGTGCTGGCCGGCGAAGCGCTGCGCGGGATCGCGTGGACTGCGCCGGCCGGTGCACCGCTCACCGTTGCGCTTCTCCAGGGAAACATCGAGCAGGACGTGAAGTTCCGGCCCGAGCGCTATGCGCGCATCCTGGAGACTTACGCCTCGCTCTCCGAAGGCAGCTCGGCGCGCCTCATCGTGCTGCCGGAGACGGCGATTCCCCGGTTCCTGGATCGCGTCGCTCCGGCTTACCTCGCCCGGCTCGAGGCTGCGGCGCGTAGAAACGGCGGCAACCTGCTGCTCGGCATCCCGTATCGCAGCGCCGGCGATCTCTACTACAACAGCGTGCTCACGCTGGGTACGGCGCCCGAGCAGGCATATCACAAGGCGCATCTCGTTCCGTTCGGCGAGTACATGCCGGTGGGATTTCACTGGACGTTGCGGCTGCTCGACATTCCGCTGTCCGACTTCTCGGCGGGGAGCGCGATACAGCCGCCGCTCGTGCTCGACGGGCAGCGGGTCGCCGTCAACATCTGCTATGAGGATGCGTTCGGCGCGGAGATGGCGCAGCGCGCCCGGGACGCGACCTTGCTCGTCAACGTGTCCAACGTGGCATGGTTCGGCGATTCGCTCGCCCCGGGCCAGCATCTGCAGATCGCCCGGATGCGCGCGCTGGAGGCCGGGCGCATGCATCTCGCCGCAACCAATACCGGGATCACGGCGGCAATTGATCGCGACGGCCGCGTGCTCGCGCGCTTGCCGCAGTTCACCGCGGGACGGCTCGACGTCTCGGCGCAGGGCTATGCGGGCGAAACGCCCTACATGCGCTGGCTCGATTGGCCGGCGATCGCGGCGTCGCTGCTCCTGCTCGCCGTGCCGGTACTGCAGGCGCGGCGCCGCCGGTAGAATCGGCTCTCCTCATGCTCACCTTCCAGCAGCTCATCCTGCAGCTCAACGCATTCTGGGATCGCCACGGATGCGTGCTGCTGCAGCCCTACGACATGGAAGTGGGCGCGGGCACGTTCCATACCGCCACGTTCCTGCGCGCCATCGGCCCGGAGCCCTGGCGCGCGGCCTATGTGCAGCCTTCGCGCCGGCCGAAGGACGGCCGCTACGGCG
>DATAHF010000212.1:0-3026 GCA_036263315.1 Burkholderiales bacterium
TGTCGATCGCGCGCAGTTTTCTGCCGTCGTTTCTTACTTGTACGAATTCTTCGCCAAGAAGCACCTGCGCGCCCATGCGCTCGAGCACCTCGACGAAGCGCACGTCGCCTTGCACGCTCTCACGGCCGACGCCTTCGACGCGCACCGGGCCGCCGCCGAGCGCGCCGGCGGCGAGGAAGTACGAGGCGGAAGACGCGTCGCCCTCCACGCGGATCTCTCCGGGCGAGACGTACGACGACGCCGGTATGCCGAAGGACGTCCATGCGCCGCGCTCGACGTCGACGCCGAAGCGGCGCATGGTGTTGAGCGTGAGCTCGACATACGGACGCGAGATCAGCTCGCCCTCGACCTCGATGCGCGACGCGCGGCGCAGCACCGGGAGCGCCATCAGCAGCCCGGTAAGGAACTGCGAGGACACGTCGCCCTTCACCTTCACCGTGCGCGGCGCAATGCGCGCGGGATGGATGGTGAGGGGCGGATAGCCTTCCCGGCCGGCGTATTCCACGTGCGCGCCGATGCCGCGCAGCGCGTCGACCAGGTCGCCGATGGGCCGCTCGTGCATGCGGGCTACGCCGCGCACGTGGTATTCGCCCTCGCTCAGCGCGAGCACCGCGGCGAGCGGCCGCAGCGCCGTCCCGGCGTTGCCGAGGAAGAGATCGGCCTTCTTTTCCGGAAACGGGCCGCCCACGCCCCCCACGTCGACGGCGTCCGCCTTCTCGGTGACCTGCACGCCGAGCAGCCGCAGCGCGTCGATCATCACGCGCGTGTCGTCGGCGTCGAGCAGGCCGCGGACCTCGGTCGTGCCGCGCGCGAGCGCGGCAAGCAGCAGCACGCGGTTGGAGATGCTTTTCGAGCCGGGCAGCCGCACCGTGCCGCTCGCGCGGCGTGCGGGCTTCAGTTCGAGCGAATCCATTTGTCGCGCGCCGCGCGCGCCTCGGCGAAGAGCTTCTCCAGCGCCTCGGGCTCATCGAGCAGCCGGTTCACCTGGTCGAGCTTCTTCGAGAAGCGCGCGAGCTCGGCGCGCAGCCGGTCGCGGTTGGCCATGCAGATGTCGCGCCACATCTCCGGATGGCTGGAGGCGATGCGCGTGAAGTCGCGGAAGCCGCCGGCGGCGAAGGAGAAAAGCGCCTCCGAGTTCTCCCGCGACGCGACCTCGTGCACGAGCGCATAGGCGAGCAGGTGCGGCAGGTGGCTCACGACGGCGAGCACCGCATCGTGCTCCTCGGCGTCCATGCGGGTGACGCGCGCGCCACAGGCCGCCCAGGCTTTCTCGGCGCGCTCGATCGTGGCTTCCGAATTCTCCTTCACCGGCGTCAAGACGACGCGCTTGCCGCGGAAGAGCTCCGCGCTTGCCGCCGCCGCGCCGCTTTTCTCCGCGCCGGCCACCGGGTGCGCGGGCACGAACTGCGCCATCCTCGCGCCCAGCGCCGCGCGCGCCGCCGCGATGACGTCGCGCTTGGTGCTTCCGCCGTCGGTGATCACGGCCGATTTTTCCAGATGGTCTTTCATCCTTGAAAAGATGCCGGGGAACTGCGCGACCGGGGCCGCAACCAGTACCAGGTCTGCGCCGCGCACCGCGGCGCCCGGGTCCGAGGCAATGGAATCGACGATGCCGCGCTCCGCGGCGAGCTTCAGATTTGCGGCGCTGCGGCCGCAGCCGACGATGTGCGTGCAGGCCTTCGCCTGCTTGAGCGCGAGCGCGAAGGAGCCGCCGATCAGCCCGACGCCGACGATCGCGGCGCGCTGGAAAAGCATTATTCCTGCAGGCTCGCGGCCAGCGCGGCGAGGAACTTCTCGTTCTCCTGCGCCGTGCCGATGGTGACGCGCAGGTGCTCGGGCAGGCCATAGCCGGCCACCGGCCGCACGATGACGCTGCGCCGCAGGAGCCGCTTGTAGATCTCCGCGGCGCTCTTTCCGCCCCGGGCGACGCGCACGGTGATGAAGTTGCCGTGCGAGGGGATGAAATCCACGCCGAGGGCGCGCGCCCCCTCCTCGATCTGCTTCATGCCCTGCAGGTTCACCGCGTAGCTGCGGGCGACGAACTCCATGTCGTCGAGCGCCGCGGTCGCCGCCGCGAGCGCGATGTTGTTGACGTTGAACGGCTGGCGCACGCGGTTCATCACGTCCGCCACCGACGGATGCGCAAGCGCATAGCCCACGCGCAGGCCGGCGAGGCCGTAGGCCTTGGAAAACGTGCGCGTGATGACGAGGTTCGGATGGCGCTTCAGCCACTTCACCGACCCGGCGCGCAGCTCCGGCGCCAGGTACTCGTTGTACGCCTCGTCCAGCACCACAAGCACGCGCTCGGGAACGCGCCGCAGGAAGGCCTCAAGCTGCTCCGCGGGCGCGAACGTGCCGGTCGGGTTGTTCGGGTTCGCCACCCAGATCACGTAGGTCTCGTCGTCGATCGCCTTCGCCATGGCGTCGAGGTCGTGCGCGAAGTTCCGCGCTGGCACGACGATCGCGCGGGCGCCGCGCGCCTGGACGGCGATCGGGTACACCGCGAAGGCGTGCTGCGAGTACACCGCGGCGCGCCCCGGCCCGAGGAACGCGGAGGCCATCAGCTCGAGGACGTCGTTCGAGCCGTTGCCGAGCACGATGGAGCTCATGTCGACGCCGTAGCGCTTCGACAGCGCGCTCTTCAGCTCGAAGCCGTTGCCGTCCGGGTAGCGCGCCACGTCGGCGATGGACGCCTCGATCGCGGCGCGCGTGCGCGGGCCGATGCCGAGCGGGTTCTCGTTCGACGCGAGCTTGACGATGGCGGCCTCGTCCAGGCCCATCTCGCGCGCGAGCTCCGAGATCGGCTTGCCGGGCTGGTACGGCGCGATCGAGCGGACGTAGGACGGCGAGAGTTCGCAGGGGTCGATGAGCATTATCGTGTCGCCACTGGATAAGACCCGAGCACCTTCAGGAACGGCGCTTTCGCTTGCAGCTCGGCGAGCGCCTTGGCCACCGGCGCATCCTTCTGGTGGCCTTCGACGTCGATGAAGAAGACGTATTCCCACAGCGCGGAGCGACTGCGCGAG
>DATAHF010000213.1:0-23142 GCA_036263315.1 Burkholderiales bacterium
TTCACTGCCGTTTCGGACCAGCCGGGCGCGCAGCATCTCGCGCTTCGTGCCGAAGCCCGCGGCCTTCTCGGTCTCGAAGCCGGCGGACTCGAGCGCGGCGCGCACGGGCGCGGCCACGCTCCAGGTCGCGGCGGTCGCGTCCTTTGCGCACAGCCGGGACACCGCGCGCAGGATCGCGGGCGCCCACATGTCGGCATTCTTCGCGGGCGAAAAGCCGTCCAGATACACCGCGTCCGCGGCCAGGCGCAGCTCGCGCAGGCGCGCGATGTCGGCGAAGAAGAGCGTGAGCGCCACGCTGCCGCCCTCGAGCTCCAGGCGATGCACGCCGGGAACGAGCGTCGGCCACATCGCGTGGAGCTCGGCTGCTTCTTCCCTGATGTCTGCGTATCTGTCGTGCAAGGCGCGCATATCGTCGAGCGCGAACGGATGCTTCTCGATGGAGACGAAGTGCAGCCGGCGCGGACGGCGCGGGTCTGCGCGCCAGGCGCGCCAGGTTTGCAGGAAATTCAGCCCGAGGCCGAAGCCCGTCTCGAGGATGACGAAGCGCTCGCGGCCGGCCCAGCGCTGCGGCAGACCGTTGCCGGCCAGGAAAACATGCCGCGCCTGCGCGAGGCCGCCCTCGGCGCTGTGGTACACGTCGCCGAAGGCCTCGGAATACGGCGTGCCGTCGCGGAACGCGAGCCGGGCAGGGACGAGCGCATGGGGCATGCGCTATTGTTCAATATCCACGATCCAGGAGGCGAATCATGCGAGCCCTGTTGCTCCTGCTGTGCTTTGCTGCCGGCGCTGCGCTGGCCGCCGATCCCGATCCCGTCGGCCCGGACAAGGTGGTCTACCACCTCAACCTCGGCCTCGAGCAGGCGAGCGCGGGGCTGCGCAACGTGCGCAACCACCTGGAAGTCAATCCCAAGGCGCACATCGTCGTGGTGACGCACTCGCTCGGGGTCGACTTCCTCATGAAGGGCATGAAGGACAAGAACGGCAACCCCTACGAGACCATCGTGCAGACGCTCGGCGCGGACGGCGTGCGCTTCGAGGTGTGCCAGATCACGCTGCGCGAGCGCAAGCTGAAGAAGGAGCAGTTCATCGACGACGTGGTATTCGTGCCCTCGGGGGTCGCCGAAATTACGCGCCTGCAGCAGCGCGAGGGCTATGCCTATCTCAAACCTTAGTACTATTTAGCCATGAACAAGCCTGCGGAACTGAAGCTGGAGACCGTCCCCGTCTGGATCAACGGAAAGGCGCTCGCGCCCTCGGGGCGGCGCGGCGACGTCTACAACCCGGCCACCGGCCAGGTCACGAAACAGGTGGTGTTCGCCGATCGCGGCGTCGTGGATGCGGCGGTGAAGGCGGCGGCTGCCGCGCTGCCCGCGTGGCGCGATACGCCGATGCTTAGGCGGGCGCGGGTCATGCAAGATTTTTTAAGTATTCTGAAACGAGAGCAAAAGAAGCTGGCGAAAATCGTCAGCGAGGAGCACGGCAAGACGCTGCCGGATGCCGAGGGCTCGGTGCAGCGCGGCATCGAGGTGGTCGAGTTCGCCTGCGGCATCCCGCACCTCCTGAAGGGCGAGTACTCCGAGAACGTCGGCACGCAGGTGGACACGCACACCGTGCGCCAGCCCGTCGGCGTGTGCGCCGGCATCACGCCGTTCAACTTCCCGGTGATGGTGCCGCTGTGGATGTTTCCCGTGGCGATCGCCTGCGGCAACACGTTCGTGCTCAAGCCTTCGGAAAAAGTGCCCTCGGCGTCGGTGCGCATGGCCGAGCTCTTCAAGGAAGCGGGCCTCCCCGACGGCGTGCTGAACGTCGTGCACGGCGACAAGGCCGCGGTCGACGCGATCCTCGAGCATCCCGACATCCACGCGGTGTCCTTCGTGGGATCGACGCCCATCGCGAAGTACATCTACGAGAGCTGCGCCCGCACCGGCAAGCGCGTGCAGGCGCTGGGCGGCGCGAAGAACCACGCGGTGGTGCTGCCCGACGCGGACCTCGAGTTTGCGGCGGATGCGCTCATCGGCGCGGGCTACGGCTCGGCCGGCGAGCGCTGCATGGCGATCTCGGCGATCGTGGCGGTCGGGAGCGCAGGGGATAAATTGGTTTCCTTGTTAAAGCAAAAGGCACAAGCGCTCAAGGTCGGCCCCGGCGACGAGCCGGGCGTGGACATGGGCCCGCTCGTCACGGCGGAGCACCGGGACAAGGTCGCGGGCTTTGTCGCCAAGGGGAAATCCGAAGGCGCAAAAGCCGTCCTCGACGGCAGCGTCCCTCCGCAGAAGGAAGGCTTCTTCCTCGGCACCACGCTCTTCGACCACGTGAAGCCCGGCATGGAGATCTACAAGAACGAGATCTTCGGCCCCGTGCTCGGCGTGCTGCGCGTGGAAACGCTCGAGGAAGCGATCGCGCTGGTGAACGCGAACCCGTACGCCAACGGCACCGCGATCTTCACCGAATCCGGGGGCGCGGCGCGCAAGTTCGAAAACGAAGTGCAGGTGGGCATGGTCGGCATCAACGTGCCGATCCCGGTGCCGGTCGCCTTCTACTCGTTCGGCGGCTGGAAGAACTCGCTCTTCGGCGACCTGCACGTGCACGGCGTCGAGGGCGTGAAGTTCTACACGCGCACCAAGGTCGTCACCACGCGCTGGCCGCACCAGGACACGCCGGCGCCCGGCCTCAACATGCCGACGCTGGGATGAGGATTCCTTTTCCTCTGTGGCGCTGCGCCTACGGAGTTCGGAAGATTCGTGCGCGAGGACACGGCGATGTACCGCCGCGTCGCCGCGCTGGCGAAAATCGATCCGCAATGAACAACTTCAACCGATAGGAGGGAGATCATGAACAGACGTAAATTCCTGGCGCGCGGCGCAGTGGCCGCGGTAACGGGCGCGGCAGCCGCGCAGGCGGTCGCGCAGGCTCCCGCGCTGCCGACGATCCGCTGGCGCTGCGCCTCGAGCTTCCCGAAGAGCCTCGACACCATCTACGGCGGCGCCGAGGTGATCGCCAAGCGCGTCGAGCAGATCACGGGCGGCAAGTTCCAGATCCGCGTGTTCGCCGCGGGCGAGATCGTCCCCGCCTTCGGCGTGGTGGACGCGCTCCAGCAGGGCACCATCGAGTGCTCGCACACCGCGAGCTACTACTTCGTCGGCAAGAACAAGACCTTCGCCTTCGACACGACGCTGCCCTTCGGCATGAACCAGCGCGAGCAGAACGCCTGGATCTACTACGGCGGCGGCCAGGACCTGGTGCGCGAGTTCTTCAAGGAGTTCGGCTTCATCTCCTTCCCCGCAGGCAACACCGGCGCGCAGATGGGCGGCTGGTGGAGGAAGCCCGTCACCAAGGTCGCGGACCTGAAGGGCGTGAAGATGCGCATCGCGGGCCTCGGCGGCGAAGTGATGGCGCGCCTGGGCGCGGTGCCGCAGCAGATCGCGGGCGGCGACATCTATCCCGCGCTCGAGCGCGGCGCCATCGACTCGGCGGAATGGGTCGGCCCCTACGACGACGAGAAGCTCGGCTTCTACAAGATCGCGCCGAACTACTACTTCCCGGGCTGGTGGGAATCGAACTCGATGTATTCCTTCTACGTGAACCTGAAGGAGTGGGACAAGCTGCCCAAGGAGTACCAGGCGGCGGTCGAGGCGGCCTGCTACGAGGCCAACATCGACATGATGGCCAAGTACGACGCCAAGAACGTGCCCGCGCTGCAGCGCCTGGTGAAGAACGGCGTGAAGCTCCACCAGTTCTCGGCCGACATCCTCAAGGCGGCGCAGAAGGCGGCCTACGAGCTCTACGACGACGAGGCGGGCAAGAACCCGTCATGGAAGAAGATCTACGAGCCGTGGAAGAAATTCCGCGCCGAGCAGTTCCTCTGGCACCGGGTGCAGGAATTCGCCTACGAGAGCTTCGTCTACAACAACCCAGTGAAGTAGGCTTTACTTTCCTTCCTTCAGCGCCCGTTCGATCTCGGACGTGGCGTCGTCGGATTTCTGGTCACCTGCGGCTGGCGCCTTGCCGGCCGCGGGTGCGCCAGGCTGCATCTCCTGCATCTGGCGCTGCAGCTCCTCGGCGCCCGTGCCCTTCACGGTCGAGGCCGCGGTCACGTGGCTGGTGACGAGGTTCGGGAAGGCGATGACGACCGCCACCATCAGGATCTGGATGCACACGAAGGGGATGGCGCCCCAGTAGATGTCGGTCGTCTTCACGCTCTTCGGCGCCACGCTCCTCAGGTAGAAGAGCGCGAAGCCGAACGGCGGGTGCAGGAACGAGGTCTGCATGTTCACCGCCAGCAGCACGCCGAACCAGATGAGGTCGATGCCCAGCTTCTGCGCCACCGGCGCGAGCAGCGGCACCATGATGAAGGCGATCTCGAAGTAGTCGAGGAAGAACGCGAGGAGAAAGATCATCACGTTCACCACGATCAGGAAGCCGAGCGCGCCGCCCGGCACGTGCAGCAGCAGCCGCTCCACCCACAGGTCGCCGTTGACGCCGCGGAACACCAGGCTGAAGACCGTCGAGCCCACCAGAATGAACATGACGAAGCTCGTCATGGTGGCGGTCGACTCCACCGCCTGCTTGAGGAGCTGCCACGAGAGCTTGCGCTTGACGAGCGCCATGATGAGCGCGCCGGTCGCGCCCATGGCGCCGCCCTCCGTGGGCGTCGCCACGCCGATGAAGATGGTGCCGAGCACGAGAAAGATCAGCACGAGCGGCGGGATCATCGAGGTGAACACCTTGCCGACGAGCTGGGCGCCGTGCAGCGTGCGCATGTCGGGCGGGCAGGCCGGCGCGGCCTCGGGCTTCAGGATCGATACGATGAAGACCCACACCGCGTAGAGCGCGGCGAGGCCGAGCCCGGGGATGAGCGCGCCTTCGTACATGTCGCCCACCGAGGCGCCCATCTGGTCGGCGAGCACGATGAGGACCAGGCTCGGCGGGATGATCTGCGCGAGCGTGCCGGAGGCGGCGATGACGCCGGTGGAGAGCCGGTTGGAATAGCCGTAGCGCATCATCACCGGCAGCGAGATGAGGCCCATCGCGAGCACCGAGGCGGCCACCACGCCGGTCGTCGCCGCGAGCAGCGCGCCCACGAACACCACGGCGTAGGCGATGCCGCCGCGGATCGAGCCGAACACCTGGCCGATGGTGTCGAGCAGCTCCTCGGCCATGCCGCTTCGCTCGAGGATCAGCCCCATGAGCGTGAAGAACGGGATCGCGAGCAGCGTGGAGTTCGCCATGATGCCGAGCACCCGCTCCGGCAGCGCCTGCAGCAGCGCCGGCTGCAGCATGCCGAGCTCGATGCCGGCGAGGCCGAACGCGAGCCCGGTGAAGGCGAGGGAGAACGCCACCGGATAGCCGAGCAGCAGGAACACCACCAGGCCGGCGAACATCAGCGGCGCGATCAGCTCGAGCGACATGTCAGGAGGCGTGCTCCTTGCGTTCGAACTCTGACGCCGGCACGAGGCCCTTGAGGAAGCCGACGCGCTTGATGATTTCCGAGACGCCCTGCAGCGCGAGCAGCGTGAACGACACCGGGATGAGGAGCCGCACCGGCCAGCGGATCAGGCCGCCCGGGTCGGACGAGTACTCGTTGATGTGGAAGGAGTTCGCGAGCGAGGGCCAGCTGTACCACGCGATGATGAGCGTTGCCGGCAGGAGCGCGACGATGCCGCCGACGATGTCGATCCACGCGAGGAAGCGCGGCGGCAGCCGGCCGGCGATGGCGTCGATGCGCACGTGGTCGTTGCGCTTGAGCGCATAGGCGGCGACGAGCAGGAACACCGCCGAGTTGAGGTACCACTGGATCTCGAGCCAGGCGTTCGAGCCGACGTTCAGGGAGTAGCGCGCGAGCGCGGCGGCCGCGCAGATCAGCACCGCCGCGAGCCCGAGCCACGACACGCCGCGGCCGATGAGCTCGTTCAGGCGGTCGATGGCACGCGCGATGCGCAGGAGGGTCGTCATTGGTCCGCGGCGATTCTACACAACGCTAAGATAGCGCCATGAGTGAAGCCCTGATGGTCCTGGTCCTCGGCACCGCGACGCCCGGCGGCGGCTTTCCGGTCTACGGCGATGCGTTCGCGCAGGCGGTCAACTCCGCCGAGGCGCGGCTGCGCATCGAGCCGAAGAACACCAAGGGCAGCACCGAGAACCTGCCGCTTCTCGAGGAGGGCAAGGTCGACCTGGCGCTGGTGGCGGGCGAGCTCGCGAGCGCGGCGCTCGCCAAGCCCGGCACGCCGCATCGCATCGTCGCCGTCATGTACGCGTCGCCCGGAATGTTCATCGTGCTGCCGGGGAGCCCGGTGCGGCGCGTGTCCGACCTGCGCGGCAAGCCCGTGGTCCTCGGCACGAAGGCCTCGGGGATTACCGTGCTCGGCAGGACGGTGCTTTCCGCCCTTGATCTTCAAGTCGAGCAGATAACGCTGGAAAAAGCCGAGGACGGGCCGCCGCTGCTGCTCTCTGGAAAAGCCGCCGCGGTGTGGGGCGCGGGCGTGGGCTGGCCGGCGTTCGCGGCGCTCGCCAAGCAGGGCGGGCGCTTCATCGGCCTCACCGAGGAAGAGATCCTGGCGGTGCTGAAGAAGAACCCGTCGCTCCAGCGCGTGACGCTGCCCGCGGGGAGCTATGCCGGCCAGGAGAGCGACCTTCCCTCGGTCGGGTCCTGGAGCTACGTGTTCGCGCGTCCCGGGCTACCGGACGAGGCCGCTTATCTCCTCGCGCGCGCCATCCATCGCGCCGAGCCGAAGCTCGCGGCGAGCCTGCAGCAGGCGCGCGAGACCACGATGGCGAACCTGGTCGCCGCCGCGCCGCGCCCGGGGCTCATCCATCCCGGCGCGCAGCGCTACCTCAGGGAGATCGGGCTGCTCCGCTGAGGAAGTCGAGCACGGTGCGGTTGAAGAGCTCCGGCTGCTCCCAGTAGGCCGAGTGTCCGCAGTTGGGCAGCACCACGGACTGGGCGCCGCGGATCCTCTGGCGGAAGAGCTCGAGCACCGGCGGCGGCGTGTAGAGGTCGGCGTCGCCCGTGATGAGAAGCGTCGGCGCGCGGATGCCTTCCAATGACTCGAACGTCACGCGATTGCGCGAAGCCGGACGCTTGATCTCCTCGGTGGTGCGGCTTGCGTGCTCGAGGTCGATCCAGCGCTGCGTTCCCGCCGGGTCGGCCGCCCGGTACGCGGGCCCGAGCTCGCGCACCTCCGGCGGCAGCGCGTCGAACTCGGGCGAGGGCCGCAGGCGCCGCTGCAACGCGAGGTAATCGGCGTCCTGCACGCCGCCGATGCTGTTCGCGACCGTGAGCGTGCGCACGCGCCCGGCGTGGGAGAGGACGAAATCGAAAGCCACGATCCCGCCCGCGGCGGTGCCGAGCAGGTGGAACGCCGCGAGCCCCAGGCGATCGGCGAGCCCGCGCAGGTCCTCCGAAGGCGGCACGTCGAACGCGTCGCACTCCGTGCGGCCGTGGCCGCGCCGGTCGTAGGCGATGCAGCGGTAGCCGGCGGCGGCGAATGCCGGCAGCTGGTGCTTCCACATCGCGACGCTGCCGGTGCTGGCATGGAGCAGCACGATCGGCACGCCGTCGCCCCCCGTGTCCTCGTACCAGATGCGCGCGCCCGGAATGTCTGCAAACATGGCGTGGTATTTTGACCGAATGGCGCCCTCCGTCGAGCGAATCGTCGACAGCCGCGACCGCCTCGGCGAATGCCCCATCTGGGACGAGCGCGAGCAGTGCCTTTGGTGGGTCGACATCCACGGACAGGCGATCAAGCGCTATACGGGCAAGATCGAAAGCTTCCCGCTGCCCGAGCCCGTGGGCAGCATCGCGCTGCGCGCGCAGGGTGGCCTGCTCGCCGCCATGCAGAGCGGCATCTATGTGTGGGACAACGAGGCCTCGCGCCTGCTCGCGGCGCAGCCGGCCAACCACGGCACGCACCGCTTCAACGACGGGCGCTGCGATCGCGCGGGCCGCTTCTGGGTGGGGACGCTGCAGGAGCCCGACTTCCCTGCCACCGGGCGGCTCTTCCGCCTGGAAAAGGACCATCTCGAGCCCAAGCGCAGGGCGATCTCGGTGCCGAACAGCCTGGCGTGGAGCCCCGACGGGCGCACGATGTACTTCGCCGACAGCCCGCGCCACAAGATCTGGGCCTTCGACTACGACCTCGAGACGGGCGAAGCGAGCGTCGAGCGCATCTTCGCCGCGCCGCATCCCGGATTTCCCGACGGCTCCTGCGTCGATGCGGACGGCTGCCTGTGGAACTGCGAGTACGGCGGCGCGCGCGTGGTGCGCTATACGCCCGCAGGAAAAGTGGACCGCGTGATCGACATGCCGGTGAAGGAGCCGACGTGCTGCTGCTTCGGCGGCGCGGCGCTCGACACGCTCTACATCACCTGCGCCAACGGCGGCGGCGTGTTCGCGCTCGCCCCCGGCGTCAAGGGCCTCGCCGAAAGCCGCTACGCCGGCTAAATCGGGGTGAGAGCCCGAATTCCGTCAACGTAGTCTCCGGCCAGCCGATTTGCGATTTATGCCGAGGACGACGCGTTTCATCATTCCCGATGTCGCTGCCCATGTCATTCAGCGGGGGAACAACCGAGCTGACTGCTTCAGGCAGGACAGTGATCGTCTCGTATACATGCTGCACTTGCGCGAGCTCGCAGCGAAGCATGGTTGCGTAGTTCACGCGTACTGCCTGATGACAAACCATGTGCATCTTTTGGTGACACCGAATTCGCAGATGGCTTGTGCCAGTCTCATGCGCGATCTCGGGCAACGCTATGTCCAATATTTCAACCGGCGCCATGGGCGAAGCGGAACGCTGTGGGAGGGAAGATATCGCTCATGCCTCGCGGAGTCGGCGCGGTATGTCCTTGCCTGCTATCGGTACATCGAGCTGAATCCTGTGCGCGCAGGGATCGTGCACCATCCGCGTGAATACGCGTGGTCGAGCTACGCCATCAACACGGGCGCGCGCACGGATCCATTTGTGAGGCCGCATGCGGAGTTCGAGGCCCTCGGCACCGGTCTCGCGGCGCGCCAAGAGGCCTATCGCGCTCTCTTCGCCGACGCGCTCGAGTCTTCGATGGTAATTGCCATACGCGAGGCGACAAACAGTGGTTATCCCCTGTGCGGCGAAGGGCTGGGGGAAGTCCTAGCAGCGGGAGGATGCAAGCTCGGACCAGGGCGGCCGGGTCCGCGGCCCAAGGAATGCGCGGAATTGAATTCGGGCTCTGACCCCGAATTGTTCGGTTAGTGGAGGTGCGGCTTCTTGAGGAAGTCGCTGCGGTCGGCGGACTGCATGGCGACGTCGCGCATGACGTCCTTGCGCGCGGTCTTGAGGCGCACGATGGTGCCCACGGGACCGACCGCCCACACCTTGCGCCACAGGTCGGCGAGGCTGGAGGGCTTCTGGCCGGCGACTTCGAGCAGCACGTCGCCCACCTGCACGCCGGCGCGCTCGGCGGGGCCGCCCGGCGCGAGCCCGGCGACGACGAGGTTCTTGCCCGCCTCGGTGGCGTAGAGCCCGAGCCACGGATGCGGCGGCCGCGCGGAGCGGCCGAGCTTCAGCATGTCGTCGAGGATCGGCGCGAGGAGGTCGATCGGCACGAGCATGTTGCCCTGGAGCGTGCCGCCGTCCACCTTCTCCTGCACGAGGAGCGAGCCGAGCGCGAGCATTTTGCCGTCGGCGCCGATCAGCGCCGCGCCGCCCCATTGCGGATGCGCGGGCGCGGTGAAGATCGCCTCGTCGAGCGCGTATTCCCAGTAGCCGGCGAACTCGCGCTTGGCGAACACCGTGGCCTTGAGCGCATGCGGGCGGCCGCCGTTTCCGGCCACGACCACGTTCTCGCCCACGCGGCACGAAGCCGCGCTGCCGCGCTCGAGCGGCTTCACGCCGAGCTTGCCGAGCGGCTGCACCAGGCCGAAGCCGGTCGCCTGGTCATACGCGAGCGGAAAGCCGCCGATCACGTGGCCCTTGTTGGTGCGCAGCCAGATGGTGCTCGCCTCGGTGATGAGGTATCCGATGGTGAGGACGAGGCCGTCGTCGCGGATCACCACGCCGTTGCCGGCGCGCTCGGTGCCGAGCAGCGGCGCGGTGAAGGCGTCCTCCGGGATCTCGGAGCGCACCAGCACCACGGCGTCGAGCGCCGCGTCGAGGTCGAAGCGCCAGTCCTCGGGACGCGGCCGCATCTCGGCCGGGAATTCCCATTCCTTTTGTGCCGCCATGGAAGATGGAATTCTAAACCCTGCCTCTACACCCTGCCTCTACACCCTGCTGCCGGAGGCGGCGTCGAAGATGTGCGCGTTCGCGCTCTCCGGCGCGAGGGAGAGAATGTCGCCCGGCTTTGCGCTCGATCGGCCGTGGGCGAGCACCGTGAGCCGCGTGCCGCCGATGCTGACGACGAATTCGGTCTCCGCGCCCATCGGCTCGACGACCAGCACCTCGGCGGCGATGCCGGCGGCGCCGATACGCAGGTGCTCGGGGCGGATGCCGTATTTGACGCGCTGGCCTTCCCCCGCTTTCCCGTTGCACGGCCAGCGCGACCCGAGCGCCTCGACCGCGCCGTTCCTGAAGACGCCTTCGAAGACGTTCATCGCCGGCGAGCCGATGAACTGCGCCACGAACAGGTTCGCCGGCCGGTCGTAGAGCTCGAGCGGCTCGCCCAGCTGCTCGATGCGCCCGTCGTTCATCACGGCGATGCGGTCGGCCATGGTCATCGCCTCGACCTGGTCGTGCGTGACGTACACCGTCGTGGTTTTCAGGCGCTGGTGCAGCGCCTTGATCTCGGCGCGCATCGCCACGCGCAGCTTCGCGTCCAGGTTGCTCAAGGGCTCGTCGAACAGGAAGACCTTGGGGTCGCGCACGATGGCCCTGCCCATCGCCACGCGCTGGCGCTGGCCGCCGGAGAGCTCGCGCGGAAAGCGCTGCAGGTAAGGCTCGAGGTCGAGGATCTTCGCCGCCTCGGCGACGCGCTTTTCGATGAGCTCCTTCCGGTCGTTCCGCAGCCGGAGCGAAAAGCCCATGTTGTCGCGCACCGTCATGTGCGGGTAGAGCGCGTAGCTCTGGAACACCATCGCGACGTCGCGGTCCTTGGACTCGAGCTCGTTCACCACGCGCCCGTCGATCGCGATGGTGCCGGCGCTGATGTCCTCGAGCCCGGCGAGCATGCGAAGCAGCGTCGACTTGCCGCAGCCCGACGGGCCCACCAGCACGGTGAACTCGCCGTCGGCGATGTCGAGCGAGATGCCGTGGAGGACCCGGGTCTTCCCGAATTCCTTTTTTATTTCACGGAAGGAAACCGAGGCCATCAGGTCTTCACCGCCCTCCTGCCTTCATGATTTAACAGCCCCGCTTGTCAATCCGCCGACCATGTAGCGGCGGAACGCATAGTAGATCGCCGCCGGCGGCAGGCCGTAGATGAGCGCGGTCGCCATCAGGATCTCCCAGGGCGAATCGTCGGAGGCGAGGAAATGCGCGAGGCCGACCGCGAGCGGGATGGTTTCCTCGTGCGAAAGCAGCAGGAAGGCGTAGAGGTACTCGTTCCACGCGAGGAGCAGCGCGTAGGTCCCGATGGCGACGAGCGAGGGCAGCATGAGCGGCAGGTAGACGAGCCGGAAGAGCTGCAGCGGGGTCGCGCCGTCGATGCGCGCGGCTTCGTCGAGCTCCCACGGCAGGCGGTCGGAGGCCTGCTTGAGCACCCAGATCGCGTAGGGCGAGGCGAGCGTCACCATCGCGAGCACGAGCGACCAGCGGTTGTTGAGCAGGCCGTAGGAGCCCATCGCCTTGTACATCGGCACCGCGAGGAACGCCGCGGGGATGAAGTAGGTGAAGAGCGCCGCGTTCATCACGGTGCGGCCGCCCCTCACCTTCAGCCGGCTGATCGCGAATGCCGCGCAGGTCGCCACCACCAGCGTCAGCACGCCGACCGCCACCGCGATCCACAGCGAGTTCCAGATCTGCTCCCAGAAGTGGTGCAGGTAGAAGTGCTCCTGGCGGAACACCACCACGAAGTTGTGCGCGGTCGGCTTGTCGGGCCACAGCGCGCCGGAGAACGCCGAGTCCTTCGACGAGATCGAGAAAAGGAAGATGTGGTAGATCGGCAGCAGCGTCCACAGCAGCACCGGGATGGCGACCAGCCAGAGCCGCGCTTCCTTCATGAGCTTATTCATCGGCGGACAGCCGGCGCATCATGAAATAGACGAGCGGCAGCACGAAGGGCAGCGCCACCACGATGGTCGCCATCGCCTGGTCCACCTGGTCGAGGCGGATGTAGCGGATGCCGAGCGTCGCGAGCACGTGCGTGAGGTCCGCCGGCCCGCCGCCGGTGAGGAGGTAGACGCTGTTGAAGTCGCCGAGCGTCCAGATCATCGAGAGCAGCGTCGAGGTGAGGTACAGCGTGCGCAGCGACGGCCAGGTGACGAAGCGGAATTTCTGCCAGCCGCTCGCGCCGTCCACGCCGGCGGCCTCGTACAGCTCGCGCGGGATCGCGAGGCGCCCGGCCATGAGGATGAGCGTCCAGAAGGGCAGCGCCTTCCAGATGTGCACCACCATTGCCATGGAGAGCGCGAGCGTCGGGTCGGTGAGCCAGTTCGGCCCGTCCTGCTGCGTGAGGCGGAAGATGAGCGAGTTGATGAGCCCCCACTCGGGGTTCAGCATGAAGCGGATCGAGAAGATGGTCGGGATCGCCGGCACCGCCCAGGGGATGATGAAGATCACCGAGAGCCAGCGGATCCAGCGCCGCTCGTGCACGAAGAAGCCCGAGAGGAAGAGCGCGAGCGCCATCTTCACGTTCACCGCGACCAGCAGGTAGACGATGGTGTTCACCACGGTGCGGAAGAACACCGGGTCCTCGAAGAGCGTCCGGTAGCTCTCGGGATGGCGCGCGAGCCACAGCCCATAGCTCACCGGGTACAGCACGAACACCAGGAACACGAGGATGTAGGGCGCGATCAGGATCACGCCCCACATCTGCCAGCGGGAGAAGCCCTTCCGCGGGGGCCTGACCGGGCTGGCCGGTGCTTCCCGCGGAAGAGCGATCGCCGACATCAGGCCTGCAAAATCAGCCCGCCACCTGCTTGATGCGCGCGACCATCTCGTCGACCGCCTTCTCCGGGGTCCACTTGTCGACCACCACCCGGTTCACCGCCTTGGCCCACACGTTCTCGTTGTTGAGCACGGTGAATTTCCAGTTCTTGGTGAACTCGAAGGGCACGGTGCCGGCGGAGAACTGCGCGTGCACGATCTTGCGGTGCGGGTCCTCGGTCCAGAAGGGGCGCTGCACGGCCGCTTTCTTCACCGGGTACCAGCGCCCGAGCGCGCCCTCGACGTACGGCGTCAGGTTCTCGTCCTGCATCGCGAACTGCACGAACTCCTTGGCGCGCTTCTTGTTCTTGGCGTTCTCGAACACCACGCCGACCTTCACCGCCGAGCGGTACTGCATCGGCTTGCCGTCGGGCTTGTTCGGGAAGCCGGCGGTGGCGATGTTCTCGTAGTAGTTCTTCTTCGCCTCGGCGCGCTGCTCCGCGGTGAGCTTGTCGTTGTTCATGTCGTCCAGCCACTTCGACGCGATCGAGATGGTGGCGTTGTGCGTCATCATGATCTGGTGGTTGTGGAAGGCGACGTTGTTGTCCGGGTCCTTCCAGTTCACCGCCGAAGGCGGCGTGCAGCCGGCGGCGACGGTGTGCGAGTAGTCCTTGATCATGGCGACCAGCCCTTTCTTCACCTCGGGCTTGTCGACGAGCAGCTTGCCGTTGTCGTCCACCACTCTTACGTTGTAGGCGTCCATGTAGGTGAGGATCGAGTAGAACGAGTCGCTCGAGTCCACGCCCATCGGCGCGCCCACCGAGTAGATGCGCTTGCCGCTCTTCTTGCGGTAGCCCGCCTGCGCCTTCGAGCACCAGAAGTCCCAGTAGGCGTTCCATGCCTTCGGGATGTCGGCGTCCTTGAAGCCCGCCTCGTGCAGCATGTCGCGCCAGTACTGGATGTGCATGGTCTGGCGCTTCATCGGGAACGCGTAGTACGCGCGCTTGCCGGTCTTCTCGTTGAGGAGATACACCGTCTCGAGCGTGATCGGCAGGAACTCGCCCTTCATCGGCGCGAGGATGTCGGACAGGTCCTCGAGCCGCCCCTCGGCGGCCCACTTGCCCGCGACCTGGAAGTCGAAGACGTCGCCGTAGGCCACGTCGGGCGGCGAGCCCGCGTCGAGCGCGGCCACGGCCTTGGGCACCGATTCCTGCGGCGAGTAGCGCGAGAGCTCCACCTTGACGCCGGTCTTCTGCTGGAACTTGGCGACCATGTCGTCGAGCGCCTTGTCCTCCTGCGGATAGAAGCCCTTGGTCCAGTACACGACGAGCGTTTCCTGCGCCCACGAGGAAAACGAGGCGGTCGAGGAAACGGCGGCGAAAAGCAGCGCGGCAGCAAGCCTGATCACGGGGAACCTCCTCTCCAAAAGGTCACTTGTATGATAACCGACAATTAAGGCTTGCTGCGCTTCTTCCAGGCTTCGAATTCCGCCTTGGTCTGCGCATCCGGCGGGTACAGGCCGAAGATGGAGCGACCCTCCTTGACGCGCGCCTCGACCCAGTCCTCGAACTCGGTCTGGCGCGCCGCTTCCTCGGCGACCTCGTTGGCGATGCCTGCCGGGATCACCGCCACGCCTTCGGCGTCGCCCACCACGATGTCGCCCGGGTACACCGGCACGCCGCCGCAGCCGACCGGCACCTGGCTGTCGACCGCGTGGTGGCGCACCAGGTTGAGCGGCGCCGAGCGCGCGCCGCAGTACACCGGGAAATCGAGCTGCTCGATGGTCGGCGTGTCGCGCAGGCCGCCGTCGGTGACGATGCCCGCTGCGCCGCGCACCATGAGGCGCGTCATCAGGATGTCGCCGCCGGTGGCCGCGGTCGCATCGCGGCGCGCGTCCATGACGAGCACATGGCCGGGCGGGCAGGCTTCGATCGCCTCGCGCTGCGGATGGCCGCGCCCCTCGAAGGCGCCGAGCTGATCGAGGTCCTCGCGCGCCGGGATGTAGCGCAGCGTGTACGCCTCGCCGACCATCCTCGGGCCCTGTTTATTCAGCAGAAAAACGCCCTGGATGAACACGTTGCGGAAGCCGCGCTTGAAAAGGACGGTGGTCAGCGTGGCGGTGCTCACCTTCCGCAATGCCTCGCGGTTGATCTCGGTCAATTGCGCCATGGTGAAAATATTATGCTGCAAGGATGGCGGTGTTCGACGGCCCGGGGGGAAAAGAGCTCCTCGATGCGCTGCTGCTGACGGCTTACCTCGTCGCGGCAGGCTATCTGGCGTTGTTCGTCGTCCTCTACCACCTGCACGTCAAGCGGCGCGAGGCCGAGGCCGGGCTGCGCCTGGTCGACGCCGCGTTCCGCTCGAGCGTGCAGGGCATGGCGATCCTCGATGCTGCGGGCAGCGTGGTGCGTTCCAACGGCGCGTTCGCGCGCATGGCGCGCGAGCACGTGCAGGGCTTCTTCGTCGAGGCGCTGCCCATCGCGCGCGCCAAGGGCTACTGGGAAGGCGAGCTCGCGGCGCCGCGCACGAGCGGCGAGGAGGACGTCTACCTCGCTACCGTGTCGGCGGTTCGCGTGCAAGGCGAAGCCGACAGCTACGCGCTTTCGCTTGCCGACATCACCGAGCGGCGCCGCGCCGAGCAGCGCATCCGCCACATCGCGCACCACGACCTGCTCACCGACCTGCCGAACCGCGCCTGCCTCGCCGAGCACGCCGCCGAGGCCATGGCGCGCGCGCGCCCGGACGGCCGCCGCGCCGGCCTCATGCTCGTCGACCTGGACCGCTTCAAGCACATCAACGACTCGCTCGGCCACGCCGTGGGCGACGAGCTGCTGCGGCGCGCGGCGCGCCGGCTGATCGCCACGCTGCGCCCCGCCGACGTCGTCGGCCGGCAGGGCGGCGACGAGTTCGTCGTGCTGCTGCCAGAGCTCGCCGACGCGCAAGCCGCGGAGCGCGTGGCAGCGAAGGTGGTGGCCGCCATGCGCCAGCCGTTCGTCGTCGGCGCGCGCGAGCTGCTCGCGAGCTGCTCCATCGGCATCGCGCTCTTCCCGGACAACGGCGAGGATTTCGACACGCTGATGCGCAACGCCGACACCGCCATGTACGTGGCGAAGGAGGCGGGCCGCGACTGCTACCGCTTCCACGCGCCGGAAATGGCGCGGCGCGCGAACGAGCGCCTCGATCTCGAGGCGGACCTGCGCCACGCGCTGCAGTCGAGCGGGCTCATGGTGGCGATGCAGCCGCAGGTGGCGCTCGCCACCGGCGTCTTGTGCGGCATGGAGGCGCTGGTGCGCTGGGCGCACCCGCAGCGCGGCGCCATCAGCCCGGTGCAGTTCATCCCGGTGGCGGAGGACTCGGGGCTCATCCTCGCGCTCGGCGAGTGGGTGCTGCGCGAGGCCTGCCGCCAGCGCGCCGAGTGGCTGCAGGCCGGCCTGCGCGACGTGCCGGTGGCGGTCAACGTTTCGGCCGTGCAGTTCCGCGACCCGGGCTTTCCGGGCGCGGTGAAGCGCGCGCTCGCCGACTTCGCGCTGCCGCCCGCGCTGCTCGAGCTCGAGGTGACCGAGAGCGTGATCATGGCGGGCTTCGAGCAGGTGAAGCTCACGCTCGAGGAGCTCGGCCGCCTGGGGCTGCACCTCTCCATCGACGATTTCGGCACCGGCTACTCGAGCCTGTCCTACCTGAAGCGCCTGCCGGTGGAGAAGCTGAAGATCGACCGCTCGTTCGTGATCGAGCTGCCCGCCGACGGCGAGAGCAAGGCGATCGTCGAGGCCGTGGTGGGTCTTGCGCGCGGCCTGGGCATGCGCGTCATCGCCGAGGGCGTGGAGACCGCGGGACAGGCGGACTGCCTGCGCCAATGCGGCTGCGACGAGGCGCAGGGCTTCCTCTATTCGAAACCGCTTTCCGCGCCGGACTTCGCGGCGCGGTATGTTAAGGCATGGTCGAGCTCGAAAGCAGCGGCGGCGTAGCGCGCGTCTTCCTCAGCCGGCCCGAGAAGGCGAACGCGCTCAGCACGGCTTTTCTTGAGGAACTGTTTCAAGCCATCGCGAAGCTGAAAGGCGACCCCGACTTGCGCGTCGTCGTCCTCGCCGGCCGCGGCAAGGCGTTCTGCGGCGGCGCCGACGTCAACGAGCTGAAGACGCTGGACGAGTCGAGCGCGCCCGCCTTCGTCGAGAAGATCCATCGCGTATGCCGCGAGCTCCGCGCGCTGCCGGTGCCGGTGGTGGCGCAGCTCCACGGCGCGGTGATCGGCGCCGGCCTCGAGATCGCTGCCGCGTGCGACCTGCGCGTCGCGGCCGAGGGCACGAAGTTCTCCATGCCGGAAGTGAAGATCGGCATCCCGTCGGTGGTCGAGGCGGCGCTCCTGCCGCGCCTCATGGGCTCGGGGCGCGCCGCCTGGATGGTGCTCACCGGCGAGCCGATCGACGCGCGCCGCGCCTACGAGTGGGGGTTGATTGAAAAGGTTTCAGCGAACCTGGAGGGCGACGTTGACGCGCTTGTAAAGCAAATCGTTTCCAATGACCGCAAAGCGCTGCGCCTGCAGAAGGAGCTCCTGCAGCGCTGGGAAGAGGCGCCGCTTTCCACTTCCGTCGCCGCGAGCCTGCTCGCCTTCCGCGAGGCCCATCGCAAGTAGTTTTTGTGGTATTCTGACCAACTAGTTGACTAGTTTGGGGCGGCGATGGCCACAGTGGGGTCGTTCGAAGCGAAAACGAAGTTCGCCGAGCTGCTGGAGCGGGTGCAGGCGGGCGAGACGATCACCATCACGCGCTACGGCCAGCCCGTCGCGAAGATCGTGCCAGCCGGGATCGGCGACGAAGAACGCGCGCGCAGACGCGCCTTGATCGAGGAGATCAAGCGCAAGCGCGCGGACTGGGATCGCGGCGCCAAGCCCGGCGCCACGATTGCCGAGCTGATCAAGGCGGGGCGCCGCTACTGATGGCAGTCGTATTCGACTGCTCCGTCACATTGGCCTGGTTTTTGAAGGACGAGCGGACCGGGTTTACCGACACGGCATTCGATCTGCTCGAAACGGCCGAATGCTGGGTTCCTCATCTGTGGCGGCTGGAATTTCCGAATGCGCTCCTGATGGCGCAAAAAAGGGGGCGCCTGGGCCGCGAGCAGCGGCTGGAAATCCTGGAGAACGCGTCGCAACTTGCATTGCGGACCGATGCGGCGCTGACCGACATGGGCGGCATCAGCCTCCTCGCTGAGCGGCGCGGGCTTACTGCGTACGACGCGGCCTACCTCGAGCTCGCGGCTCGCATGCGGTTTGCTCTCATTACGCTCGACGGCACGCTCGCCGCCGCCGCAGCCGCCGAGGGCGTGGCGGTTCATGCCCCGGGGCGTTCAACAGCATCGCAAGTGCGGCGCGCGTACGCGAGAGAATTGGCTTGAAAAGCAGTGCTACTACAATACCTAGGGGTTTGACCCCCGTGAAAGCCTAAATACATGGCCAAGCAACCGGTCTACGACGCATCCGCGATCCAGGCGCTGAAGGGGCTCGAGCCCGTGCGCCGGATGCCGGGGATGTACACCCACACCGTCCACCCGCTGCACATCGTGCAGGAAGCGATCGACAACGCGATCGACGAGGCGCTCGCCGGCTACGGCAAGAAAATCACGGTGACGATGCACAAGGACGGCTCGGTGGAGGTGGAGGACGAGGGCCGCGGCATCCCGGTCGACCTGCACAAGGAGGAAAAGAAGCCCGCGGTGGAGGTGGCGTTCACCATGCTGCACGCCGGCGGCAAGTTCTCGCGCTCGGGCGACGGCGTGTACCACATCTCCGGCGGCCTGCACGGCGTCGGCGTGGCGGTGTCGAACGCGCTCTCGAAGCGCTGCGAGGTGACGGTCTTCAGGGACGGGCAGAAATACACGATCGCGTTCGAAGGCGGTGAATTAAAGAACAAGCTGCGCTCCGAGAAGGCGAAGGACAAGAAAACCGGGACGATCGTGCGCCTGTGGCCGGACCCGAAGTACTTCGACTCGCCCAACATCCCGATGAACGAGCTCGAGCACCTGGTGCGCTCGAAGGCGTACCTCCTGCCCGGGCTCACCACGGTGCTCCATGTCGAAGGCAAGGACACGAAGACGTGGAAGTACGAGCGCGGCATGGCGCAGTACTTCGACTTCATGCTCGCCGGGCGCGAGCTGATTGCGCCGCTGTTCTCGGGCGAGCGCTTCTTCGACGAGAAGAGCCTCGCCAACATCTCGGACGTGGAGCCCGGCGAGGGCGCCGCGTGGGCGATCGGCTGGGTCGCCGACGGCGACACCTTCGCCGACAGCCACGTCAACCTGATCCCGACGCGCTCGGGCGGCACGCACGAGGCGGGCTTCCGCTCCGGGATCTTCGAGGCGCTCGCCGCGTTCATGGAAGCGCGCGCGCTGCTCCCCAAGGGCGTGAAGCTGATCCCGGACGACCTGTGGCAGCGCGCCTGCTTCACGCTCTCCGCGCGCATCGTGCGCACGCAGTTCCACGGCCAGACCAAGGAAAAGCTCACCACGCGCCACGCCGCGAAGCTCCTCGAGATGTGCGTGCGCGACGCCTTCGAGCTGTGGCTGAACGAGCACGCCGAGGAAGGCAAGAAGATCGTCGAGCTCGCCATCGAGCAGGCCATGGCGCGCCTCTCCAAGGGAAAGAAGGTCGAGCGCAAGAAATCCTCCGGGATCGCCACGCTTCCCGGCAAGCTCGTCGACTGCGCCTCGGGCGACGTGACGCGCAACGAGCTCTTCCTGGTGGAGGGCGATTCCGCCGGCGGCTCGGCCAAGGAGGCGCGCGACAAGGAGACGCAGGCGATCCTGCCGCTGCGCGGCAAGGTGCTGAACACCATGTCGAAGGACAGCCGCACGGTGCTCGCCAACAAGGAGCTGCAGGCGATCGCCACGGCGATCGGCGTCGACCCGCATTCGTCGGAGGAGACGCCCGACCTCAGCGGCGTGCGCTACGGCAAGGTGATCGTGATGACCGACGCCGACGTCGACGGCGGCCACATCCAGGCGCTGCTCCTCACCTTCTTCTTCATGCACGCGCCCAAGCTCGTCGAGCGCGGCCACCTCTACGTCGCGCAGCCGCCGCTCTACAAGGTGGAGGTGCCCTCGCAGGGCAAGGGCAAGCCCGCGCGGCGCCTGTATTGCCTGGACGACGACGAGCTCGAAGAGGCGCTCAACACGCTGAAGAAGGAAAAGGTAAAGGAGGGCAGCTGGGAGATCTCGCGCTTCAAGGGCCTGGGCGAGATGAGCCCCGAGCAGCTGTGGGAGACCACCATGAACCCCGACGCGCGGCGCCTCGTGCGCATGCAGCTCGATTCCAAGCAGCTGAAGAAGGCGCGCGAGACCTTCGAGCTCCTCATGGATTCGGGCGAGGCCGAGGGGCGCAGGAACTGGATGCGCGAGCACTGGAAGACGGTCGAGGCGGACGTCTGAAAAAGAAAAAGCAAAAGCCGACCTGGGAGCGTGCCTACAAGGGGCACGTGTACTGGCTGGGCAAGACGAAGCTCGGCAAGGTGACGCTCCTCGAATCGAATCACTACGCGTGGGAAGCCGCCGGCCGCGCCGGCGCCTCCGAGGACCTCGACAAGGCGAAGAAGGCGGTGGAGCTCGCCGTGGCGATGGCCGACAAGCAGCTGGATCTCTTCAGGTAGACCATGGACACAGAAACGCTGGACCTCTTCACCCCCGACAGCGGCGACGAAGCGGCGCCCATAGAGCAGCACGCCTCGCACGCCTACCTCGGCTACGCCGTCTCCACGGTGAAGTCGCGGGCGCTGCCCGAGATCGCCGACGGCCTGAAGCCGGTGCAGCGGCGCATCCTCTACGCGATGGGCGACACGCCCGGCGGCGGGCAGTCGTTCTCCAAGTGCGCGCGCTACGTCGGCGAGGTGCTCGGCAAGTACCACCCGCACGGCGACTCGTCGACCTACGAGGCGCTGGTGCACCTCGCGCAGCCCTTCTCGATGCGCTATCCGCTGATCGACGGCCAGGGCAACTTCGGCTCGCGCGACGGCGACGCGGCGGCGGCCTACCGGTACACGGAAGCGAAGCTCTCCCGCTTTGCAGAACTCATGCTGAGCGAAATCGGGGAGGGCACCGTCGATTTCGTAAAAAATTACGACGGGAAATTCGACGAGCCGGTGCTGCTGCCGGCGCGCCTGCCCTTCGGGCTTCTGAACGGCAGCTTCGGCATCCCGGTCGGCTTCTCCACGCGCATCCCGTCGCACAACCTGGTGGAGGTGGCGAAGGCCGCGGCCTACGTCATCAAGCATCCCAAGGCCAAGGTCGACGACATCCTGGAGATCCTGCCGGGGCCCGACTTCCCCGGCGGCGGCCAGGTCATCTCGCCCGCGGAGGAGATCAGGCAGGCCTACGAAACCGGGCGCGGCTCCCTGGTCTTGAAAGCCCGCTTCGAGAAAGAGCAGCTCGCGCGCGGCCAGTGGCGCATCGTGGTCACCGAGCTGCCGCACGGCGTGTCGGTGAAGCAGGTGATGGAGGAGATCGAGGGGCTCGTCAACCCGAAGCCGCTCGGCGCGAAGAAGGAGGTGTCGCAGGAGCAGAAGCGCGTGAAGCAGTTCTTCCTCGACCAGGTCGAGGCGGTGCGCGACGAGTCGGATCGCAAGTCGAAGCTGCGCCTCGTGATCGAGCCGCGCACCTCCAAGATCGACGCCGACGAGATGATGGCCGCGCTCATGGTGCACACCTCGCTCGAGACGCGCTACGCCATCAACCTCACCTGGCTCGGCCTGGACGGCCTGCCCGAGACCAAGGGCATCGTCGAGGTGCTGCGCGAGTGGGGCGACTTCCGCGTGCGCACGGTGCGCCGGCGCACCGAGTTCCGACTGAAGAAGTGCGAGGAGCGCCTGCACATCGTGCTCGGCCGGCTGCTCGCCTACGTGAAGATCGACGAGATCATCAAGCTGATCCGCGCGAGCGAGGACCAGGCGGACGCCAAGGCGAATCTACAGAAACGCTATAAATTTTCTGAAATACAAGCCCAGGACATTGTCGACCTTCGGCTCGGCCAGCTCACCAAGCTCGACGGCGTGAAGCTGAACGACGAGAGGAAGGCGCTCGAGAGCGAGCGTAAGAATTTAAAAAATATTTTGAATGACGAAAAGGAACTCAAGAAACTCGTCATCGATGAACTGAGCGAGGACGCGAAGAAGTACGGCGACGCCCGCCGCACGCTCATCAAGGTCGCGGAGCGCGCGCAGGTGGAGCGCACCGTCCTCGAGGAGCCGATCACCGTGATCCTGTCGCGCAAGGGCTGGATTCGCGCGCGCACCGGCCACGCGCTCGACGTGTCGCAGCTTTCGTTCAAGGACGGCGACGCGCTGCTGCAGACCCTCGAGTGCAAGACCACCGATCCCGTGATCGTGCTCGCGTCCTCGGGCAAGAGCTTCACCATCGACGCGGCCAACATCCCCGCCGGGCGCGGCGACGGCTCACACGTCAACACGCTCGTCAACTCGGGCTCGGACGACATCGTCTGGATGCGCAGCGGCGACCTCGGGCAGAAGCTCCTCATGACGAGCAGCGCGGGCCTCGGCTTCATCTGCAAGCTCGGCGACCTCGTCACCAAGACGCGCCAGGGCAAGGACTTCATGCGCGTGGAGGAGGGCGCCGCGGCGCGGCCGCCGGCCGCGTTCTCCGAAGGCAAGTTCGTGGCCGCGCTTTCTTCCGACGCGAGGCTGCTCCTCTTCCCGCTCGACGAGGTGCCCGAGCGCCCGAACGGCGGCGTGGGAGTGCAGCTTCTGGCTCTTCCCGAAAATACGACTTTGTCGTCAGTAGCAATATCGGACGGCAGGTCGCTGGTCGTCTCCGGCATCAAGCGCAAGAACCGCGCGGTGGAGACGATGGACGCCAAGCAGCTCGCCGAGCACGTCGGCAAGCGTGCGCAGCGCGGCAAGCTCTGCGACGTGGGCTTCCGGCCCGACCGGCTGGGGGAATGATGCGTCTCGCAGCGCTCCTCGCGCTTCTCGTTTCGGGCTGCGCGGCTGCGCCGCCGGGCGGCCCGAAGGGCATCGACACCATCGTCGTCATCTACGCCGAGAACCGCAGCTTCGACCATCTCTACGGGCTCTTCCCGGGCGCGGAGGGCATCGCGCAGGCGAGCGCCGAGCAGAAGACGCAGCTCGACCACGACGGCAGGCCGCTGCCGCAC
>DATAHF010000214.1:0-5661 GCA_036263315.1 Burkholderiales bacterium
GGCAGATCCCGCTCAACGACGCCATCGTGGGGCGCTACTGTGCCGACGAATACCGGGCGCGCGTGTACGCGGCCCGCTACGTGGTCACGTTCACCGTGGCTGCGGTCGCCGTGCCGCTCATCTCGCTCCTGCATCGCACGCCGGGCGGCTTCCGCAACGTGTTCCTGGTGCTGGCCACGCTCGCGGCCGGGATGCTGCTCGCCTCGCTGTTTTTCCCCTCGAAGACGAGCTTTACGCGAGCGCCGTCGGCTGCGCCAGCGACCTGACGAGCCGTTCTTTCCCCGTAAACAGCAGGTAGTGCCGGCCGCTCGCGCGGCCGAGCATGGTAAGCCCGACCTTGCGCGCCACGCTGTAGCCCATGTGGGTGAGCCCCGAGCGCGAAACGAGGAAGGGGATGCGCATCTGCGCGCACTTGATGACCATCTCGGAAGTGAGCCGGCCGGTGGTGTAGAACACCTTGTCGGCGCCGTCGATGTCGTCGAGCCACATGCGGCCCGCGATGGCGTCCACTGCGTTGTGACGCCCGACGTCCTCGATGAACATCAGGATCTCGCCCGCGGTCGTGGCGAGCGCGCAGCCGTGCACCGCGCCGGCCTGCTTGTAGATCGTCTCGTGCTTGCGCACGCGCTCGACGAGATCGAATAAATGCGCGTCGGTGAGGCGCACGTCCTCGCGCAGCCTGATGGACTCGATTTCCTCCATCAGGTCGCCGAACACCGTGCCCTGGCCGCAGCCGGTGGTCACGGTTTTCTTCGCCATCTTTTCGTCGATATCCAGTTTCTTCCTTGAAACCACCGCTGCCGAATCGGTCTCCCAGTCGACCTGGACCGAAGCGATGTCCTCGATCGACGAGACCAGGCGCTGGTTGCGCAGGTAGCCGATGGCGAGCGCCTCGGGCGCATGGCCGAGCGTCATGAGGGTGACGATCTCGCGCTTGTCGAGGTAAAGCGTGAGCGGGTGCTCGCCGGCGATCGAGGTGGGGACCATCTCGCCGCGCTCGTTGAATGCCTCGACCTCGGTGGTGGCCGGCCGGGCGGCGTTGGTGAGCTGCGGCTTAGCCACCGATGTAGGACATCTCTACTTTTTTGGCTTTTGCGGTTTCCGCCGTGCGGATCTCGGAGTAGCGGTCTGCGCGCTGCTGCCACACCGCGGCGATCTCGCTGCGGATCTCGTCGTCGGAGGCCCCGCCGCGCACGAGCGCCTTCAGGTCATGGCCGGTTTGCGCGAAGAGGCACGTGAAGAGCGAGCCCTCGGTGGAGAGGCGCATGCGGTTGCAGCTCGCGCAGAACGCCTGGGTCACCGAGGAAATGACGCCGATCTCGCCGCCGCCGTCGGCGTAGCGCCAGCGCTCTGCGACCTCGCCGGCGTAGTTGGCATCCGCCGGCACGAGCGGCCAGCGCTCCGCGATGCGGCGCACCACCTCGGAGGAAGGCACGACGTCGTCCATGCGCCAGCCGTTGGAGCTGCCGACGTCCATGTACTCGATGAAGCGAATGATGTGTCCCGTGCCGCGCCAGCGCTCCGCCATTGCGACGACATGCGCATCGTTCGTCCCGCGCTTCACCACCATGTTGATCTTCACCGGCGCAAGGCCGACCTGCGCGGCGGTCTCGATGCCCTCGATCACCTTCGCCACCGGGAAATCGGCGTCGTTCATCGCGCGGAAGGTCGCGTCGTCGAGCGAATCGAGGCTCACCGTCACGCGGTCCAGGCCGGCGTCCTTCAGCGCGCGCGCCTGCTTTGCGAGCAGGGAGCCGTTCGTGGTGAGGGTCAGCTCCACGTCGAGCTGCGCAAGCAGCGCCACGAGGCGATGCAGATCGCGGCGCACGAGCGGCTCGCCGCCCGTGAGGCGGATCTTCCTCACGCCGAGCCCGACGAACACGCGCGCGAGGCGAGCGATCTCCTCGAACGTGAGGATGGCGGCGTGCGGAAGAAACTGGTGGTCGGCGTCGAACACCTCGCGCGGCATGCAGTACACGCAGCGAAAGTTGCAGCGGTCGGTGACTGAGATGCGCAGGTCGCGCATCGGGCGCGCAAGCGCATCCAGCAGTTTCCCGCCCTTGAACGGGGCTGCTGCGGGCGGTCGCGCCGCGCGACCCGGATGGATGGGAATGACCTTCATAAACAAGGTGTTTTTACCCGTTGATCATAGCAGACGGGGGTATAGTGCGCCCCATGTCCGACGCACCCGAGACCGCATCCGCACCGTCGCAAAAAACGGTCGCTGTCGTGATGCGCCGGCGTCCGATCGCCAACCGCTGGCAGGCCGAAGTCTGGGAGCCGGTCGGCGTCATCGACGACTACGATGGCCCGCAAGAGCCGCGCCTGCTGATCGAGGGAACCGACGGGGCGCAATGGCTGTATCCCGGGCTGCGCCTTTCGCTGCACCGCTCCGAGGCGGAGGGGTACTACCACAACGTTTCCACGAGCGAGCCGAAGATTTTCGTACTCTGGCGCATGGAAGCGGAGCGCGCGCTCGCCCAGTTCGCCACCGTGAGCTACGACGAGGCGAGCCGCTGGATGGACGCCGGCGAGCACGTGGACCCGGTCGATATGCCGGCTTCCATCTACGCGTGGGTCGGAGAATTCGTCGAGAAGAACTACCGCCCCGCGCCCAAGAAGCGCATCAAGCCGCAATCCTTCCTTTCGCCCAAGGACCGCGCGCGCGGATGAGCGAGGATTTTTTCCGGCGCTGGTCGCGCCTGAAGCGGCAGGCGGGGGATTCTTCTCCTGCGTCAACAACCCCTCCTGCGACGAGCGCCCCGGAGTTGCCGCCGATCGACAGCCTGACGTTCGAATCCGAGTTCAAGGACTTCATGCACTCCAAGGTGGAGGAGCGCGTGAAGCGGGCCGCACTGAAGAAGCTGTTCGCGGATCCGCGCTTCAACGTGATGGACGGCCTGGACACGTATGTCGACGACTACACCAAGGCGGAGCCCATCACGGAGGAGCTGCTGGCGCAGATCGAGCACGCGCGGCGCGCGCTCGTGCTGCCGCCGCCCGAAGAACCGAAGCAGGAGCAGGAAGCCGCGCTGGCCGAGGACAAGAAGGATGGCGATCCAGGACAAGACCCTAAAAGTCTGTAACTGCAACAAGACCTCGGCCATCGATGCATCCGCGCTCGGCAAGGCGCTGAAGCTCGATGCGCCTCCCGTAGTGCATACGGAGCTCTGCCGCCGCCAGGTCGGGGAGTTCCAGCGCGCGCTGGGCGAGGGCGCGCTCATCGTCGGCTGCACCCAGGAGGCGCCCCTCTTCGGCGAACTCGCCGAAGCGGCCGGCTCGAAGGCGGAGCTGCGCTTCGTGAACCTGCGCGAAACCGCCGGCTGGTCGGCCGAGGGCCGCCAGGCTACGCCGAAGATGGCTGCGCTGCTCGCCGCGGCAGCGCTTCCCGAGCCCGAGCCGGTGCCCAGCGTGGAGTACAAGTCCGGCGGACAAGTGCTGGTCATCGGCCCGTCGGCGCCGGCGCTCTACTGGGCGGCGAAGCTCGCCGAGAACCCGGCCCTCTCGCCGAGCGTGCTGCTCACGCGCCAGGACGGTGGCGAGCTCCCCGCGGAACGGCGCTTCCCGGTGTGGAGCGGCAGGCCAGTTGGGCTCGCCGGCTGGCTCGGCGCCTTCGAAGCTCGCTGGACGCAGGACAACCCGATCGACCTCGACCTGTGCACGCGCTGCAACGCGTGCATCGACGCCTGTCCGGAGGAAGCGATCGGCTTCGGCTACCAGGTGGACGCCGCCAAATGCAAGGCGCACCGCCGCTGCGTGACGGCGTGCGGCGCCATCGGGGCGATCGATTTCTCGCGCCGCGACGTCGAGCGCACGGAAAATTTCGACCTGGTTCTCGACCTTTCGCGCGAGCCCCTGATCAAGCTTGCGGACCTGCCGCAGGGCTATTTCGCGCCCGGGGCCGATCCGCTAGAGCAGGCACTCGCCGCCGCCAAGCTCGCCGAAATGACGGGCGAGTTCGAGAAGCCGCGTTTCTTCTCCTACAAGGAAAAGATCTGCGCGCATGCGCGCTCGGGCATCGAGGGCTGCACGCGCTGCATCGAAGTGTGCTCGACCGGCGCCATCCGCGCCGACGGCGACCATGTCCGGGTGGAGCCGCACCTGTGCGCCGGTTGCGGCGGCTGCGCGACGGTGTGCCCGTCCGGCGCGCTGACTTATGCCTATCCGAAGCCTGCCGAGAGCGGCCTGCGGCTGAAGACGCTGCTGTCGACGTATCGCGAGGCGGGCGGCAAGGACGCCTGCGTCGTGTTCCACGATGAGGCCGGCCTTGCGCTCGTGCACGCGGCGGGCCGTCGTGCGGTGCGCGGCGGCAGAGGCTTGCCCGCGCGCGCCATTCCGCTGCAGGTCTTTCACGTGGCTTCCGTCGGCCTGGATACGCTGCTCGCCGCGATCTGCTATGGCGCGAGCCAGGCGGTCATCGTGTCCACCAAGCCGCACTACGCGGCCGCGTTGCGCGAGCAGATGGCGCTCGGCGAGACCGTGCTGCATGGCCTGGGCTACGAGGGAACGCACTTTGAGCTGGTGGAAGAACGGCTGCAGGACGCGCTGTGGGCGCTTCAACCCGCGCGCACGGTAGGGCAGGCCGCCGCCTTCCACCTCGCGCCGGAAAAGCGCACGTCCCTCGACTTCGAGCTCGAGCATCTGCTGAAGAACGCGCCCTCGCCGCAGGACACGATCGCGCTGCCGGCGCATTCGCCATTCGGTTTCCTGGCGGTCGACAAGGGCGCGTGCACGCTGTGCAAGGCGTGCATCGGCGCTTGTCCCGAGGCGGCGCTGCTCGACGCGGCGGATGCGCCCCAGCTGCGCTTCATCGAGCGCAACTGCGTGCAATGCGGCCTTTGCGCCTCCACCTGCCCGGAGGACGCCATCCAGCTCGTGCCCAGGCTGCTGCTCACTGCCGAAGCGAAGCAGCCGGTCGTGCTGAACGAGGCCGAGCCGTTCAACTGCGTGCGCTGCGGCAAGCCTTTCGGCACGCGCCGGATGGTGGACGCCATGCTTCTCAAGCTGGGCGCGCATTCCATGTTCTCCGGCCCGACCGCGCTGCGCAGGCTGCAGATGTGCGGCGACTGCCGCGTGGTCGACATGGTGGAGAACACCTCCGAAGCCACGATCTTCGACTACACCGGCAAGAAATGAGGGCGGGCGGATGACCGTGGACGCTGCGCCGCTTCGCTTCGCGGCTCCGGAGGAGGCCGCCCGCGCGAACTTCTACGCGCTGCTCGCGCGCCTCTTTTACGCCGCCCCGGATCAGGCGCTGCTCGACGCGCTCGCTGCGGCGCCGGAGCTCGACGATGCCGAAGGCGCCATGGCGCTTGCGTGGCGCGATCTCGCATCGGCGGCCGCGCAGGCGGACCCGGCTGCGCTCAAGGAGGAGTTCGACGCCGCATTCGTCGGCACCGGCAAGGCACCGGTAACACTTTACGCATGCGCATATTCCATACGCTTCACAAACGAGGCGCCGCTGGCCCAGTTGCGCGGCGCGCTCGCCGCGCTCGGGCTCGGCCGGCAGGAGAATGCGACCGAGCCCGAAGACCATATCGCCGCGCTTTGCGAGGTGATGCGCTACCTTATTGCGCAACAAAAAGATTTAAGCGAGCAACGCGCTTTCTTCGAGCGCTGGATCTGGCCGAGCGCGGAGCCATTGTGCGACGCAATATCGCG
>DATAHF010000215.1:0-26195 GCA_036263315.1 Burkholderiales bacterium
AGGCGTCGGCATGGGCGCCAAGCAGCATGTCGTCGGCGGTGGCACCTTCGGGCCCGTAATACGCCTCGATGCGCGGTACCAGCGCGCGCCATCTTTCCGTACGGGCGCGCGAGCGCCGCGCCCAGGTCTGGCATGGGATGAAATGACACACGCGCCCCCCGAACGGGCGCGGCGCATAGGCGCGCACGGCATTGAGCGTCGCCGCTTCCAGCCGCGAGCGCCGCTGCGTCGCCTCATCCGGTGTTTGATGGATCAGCGCGATTCGCCACTTCACGTAGTCCATGCGCTCGCGTCCCGATTGCGCGAGGAGCAGGCGCATGCGTTGCCGCCAGCCCTTGGCTCGATTGCCCAGCTGGTGCCTGAACAAGCTCGCCGGGCCGAAGAAGGAGGGGTAGGGCACGCCGAAGAACAGCAGGACCACGGCGTCGCTGCGTCCCCCGGAAAGCTGCTGTGCGAGCTCATAGGCGACCGTGCCGCCCATGCAGTAGCCGGCAATGATCCACGGCGCCCGGGGCTGAAAGGTGCGGATCTGCTCGGCAAAGTACTTCGCGAGGGCGTCCACCGACTCGATCGGCGGCGCGGACGTGTCCACTCCCGGGGGCTGCAAGCCGAAGAACGGGTGCTCGGGCCCGAGCGCGTGTGCGAAGGCGCGATAGGCGAACACGTCGCCGGTGTGGGGAGGCACGCCGAAGATTGGCCGCTCGAAGCCGTGGGGTTGTATCGGCACGATCGCATCCGGCTGCCTGGCGAGCGATTCCGAGAGGTTGAGGAAGCCGATGATTTCCGACTTGCGCTCGCGAAGCTCGGCGCGGGTCGCCTCGTTCAGCGCCCCGGCGCGCGCATCGCAGCGCAAAGTCTCTCCGTCGAGCCATACGTGGATGTCGTTACGGCGAAGGTCGGACAGGAACGCCGCGATGCTCATAGCGCCAGCTGCTCCCGGTCGTTGGCGCCGCCCGAGGCGCCACGGCTATTGTTTTGCGCCCAGACCATCCCATCGATGACTTCGCACAGCCCGTGCAGGGTGGGGCGCTCGAACAGGTTGCGCACCTTGACCTCCACGCCGAACGCTTCCCGGATCCTCGCCACCATCCGGATGGCGAGCAGCGACTGGCCGCCGAGGTCGAAGAAGTCGTCCTGCATGCCGATGTGCTCGACCTGCAGCAGCTCCGACCAGATCGCCGCGAGGGCGGTCTCGGTGGCGGTCCGGGGCGGCAAAGGATCCGATCTTTGCGCGGGCAGCTCGGGCGCCGGAAGCGCGTCGCGGTCGACCTTCCCGTTCGCCGTCAGCGGTAACTTGTCCATGAGCACGAACGCGCTGGGGACCATATGCCTCGGCAGGTGCTCGGCGACGTGCTTGCGCAGGCTTCCCGGGCTGAGCACGAGGTCGGTGGCGGCCGGCGTGCCGCGCAGCCGCGGACCGGGGCGCAGCGCATAGACGTAGCAAAGATCGGTCTTTTGCAGGAGCGGGTCCTGTTCGATGCAGACCTCGAAGCCTTGCGCGCGAAGAAGCAGCGTGATGGGCTCGACGTCCGAGCGCCGATCCACCTCGATCACGAGCTGTCTCACCTTGGGCCAATCCGCGGCGCAAACGCCGCGCAGCACATCGAGCTCGCTTTTCTCGACGTTGATCTTGAGGAGATCGATACGCTCCAGGCGGTGCTCCGCGATGACCTGGGACAGCGTGCGAAGCTTCACCCGGGCCGTGCTCGCGCGCATGCGCTCTTCCACGATCTGGGCGACCTCGGCATTCCAGCCCGCGTCCATCCGGTGGGCGCCATTGCCGTTCAGCACGTAGGTTTCGACCACCCGGCTTTCCTTGGCCGGGTCGGCGTAGACGCCGGAGAGCAGCGACATTCCCTCGAAGAACGTGAAGTCGGCCCATTTCTCGTCGCTGGAGAGCCCGTAGGGCAGGCACAGCACGCGTCCTCCCCACGCCTTGGCATTGGCCTGCAGCCGTTCGAAAGCGGGCGGGTTGGGCTCGAAGGCGAGGATGGTCAGGTCCTTCGCCATCCGGCTCGCGAATACCGTGAACAGCCCTACGTTGGCGCCCGCATCGAGGATGCAGTCGCCGTCCGCGATGCTGATCCCGTGCCGGCAATAGGCCCGCCGCACGAAGATCTCTTCAAAGATGTACTCGGTCTCATTGCGGTTCAGGTGCGCGACCGGCGTTCCATCAGGCAGCACGTGGACCGAGGGGTGGTTCCATAGCGGTTGCTCCAGCCGTCGCGGCACCACGTAGGCCACGAGCTGCGCGTTGTCGCCTTCGTTCCTCGCCCGTACCAGGGCCTGGCGCACGCCGCCGTGCTCGCGCAAAACGTGCTCCACCTCCGCAGGCTCCACGCGGTGCCCGCCCAGCTTTATCTGGTCGTCGCTCCTGCCGCAGAATTCGATGTTGCCGTCGGGAAGCAGGCGCACGAGGTCGCCGGTGCGGTATACGCGTCCCGGCCCGCCGACCGGATCGGCAACGAATTTTTCACGGGTGAGATCGTCGCGGCCGAGATAGCCGCGGGCCACGCCGGCGCCCCCGATCAGCAATTCCCCCTGCGCGCCGCGTGCGCAGGGCATCCCGTTCGCGTCGATCACATGGACGCGCGCGCCTGGCAGCGGGGCGCCGATGGGAACCGTGCCGCTTCGCGTCTGGGGCAGCGTCTCCGGCACCCGATACATGAGCGCGCCGACGGTGGTTTCGGTCGGGCCGTAATGGTTGTAGATCTCGCAATGCGGCGCCAGGGCGCGCAGCTCCGCCGCCCGCGCCAGGGGCAGGGGCTCGCCGCCGAGCACCAGGCGTTCGCGGGGCAGGGCGCGCGCGGGCCGCGGCGCGCTTTGCACCGCGTGAAGGTGCGAGGGCGTGATCTTGAGGACGTCGATGCCTTGGCGGCTGACGTAGTCGGCGAAAAGCTCAGGGTCCTCGGTGCGGTTTCGCGCCATCACGTGAAGGCAGCCGCCCGTCGCGAGCGCGGGAAACAGCACGGTGTTGCCGAGGTCCGCGGCTACCGTAGACACGAGCGCATGGCGCATGCCGGCGCGAAGCCGCAGCTCCCGCGACACGCCTTTCACGTAGTTCACGATGTTGCGATGCTCGACGCACACGCCCTTGGGACGTCCCGTGGAGCCGCTCGTGTAGATGACGTACGCGAGAGCCTCGGGCCCGGCGGCGGAGGCCGCGGGCGGCGAATGGCGACCGGTCACGGCGCCAGCGGCCAGCAGGATGCGCGCGCCGGCATCCTGCAGGATCATCGCAATCCGGGCTGCCGGGAATGCCGGATCGATCGGCACGTACGCCGCGCCCGCCTTGAGCACGGCCAGGATATCGACCACCAGCTGCAGCGAGCGCTCGGTGACGATTCCGATCCGTACGTCGGGACCAGCGCCGGCCTGGCGCAAGGTCGCCGCCAGCGCCTCGGCTCGTTCGTCGAGCTCGGCATACGAAACCTTCTCGCCTTCGTAGACCACGGCCGCGGCGCCCGGAGTGCGCCGGGCCTGGGCCCGCACCAGATCGTGCAGGCAGGCGGGCGTCTCCTTCACATCGAACATGCAATGACCTCTTTCATGATTTCGCTACGGCGCCCGCAAAACCCGCGGCCGGTGAAAAGCTCTCGAGCATCGAGGACCCATGCAAGGCCTGGTCCAGGCGGGTGCGCTCCAATGCGAGTCCCCCGCCGAGGGCTTTGGCCAGCGCTTCCGTGCGGGTCCAGCCGCGGAAGAAGCCGGCCAGGCGATCGCGCCCGCGAAGCGCGGCGTAGGTTTTCCATTCCGAGGAGGGGAAGGTCCGCTGCGCGACGGCATCGGCTTCCTCGAGGGGTCGAATGATTTCGATGTCGACGCCTACGGTGCCGCGGGCACGGAACGCATAGGCGGCCATCTCCCCGCTGCGCGACAGGCTGAATTCGAGCTCGGCGTGCGGCAATTTCGGCTTGCCGCGCTCCCCGAGCTCGATGCACACGGTGCCGGCCGCCACGCCGCAGCGAGCCGCGATCAGCTCTCGCAGCAGGGTGCGCGAGGCGATGTAGCGACGCCGGTCGCGCTCGAACCGGAAGCGCGCTGCGCGGGCGCGTTCCTCGTCCGAGAGGAGGCCGGGCCGCGCCTGCACGCGGTCCAAGCGCACCACGACTAGTTCGACGCTATGCATGCGTCAGGCTCCGCCCGGTGAGCGCGTCCCGCGCCGGCCGCACGGCCAGGCACACGGCGCCCCAGGCCAGCGCGGCAGCGCCGCCGATATAGGCGAGGCGCCACCAGCCCGCAGGCAGCGCAAGCGCGTCCGCACTGGCTAAGGCCGCGGCCGCAGCCGCGGCCGAGACGAGGCCGAGCAACACGCCGTGCCAGAGCGCCTCGGCCTGGTGGCGGAAATGCACCGGTCCGCGCTGCCCGGCGACCCAGAACATCGGCGCCGTGGCCAGCAGGCTGGCAATGGAAAAGCCGGCGGCCATGCCGACGATGCCGTAGTGGCTGCCGGCGATGGCACCGGCGGCGCGAAAGACCAGGTTGGCGACGGCCCATCGACGCAGCGCCTCGCCTCGTTCCTGGCTCGTGAGAAGCTGCGCGAGCACCGTACTCAGCGCTTGCGCCAGCACGGCCGGCGCAAACCAGGCAAGGATCGGCGAGGCCGGCGACCAGTTCGGCCCGAGCAGGGCCAGGATGAGATCGCTCGAGACGAAAGGCAGCACGAAGGCGTACGGAATGAAGAGCACCGCCATGCGCCTCGCAATGCAGATGTAGGCGCGGATGTAGGACGCGTCCGACTTCAGCCGGCACAGGAGCGCGAGGCCCATTTCGGTGATCGGCGTAAGCAACGAGAAGTGCGCCAGGTTGTAGAGCTGCTGCCCGCGGTTGAAGAAACCGAGCTCGGCATGGCCGAAGCGATAGCCCGCCGCCAGGCCGACGTTGTTGCCGGCGTAGGTGAGGAGGTTGTAGCTCATCAGCTCGAAGCTGAAGCCCAGATTGATGTCCGCGCCGCGGCGCGGCCGTCCCGGTACCCAGGGGCACAGCAGCAGTGCGGCCGCGCACATCCATGCCGTGCTCGCCAGGTGTCCCACCAGGAGCGCCCATACGCTATGCCAGCGCCATGCGGCTAAGACGCCGACGACGAGGCCGAACACCATCGCGCCGGCCTCCATGACGGCGAGCCGTCCGTAGAGCAATTGCCGGCGTAGCAGGGCAACATGGACAAGCCCCATTCCGCTGAGCGCCACCGACAGGGAGCATCCCCACACCACCGGCACGAGAAGCGGCGCCTCGTAGATCCGCCCGAGCAGCGGGGCGGCCAGCGCGAGCGCGAGCGCGCATGCTAGAGAGATCGCGACGCTCGTCCAGAAATACGCATCCTGCTGGCGCGGCGTGAGCGTGGGCGCCTGGACGATCGAGGACACCAGTCCGAGCTCGCGCACGATCGTCACCAGGCCAAGGGCCAGGCCGGCCATGGCCCAAATGCCGAAATCCCTCGGCGGCACAAGACGGGCGAGCAGCGTAATGGAGGCGAACGTCAGGACGACCGAGAGAAGCCGCGTGGCGAACAGGGCGTGCGTTCCGGTGCGCGCGCTGGCCGTCAGCCGGGAAACGCGTTGCTCCTCGGCTTGGCTGTCCAGCATCACCCCGGAGAGAGGCATGGGCCACGTGCGCGTTTTCAGGCTGCTACCGCCGCTTTCGTGCATGCCGCGGCGCGGTACGCCGAGTGATAGGCATCGAGGGATGCGCCTTCCGAGAAACGAGCGAGCGCGCGCGCCGCGTTCGTCGCCATGCGGCTCGCCCACTCCGGCTCCGCAATGACTCGCTGCAGGGCGCGCGCGAGCGAATCCGGGTCGTCGGGGTCGACGAGCACGCCGGTGACGCCATGCTCCACGGCCTCGGGGATCCCGCCGCGCCTGCTGCCGATGACCGGGACGCCGTGCGCCATGGCCTCGATCACGGTGCGCCCAAAAGGCTCGTGCCAAAGCGACGGCACGACCGCGACGTCCACGCCTTCATAGAAGGAGGCCGGCCGGACGTGGCCTGCGAAGGACACGGACGGGTGCGCAAAATCTCTTCGCATGCGCTCCACGTAGCGCGGCATCCCCGTCCCCGCGACGATGAGCCTGTCCTGCGGGCGCGCCGTGGCCGTGAATGCCGCAAGGAGCCAGGGAACCCCTTTTTCCGGGCAGATCCTTCCCAGGTAGCCGAATACCACGCCGTCGCTGCGCTCCTTGCGAGCGCGCACCTTGGCCTTCACCGCAGACGCGCTGTTGTAGACGACGCCGGAGCGCGCGCTGCCGAAAAATCCGCTCTCGAGGTGTCGCTGCAGGATATGTGCGCTCACTCCGAACGCGGCGTCGACTTGCGCGCTCGCGGCGCAGCGGTGCGCGGCAAAAGGCGAGCACCGGGCGCAAGTACCTTCGCAATTCGCCCCCTTGCGGTACATCGCGGAAGGCGGGCACATCAGGTAGTAGTCGTGCAGCGTGTGCACGATCGGTATGCCGCGCCGGTGCGCCTCGCGCCATGCGCTGGTGGAGAATCCGGCGAGATTGTTGGAATGGAGGACCTGCGGCCGCTCCGCGTCGAGCACCCGGGCGACATGGCGCGCCATGGCGGCGTTGTCGAAATCCCGCAAATGCCAGGCGGCGCGCTGCGGGGCGGAGCGGCGCTGCTGCGAGTAAGGCCAGAACCAGTTGCGAAGGGGGAGGCGATGGACCTTCACGCCGTTCAGCCATGCGGCGGACGCCACGCCTCGCTCGCAAAGCGTAATGACGCACACCGCGTGCCCCGCCTGCGCGAGCTGCTCGGCGAGCATTTGCGTGGCGCGCTCGGCGCCGCCGAGCTGGTAGGGGTAATACAAGCTGTTCAGCAGCGCGATCTTCATCCGGAGGCTGCTCGCTTGGGCCAAAGGGCAGACAGCAGGTAGATCGTCAGGAGGATCTCGGAGGACGCCAGGTTCCCGCCGAGCAGCAGCCAGGTGACGCCCAGGCCGACGCGCAGCCGAAGCGGAGCGCCGGCACGGTTGAGCGCCGCAATGATGAGAAACCCGAACGCGACGACCCCCGCGAGCCCGTATTCGAAGAGCAGCTTGCCGTAGGTCGTTTGCGTGCCGTCCGGACAGGTGCCGCCCATGCGCGACATGGTCCCCGGCCCGTTGCCCAGCACACTGGTCCAGCCGTTGGCGTCCATATGCTCGAGCGCCGCGGCGCCGGGATACACGAAGCGGCAGTACGCGCTGCTTCTCTCGTTATTGATCTCGTCCACGCGCTCCACGGTGTAAGTCAGGTTGAGCGCATCGCCGAGGTAGAGGTAAACGGGTACCAGGACTGCGACCACGGCAACCGCAACGATGATCGAGCGGCGCCGCAGCGGGAACAGCAGCGCTGCGCCAAGGCAAAGCAAGCCCGATCCGGAGTACGAAAGGAAGATGGCGAGGCCCAGCAGCGCGAGAATCCATCTGCGGCGCCGCAGGCTCGCCTCGCACAGGAGCCCGAGCGCCATGGCGACCGAGAATATGGAGGGCTCCCGCAGGAAGAAGCCGTTCGACTTGATCCAGCCTGCGACCGGATAGACGGTGTTCCAGCCGCCCGAGGCCCGTACCGATTCCGGCAGCATCGGCGTGTAGTCGAACAGCCATTCCGGCTGCCACAGGAACTGCATGAAGAATTGCGCGATTCCCGCGATGCCCACGAGCACCGCGAATCCGATGTAGAGCTCCATCGTCCAGCGCCACAGGCGTGGGGCGATGTCGTTGTCGCGCAGCGAGACCGCGAATGGTGCGTAGAGCACGGCAATCAGCAGCAACGCGGTCCCCGAGGCCTGGGATTGCAGATCGAGCATGCTGTTCAGCAGGTAGCTGAGCGATGCGACGCAGACCACCAGGCAGTACGAGGCGGCGCCGGCGCGTTGCACCGTGCCGGCCCCGGCGACGAAGAGGACAAGAACAAGCCCGTACATCGCGATCAACGCCGGAGGGACGGAGAAGTCCGACGTGACCCGCGCTCCGAAGCGGTCCAGCACCGTGAGGGCAAGCATCGCGAACACGAGGGCGGCCTTGAAGAGCGTTTCGGCGCCGAGCACCGCTTGGGCAGGAGCGCGAATCGCGCCCGGCCAATGGATCGGCTGTTGCCAGGACGCCCCGAGGTTGGACGTGCTCATGCGAAGCCCAGCGCCAGCCTCTCGTACAGCCTGCGCGTGGCGCGTCCGATCGCGAGCCAGCTCTTCTTGTCGTCGGCGGCTGCCGCGCTGCCGCGGGGCCGGTTCTCGGCCGCGAAGCGCAACGCGCTCGCCAGGGCGAAGGCGTCACCCGGCGGTACGAGCGTGCCCTGCGCCGCGGTGATCTCCTCGGCGAAGACGCCTACGCGCGAGGCGATCAGCCACTTTCCGAGCGACTTTACGAGATAGTAGACCCCGCTCGCGTCGACCTGCCTGTATGGAAAGACGAATGCGTCCGCTTCGGCGAAGAGGGCGCTCATTTCCGCCTCGTTGAGCCGGCGCAGCCTCAGGTCGAAATCACGGGCGAGACCGCGCGCCTCGATGCGCCTCGTCAGCGGCGTCAGGTCCATGCGGGGCCTTCCGGCGACGATGATGCGCAACCGGCTGCGTACCGGTTGGGGCAGCGCGCCCACGGCATCGATCAGGACGTCGAGGCCTTTGTAGGGCTTGATCTCGCCGAAGAGCACGATCGTCCAGCGCGAGTCGCGCGCTGCCGCCGGGGGCGGGGCGGCCGGCAGATCGAGCGGCCCGTGCGGAATGACGCTGATCCGCTCGCGCGCGATGCCGTGCGTGCACATGTTCTCCCGGGCGCCGTGCGTGTGGACGATGATGTGGTGCGCCAGGCGCGCCGGGAGCCAATGGGCCTGGCGCTGCAGCCAGGGCATCTTCTGGCCGTTGTACGCGACGCTGTCGTGCACGGTGAGCACGAGCGGGCACCAGTGGCGCATGATCGACATGGCGATCACGTCGAGCAGCGGCACCACCACCCACTGGATGTGCAGCACGTCCGGCCTTTGCCGCCAGACCTTCCAGACCAGCCTCGCGAGCCCGGCCGCGTGCGCCAGGCCCTTCGCGAGCGCCCGGAGGGAGGGCGGCAACCAGGTCGCCTGGTCCGTCTGGCGATAGAACAACGCTTCCGCGCGCTCAGGCGGAATCTCGACGCGGTCGCCCTGCCGGACCGGCCGCGTGATCCACACCGGCTGCACGTGGGCCTCCACCAGGCCCCGATTGAGGCCGGCATCGTAGGGGCCGGTGTAGAGCGACGGATCGACAAGCATCACCCGCATTCAGTGCTCGTTCATCACTACGCCAGCGAGCGTTGCAGAGCCGCGCGCAAGGGCGCCGAGCAAGCCTTCCAGCGGCTCCATCCGGCTGCGATTGCGGCGCGCGAGCACCAGGGCAACGCCGCAACGGGCGGCGATGATCCGCGCATCGGCGCCGCGTATGGCCGCGGGCGTATCGACGATGACGTGCTGGAAGCGCTGCAGCAGCTCGCCGATGACCGCGGTGAACGTCGGCCGCTGCAGGAGCTCCACCGGGTTCGGCGGCACCGCGCCTGCCGGGAGGACGTGCAGGTGCGCGAGCCCAGGGACTTCATGCACGACCGAAGAGACGTCTGCGAACCCGGCAAGCACGTTCGTGAGCCCGGGTCCCTCTCCCACGTCGAAGAGCCGATGCTGCCTCGGGGTGCGGATGTCGGCATCGACCAGCACGGTGTCTTCGCCCAGCTGGCTGAACGCGACGGCGAGGTTGGCGGCCATGTAAGTCTTGCCGTCTCCGGAATCCGGGCTGACGATTGCGACGGCGCAGGAACGCTCGCCGATCACCTCCAGCAGAAGCCGGCTCCTCAGCTCCCGAAACGCCTCCGCCTGCTCGCCGAAGGGATCGGCCGCCGCCACCAGCTCGCTGCTGAGGTCGCGGCCCGCAAAGCCCGCGGTGTAGTGGAATTGCCGGGAAAGCGCCTCCACCACGTCGGCGCGCTCCACCAGCCGGAGCGCGACGGCGGCCTCGCCGAAGCGGATTCCGCGCTCGCGCTGGTAGGCGAGGATCTGGTTGATCTGGCTATCGCTCAACGCGCGCGCATCGCGAATGAGCGTGCCGATGCGCCGGCGTTGCGGGTCCGGTTCCGTCCCGGCGATGGCAATGCTCGACGCGTGCGGGTTCGTGATCAAGGTCTTACCTCCATTTCGGCGCCACGAGACGCGGCTGGACCGACACCAGGCGACGGCGCGTCTGCTCCGCGCGGTGCGTGTTCTCGCGGTCGCGCGTCCAGCCGTCGGGCAGGGACAGGATGAGCGGTTGGCGCAGCTGCTGCGTCACGTCGTATACCGTGCGCAGCCGTCGATCGCGCCTTTCGGCCAGCAGCAGCCGCGCGATCCCGAGCAGCAGGCCGAGGAACGTGGCAATGGCGATATTGCGAATCAGCGCGGCCGGCGACCAGAGCGGCGGCGTCGCCGACTTGAGGATCGACACGTTCGTCTGTGTCTTGTTCGCGCTCTCCAACGCCGTCTGGCTCGCGCGGGCGAGCACGGCGCTGTAGGCTTTTTCGGCGTTCTCCACGTCGCGCAGCAGTCCGGCCGCGGCGTCGCGCTGCGACTTGCGCTTCAGCACGACCGCGCGCTGGCGCTGGATCGCGGCGCGCACCTCGGCGAGCCGGCCCTCGCTGACTCGGAGCGGCGCCGTCAGGCCTTCGGCGGCACGCCGCATCGCGGAGTTGAGGCGCTGCTTGGTGTCCCGGATGGACTGGCGGGCCTGGATCACGGCATGGTGCTGCTCGCCGAATTCGGACTTCAGCTCGGCGAGATTGCCCTCCTGCCGCACCAGCTCGCCGGTGAGCGCGGCGACCTCGGGATCGTTGCGGATCTCCCGCATGTCGCCCGGGGCGCTCGCGGCCTGCCGGCGCCGGTTGGCCGCTTCCGTGGCCTGGTCCTGCAAAGTGATGAGCTGGGAGTTGAGCTCGGCGAGCCGGGCGCTCTCCACGTCGGGCTCCTCGCCGACGACGACGTCGTTTTCCTTCTCGTAGGCCGATAGCCGTGCGCGCGCCTGCTCGAGCGCGTCGCGCAAGGGCTTCGCGCGCTCGGCAAAGAACGCGTTGATCTGCCGCGCGGGCGAAGCCTGGAATTGAACCGTCGCGTCGATGAAGGACTTGACGAAGGCATTCGCCACCTGCGCCGAGAACTGGGGATCCGGCGAGGTGAAGGCGACGTTGATCACGTTCGAGTCGCGCGACGGCCGCACGTCGAGCTTGCGCAGCAGCTGCTGCGCGAGCCAGGCTTCGAAACTGCCCGCCTGGTCGGTGCTCTTTTCCCACTTCGCGCGCCAGGCCGGGTCTTTCTCCAGGCCGAGCGCGTGGACTGCGCCAAGCGCCACTTCTTCGCTCTTCAGGATATCGACCTGCGTCGCAACGTAAGTGGACACCGCTCCGGCCGGCTTGAACACCTGCTGCCCGCGAATCGGGTCGACGCCGCTCATCTCCACGTCGAGGGACGCGGTCGCCTGGTAGCGCGGCGGGAGCGCAAGGGAGACGAGCGCGACGATGGCTACGACGCCGAGCCAGGTGAGCGCAAACATGGGCCAGCGGGCCTTCAGCGTGGCAAGAAAGTGGTCGAAGTTCATCGCCATTCCCTCAGAACAGGCTTTCGCGCACGAACACGACGTCGTCCGCGGCGACAAGATCGACCGGATCGACGCTCTTCTCGGTCCAGCGGCCGTCCGGCGCGCGGTGGCGCAGCTTCACGCGCTGATCGGAGCCGCGTGCCGTGATGCCGCCGGCCATGGAGATCGCCTGCATCACCGTCATGCCGGGCTCCAGGCGCACGCTGCCGCCCCGGATCACCTCGCCGTACACGTACACCACCGGCGCCTTCGGCACGAAGACGGAATCGCCGGGGCGGACCTCCATGTCCTTGGCGACGTCGCCGCCACGGATGATGTTGGCCACGTTGACGTTGAAGCTTTCCTTGCCTCCGCTCTGCGCGCGCGTGACCACGGCGGTGTCCGCCGCGTCGGGCACCAGCCCGCCAGCCATCGCCAGCACGTCGGTCAGCTTCTGCGACGTTCCATCGAGAACGTAGCGCCCGGGATGGGTGACGAAGCCGAGCACCGACACCTGGCGGCTGCGCGCCTCCAGCACCGACACCTCAATCTGCGGGTTCAGGATGTAGTTTCCTTTCCGCAGGCGGTCGGCGATCTGCTGCGCCGCCTGCGCGGGCGTGAGACCGAGCAGGCTCACCTCGCCGATCATCGGCACGCTCACCTTGCCGTCCTGGGAGAGCCGCGTCTCCGTGGTGAGGTCCGGATACCGAAAGGCCGTGATCCTGACGGTGTCGCCCGGGCCGAGCACCTCCTGCATCGACTGGGCTGTGGCGGGGGCCGAGATGCATTGCAGGAACAATGCGATCGCGAAGAGCGGGAGCCAGCGGGTCAGTTTGCGAAGTTCCATGCGTGTCTCTCTCTGTTGGCCGGCGCGGGCGGCACGCTTTGCGCCGGTGGTATTGCCATCCTGGAGAAGCCGTAGGCGCGCAGGATGAACGTCTCGAACTCGCGCGCGCTGAAGCGCTGCACGGCTTCGGCACGCGCCATGCGCCCCATGCGTTCGCGCTCGCCGCGGTCGCGCAGCAGCAGCACGAGCTTCTCGACGAAATCCCGCTCGCTGGTGCATACGAACCCGTGGTGGGCATGGCGGAGCAGCTCGCGATGCCATGGCGTATCCGACAGCAGGCAGGGCAGCCCCGACGCCATGGCCTGCGGCGCGGCGCCATCGGTCTGCGCGCCGAAGTGGACGAAGATCCATGCCTGCGCCAGGCGCCTGGCAAGCTCGGCATCGTCCCCGGCGGGAAGCGCTTCGATGTGGGCCGCGTGGAGCGTCGCCTTCGCCTCGGCGTCGGCGCCACCCACCCAGCGGAACTGCACGCGCATTTCCCGGCCGTTCAGCAATACGGAAAGTCGCGCGATGACCGCGATCGCCTGGCTGCTGTCCCCGTCCACGATGACAGTCGGGCGGTCGTCTTCGCTTCTTTCCGTGGCGAAGAAGTGTTCCGACACGGCGCCAGGCAATACCTCTGCCGAGCTATCGAGCATTCGGCTCAGCCAGTGCGCGTCTGCCGGCAAATCGGCGACCGCGGCGTAGCTCTGGAATGAACGAAGCTCGTTGAGAATGAGAGGGCCGGCCGCGGCGCGGACCCAGCGGGAAGCGACCTCCCGGCTGGGCATGGAGCACACCACGCGCACGGGCAAGGGGTGGCGCGGCAAGGCGCGGGCGGCGAGCAGGCACGCGATCGTCCCGTGCAGATGGGCGGCATGGATGGCGCGCTCGCCGAAAAGCGAGCGCAGCTCGGATCGCAGCGCGGGGGCCTGGGAGAGGAGGGAGAGGCCGCCCCGGCAGCGGAAGGTGCGGACGTCCCGCCCGAAGGTGGCGGTCCAGGCGGGAGGCGAAATGCGCGCCGTGGCGCTGTGGTCGATGAGAAGGGCGATCTGCGGGATTTGAGCGCCCGCCAGCACCGGGGCGATGCGTGCGAGGGTATTGAAGGCGTGCTCGTCATGCAGCCGGCTGATGTGAAGCACTGCCCTCGGGGACGGTCGCATCAGCAGGCACCATCCCGGGTGATGACCACCAGGATCGTCTTGGCCAGGATCTTCAGGTCAAGCCAAGCGGACCGCCCGGTGACGTATTGGCGATCGAGCTCCACGCGGCGCTCGTAAGTCGTTCGGTTGCGTCCGCTGACCTGCCACAGGCCGGTCATTCCCGGCGCGACCGAAAGATAGTGCCAGCGCGCGGGGCCATAGCGCGGAAGCTCCGCGGTCGTAATGGGGCGCGGGCCCACCAATGCCATTTCGCCGCGCAGCACGTTGAAAAGCTGCGGCAGCTCGTCGAGGCTCAGCTCCCGGAGCCAGCGACCGAACCGCGTCACGCGCGGGTCGTGGGCGAGCTTTTGATTCCGCGACCATTCCGCCCGTAGCGCCGGATCGCGCTCCAGCACTTGCTGCAGCGCTTTCTCGGCATCGAGCCGCATGGTGCGGAATTTCAGGCATCTGAACACGCGTCCGCCCAGGCCGACTCGGTAATGGGCAAACGTCGCCGGCCCGCCATCGGAGCGGATGATCCAGGCGAAGACGGCGAGCAGCGGACTGATGAAGAGGAGGATGAGCAGAGCCGCGAGTTGGCGCAGGACCAGCTGCCCGAGATCCCCCGCGGTGACGCGCAGCTGCGCGATATGCGGCGGTACGTCGGGAAGTATCGCGAGTATTTCTATCTCCGCGCGTGCTTCTTGCGCCGGCAGCAACGGCACGAGCTTGGCTGTGACCCCATGCGCGCGCTTCGGTACCGCCTCGTTTGCTGCTGCGTCCACTCGAACTCCGTTCACCCGAACTCCGCTGGGATATCGACAGAGGCAAATTAGAAGGCATGTTGGTTCTCGAGCAGAAGTGCCGCCTTGTAGTTGGCGGTCACATCGCCAGCGCGACGCGAGCGCATCTGTTCGGCGCGGCGTTGAAAAAAATTCAGCGAGTGAGTTGCGCCGCCACGCCCGCGTGGCGTCTCGTGGTGTCGGAAGTCCGACGCCGAATCTCGACACGCTGTAATAGCGCGCGCTAAGTAATCACCCGATCGCGGGAAAAATATTTTTTTGCGCGCTGTGCAGGCACGTCGATTTCCACGGCGTAAGTCCGGTAGCGGACATACACAAGCCCATGAACGAAAGACGCACCGCACAAGAGCGAACACCCCTCAGGGGTGCTCGGAGGCTGCATTGTCGGAAGTGGTGGAGGCGGCGGGAATCGAACCCGCGTCCGTAAGCCCTACGCAGTCAGGACTACATGCTTAGCCTGATTCTTTTCTGCTCTCGCCTTGCGCACGCCAATCGGCAGGCTGGCGCTCGGCCAACCGCTTCGACGGATCTGCACGAGGAAGCGGTCACCCCGTGCAGAGAGGCTGATGTGAATGACGCTGCACCGGTGAAACCGGCTCGGCTTGCGCCTTGCCACCCGGCCTAGCCCATCAGCAAGCTAGTGCAGCGTCCAGCCGGTGTTAGGCGGCTAGAGCGAAACGCTCGTCGTTGGCGTTTGTAGTGTTTCCAGAATGGATTTACGAGGTGATCTGGTCCTCGGCATGCCCTGCGCTGTTTCGATGCCCACGTCGAAACCAGGTCGCCCCCGGAATCGTGTGAAGCCGTGCGAAGGATCACCCCTCCGCACGGCTATTTTCGCATATGGGGGATGAACCCCGGCGGTTCAATCCTTACTGGGACGAACCGGTGCTGGAGCGCGTCTCGCGGCTGCCCAGCACCTCGATCTCGACGCGCCGGTCGGGCTGCAGGCACTGCACGAGCTTCCGGTTGCTTGCCTTTTCCGGGCCCATGCGCGCGCAGGAGTCGCCGGTGACTGGGGCGCTTTCGCCCTTGCCCTCGGCGCGGATCCTGTCGGCCGGGATGCCCTTCTGCGCGAGATAGTCGCGCACCGCCTGCGCACGCGCCTCGGACAGGCGCTGGTTGTACTGGTCCGAGCCGATGCGGTCGGCGTGTCCCGCGGCATCGATCTCGTCGACGCGCGCGTCCCGGATGCGGTCGGCGAGCTCGTCGAGCTTGCCCTTGCCTTCTTCCTTGAGCGTTGCCTTGTTGAAGTCGAACAGCACGTCGGAGCTGAGGGTGACCTTCTCGATCACCGGACGCTGCGGTGCCGCAGCGACCGGGGGAGGCGGCGGCGTCGGTTCCGCGGCGCGAGGCGCGGGCGCAGGGACCTGGGCCACGGGCACCGCGTCGCACGGGGCCACGGCCTTGTCCGGATTCCAGTCGCCCGTCTTCCAGCAAAGGCCGAACGGGTTGGTGACGACGGTGTTGTTCGGACCGTCGGTCACGTAGCCCGGCTGCGCCGAAGCGGCGAAGGCGGCGGCGGTCAGGGCGCTTCCGAGCAGGCTTTGCAGCGGCGTCATGGGCTCCTCCTGGGGAAAATCCAGGAGGCGTGCAACTAATGTGCCGCAATGCCTGCGTCTAGCGCAGCAGAGAGAGGAGCTCGAGAGGCTGGGAAATCACCGCGTCCGGCTTCCACGCCGGCGGCGCGCCGTGCTCGGGATGGTGATAGCCCCAGTCGACCGCGACGGCGCGCATGCCCGCGGCGCGCGCCGCCTGGATGTCCCGCAGATCGTCGCCGACATAGGTGCACGCCGCCGGCGCGAGCTTCAGCTGCTCCGCGGCGAGCAGCAGCGAAGCCGGATGCGGCTTGAGATGCGGCGTCGAGTCCCCGCCCACCACGCACGCCGGCGCCACGTGCAGCGCGGCCACGATCCGCTCGGTGAAGCGCATGGCCTTGTTCGTGACGATGCCCCACGCGATGGCGCGCGCCTGCAGCTCGGCGAGCAGGCGCTCCATGCCGGGGAAGAGGCGAGTCTCCACACAGGTGCGCTCGGCGTAGTAGTCGAGGAACGCGGTGCGCAGCGCCTCGTATTCGCCTTCGCCGGGCTTGAGCCCGAAGCCGGCGAACACCAGTCCGCGCGCCCCGGCGGAAGCGAACGGCCGCAGGCGCTCCACCGGCATCGGCTCCAGGTCCTGCTCCGCGCGCAGGCGGTTCAGCGCAGCCGCCAGGTCGGGTGCGGTGTCCGCGAACGTCCCATCCAGGTCGAAGAGGACCGCCCGGCTACGCGTCACGCCGGCAGCGCAGGAGATAGTTGACGTCGCAATCGCGCTCCAGGCGGTACGCCTTGGTGAGCGGGTTGTACGTCATGCCGAGCACCTCCTCGACGCACAGGCCCGCCGCGCGGCACCAGCGCGCGAGCTCCGAGGGCTTGATGAAGCGCTGGTAGTCGTGCGTGCCCTTGGGAAGCAGGCGCAGGAGGTATTCGGCGCCGAGCACTGCGAAGAGATACGACTTCGGATTGCGGTTGATGGTGGAGAAAAACACCGCGCCGCCGGGACGCACGAGCCGTGCGCACGCGGCGACGATGCTGGCGGGCTCCGGCACGTGCTCCAGCATTTCCATGCAGGTCACCACGTCGAAGGCCGCCGGCTCGCGCGCCGCGAGCGCTTCGGCGGCGATCGCCTCGTAGCGCACGCTGCGCCCGCTTTCGTGGAGATGGAGCTGCGCGACGCGCAGCGCCTTTTCCGAGAGGTCGATGCCGGTCACCTCCGCGCCGCGCGCCGCCATCGCCTCGGCGAGGATGCCGCCGCCGCAGCCGACGTCGATGACGCGCTTGCCGCCGAGCGGCGCGTGCCGCTCGATCCACTCGAGGCGCAGCGGATTGATCTCGTGCAGCGGCCGGAATTCGCCCGCGGGGTCCCACCAGCGGTGGGCGAGGTCGCTGAATTTCGCCAGCTCTGCGGGGTCGGCGTTCACCGAATCATTTTCCCAAAAAAGAAACCCCGCCGGAGCGGGGTTTCCTGGGAGCGGCGGAGCCGCTGCGCGTGGCGCTACTTGCGGGTGCCGATGACTTCGATTTCCACGCGGCGGTTCTTCTGCCGGCCTTCCTTGGTCTTGTTGCTGGCGACGGGCTGCTTCTCGCCCTTGCCTTCCGTGTACACGCGGTTCGGCTCGATGCCTTTCGACACCAGGTAGGACTTCACCGATTCGGCGCGGCGCACGGACAGCTTCTGGTTGTAGGCGTCGGAGCCGATCGAGTCGGTGTGGCCGATGGCGATCACCACCTCGAGGTTGATCCCCTTCACCTTGCCGGCGAGCTCATCGAGCTTGCTCTTGCCTTCGGGCTTGAGCGTCGCCTTGTCGAAGTCGAACAGCACGTCGGCCGCGAACGTGATCTTCTCGGCGACAGGCTTCGGCTTCGCCGCCGGAGCGACAGGCGGCGGGGGCGGCGGGGCGGCGCGCGACGGCGCTGGCGCAGCCGCGGGCTTGGGCGCGAGATCGGGATCGCACTCGCTGTTCGCCATCGCGGGCGTCCAGTAGCCGGTGCGTACGCAAGCGCCGAACGGGCTTTTCACGTAGACGCCCGCGGGTGCGGAACGCACGTAGCCGTCGGTGCTCTCTTGTGCGGCGGCGCTGAACGAGAACGCGCTAAGCGCGACGGCCGCTGCGGCGGTAATGGTGGCTGCTTTGATCATGCGATCCTCTCAGATTTTTCCAAAAGCTTTTTCGTATCAAGAGCCTGCACGAGCCACGGCATTCTGCCACAAGTCGTACCGGGTGTCCAAGCGAGAAAAGGGCGCGTTTTGCAGGCTGGCCGCTGCCAAAACAGGGCTGCCGGCGACCCAGACGTGGCTGACATGCTCCCTCCCGGCGGCCAGGACCGCCTGCGCGACCGGGTCGTGGCAGGGCTGCAGGCCCGGGGCGCTCGCGTCGAGCGCGACCAGGTCGGCCGCCTTCCCGGGCTCGAGCGAGCCCACGCGTTTGTCGAGGCCAAGGGCGCAGGCGCCCCCCAGCGTGGCGGCGCGCAAGGCCGGTTGCGGCGCGAGCCCGGTCGCGCGCATGGCTTCGAAGGCGTCCAGCCGATGCGGGCCGGTGCCGATCGCCACATTCAGCCCCGAGCCGGGCACGCCGCCGCCGTGGCAAGGCACGACCCAGCAGCCGTGTCGGGCGAGGAGCTCGACTTCGGCTGCGAGCAGCGGCGCGCGGCTTCCAGCGACGAGGCTCGGGCCGAGCAGCCCGAGCTTGTGCAGCCGTTCCACCGCAATCTCGCCAAGGTCTACGTGCACCGGCAGATCGAGCTCGGCGGCGACGCTCGCCGCCCGGCGCAGCGCCGCGTCGGAGAGCGATTGCGCGCGCAGCGCGGCGATGGAGAACGCGGCAAGCGGATCGTCGCGCGCGCTGTCGCGCAGCGCGAGGCCCTTGCGCAGGTAGTCGGCCGGGTCCGACGCGTATGCGGAGGGCGCCTCGGCGGCGAGGATGGCGTGCGCGGAGCGCAGGCCCATGGCGCGCGCGGCTTCGAGCGACGCCTCGGGAAAGAAATATTCGTCGTGGAAGCAGGTGATTCCGCCCGCGATCATCTCGGCGCATGCGAGCTGGGTTCCGTCCAGCACGAACTGCGCCGAGAGCAGCGCGCGCTCTGCGGCCTCGCGCCGCTCGCCCTGCAGCCCGCGCAGCAGCACGGCCGCTGCCTTGGTGCGCGCGCTCACGAATCCAGGCAGAACGATATGGTGCGGGAGCTCGATCTGCTCCAGCTCGCCGTAGCGGGCACGCGCCTCGCCCGCGGGCAGCACGGCCTCGATGCGCCCGCCGCGCACCGCGAGCGCATGGTCCTCGAGCGCGCCCGCCGGCACGACCGGCACGATCCACTTCGCAACGAGCAGGAAATCTTGGGCCATAAAAACAAAGCCCCGGACGGGCCGGGGCTGCAAAGCTAGAGGAAAAAGCGCGCGGCGGCTACTGCGGCCCGCCCTGGATCTCGACTTCCACGCGGCGGTTGGGCGCGAGGCACTCGATCAGCGCCTTGCGGTTCTTCTGGTCCGGGCAGGCCTTCACGGGCAGGGTCTTGCCGAAGCCGTAGGTCTCGATCTTCGAGCCGTCCACGCCCTTGGACACGAGGTAGGCCTTCACCGCTTCGGCGCGCTTCTCGGAGAGCTTCTGGTTGTATTGCGCGGAGCCCAGCCGGTCGGTGTGGCCGTTCACGTTGACGAACTTGAGGTCGCGCACCTGCCGGATCTTGTCCACCACTTCGCTATCGAGCTTCGCGCGGGCGGCCGGCGTGAGCGTCGCCTTGTTGAAATCGAACAGCTCGCTCGACTTGAGCGTGACGACCGTCGGCTTGGGCGGCGCGGGTTTCGCGGCGGCCGGCGCAGGCGGCGGGGGCGGCGGGGCCGAAGGCGCGGCAGCCGCGGGCTTGGGCGCGAGATCGGGATCGCACTCGCCGTTCGCCATCGCGGGCGTCCAGTAGCCGGTGCGCACGCACGCGCCGAACGGGCTCTTCACGAACACGCCCGCGGGTGCGGAACGCACATAGCCGTCGTCGGAGCCTTGTGCGAGCGCATCGAACGCGCTCGCGCCGAACGCCAGGGTTGCCGCCAGGAATAGCTTGTCGGTGCGCATTGCGCCTCCCTCCTTTTTTGTGTTCCTTGGAGCGGGGTTAATTGAAGCACACTTGCCATGCGCGTACAAGCCATTTTTCCAAGCGAAAACCGGCGCTTGCATGAGGATCGGCGCGCGTTCCGCATGCTAAAATTCGAGCCTCTTTTCTGATGGAATCCTTCGCTAAAGAAACCCTCCCGATCTCACTCGAGGAGGAGATGCGGCGTTCCTACCTCGATTACGCGATGAGCGTGATCGTGGGGCGCGCGCTGCCCGATGTGCGCGACGGCCTGAAGCCCGTGCACCGGCGCGTGCTGTTCGCGATGCAGGAGTCGAACAACGTCTGGAACCGGCCGTACGTGAAGTGCGCGCGCATCGTCGGCGACGTGCTCGGCAAATACCACCCGCACGGGGACAGCGCCACATACGAGGCGCTGGTGCGCATGGCGCAGGACTTCTCCATGCGCTACACCCTGATCGACGGGCAGGGCAACTTCGGCTCGGTCGACGGCGACGCGGCCGCGGCCTATCGCTACACCGAGTGCCGGCTGGAGAGAATCGCCTCCGAGCTGCTCGCCGACATCGACAAGGAAACGGTCGACTTCCAGCCGAACTACGACGGCAAGGAGCTCGAGCCGGTGGTGCTGCCGACGCGCGCGCCGAACCTGCTCGTGAACGGCTCCTCGGGCATCGCGGTCGGCATGGCGACCAACATCCCGCCGCACAACCTCGGCGAAGTCGTCGATGCCTGCCTGCACGTGCTGGCGCATCCGAGCTGCGCCATCGAGGAAGTCATCAAGCTGATGCCGGCGCCCGATTTCCCGACCTCCGGGATCATCTACGGGCTGGCCGGGGTGCACGAGGGCTATCGCACCGGGCGCGGGCGCGTGGTGATGCGCGCGCGCACCCACTTCGAGGAGATCGGCAAGGGCGATCGCCAGGCGATCATCGTCGACGAGCTGCCCTACCAGGTGAACAAGAAGACGCTCCTCGAGAAGATCGCGGAGCTCGTCACCGACAAGCGGCTCGAGGGCATCTCCGACCTGCGCGACGAGTCCGACAAGTCCGGCATGCGCATGGTGATCGAGCTCAAGCGCGGCGAGATCCCGGACGTGGTGCTGAACAACCTGTACAAGATGACGCAGCTCCAGGACGCGTTCCACATGAACATGGTGGCGCTCGTCGACGGCCAGCCGCGCCTGCTCGACCTGAAGACGCTCATCGACGCGTTCATCTCGCACCGGCGCGAGGTGGTGACGCGGCGCACGGTGTTCGACCTGCGCAAGGCGCGCGAGCGCGGCCATATCCTGGAGGGCCTGGCCGTGGCGCTCTCCAACGTGGACGACGTGATCGAGCTCATCAAGAAGGCGCCGACGCCGGCCGACGCGAAGCGCGGGCTGATGGAGCGCGCCTGGGCTTCCGAGTTCGTGCAGAAGCTCATCGGAAGCACGCCGGTCGAGCAGTTCCGCCCCGAAGGCCTGGCGCCGGAGTTCGGCCTGAAGAGCGACGGCTACTACCTGTCGGACCACCAGGCGCAGGCGATCCTCGAGCTGCGCCTGCAGCGCCTGACCGGACTCGAGCGCGACAAGATCCGCGACGAATACCGCGACGTGGTGACGCTCATCGCCGACCTGCTCGACATCCTCGCCAAGCCGGCGCGCATCACGGCGATCATCGCCGACGAGCTGAAGGCGCTCAAGGCGGAGTTCGGCGATGCGCGCCGGAGCGAGATCGTCACCGTCGCCGAGGACCTGTCGATCGAGGACCTGATCGCGCCGCAGGACATGGTGGTGACGTTCTCGCACGGCGGCTACGTGAAGTCCCAGCCGCTCACCGAATACAAGGCGCAGCGCCGCGGCGGCCGCGGCCGCATGGCCACCGCCATCAAGGAAGACGACTTCGTCGAGCGCCTGTTCATCGCCCATTCGCACGACTACCTGCTGTGCTTCTCCAGCCGCGGGCGCCTGTACTGGCTCAAGGTCTACGAGGTGCCGGCAGGCAGCCGCGCGAGCAAGGGCAAGCCGGTGGTCAACATGTTCCCGCTGGAGGAAGGCGAGAAGATCACCGCGGTCGTGCCGGTGAAGGAGTTCGACGAGAACCACTACGTCTTCATGGCGACCGCGCAGGGCACGGTGAAGAAGACGCCGCTCGCCGAGTTCTCGCGCCCGCGGCCGAGCGGCATCATCGCGGTCGGCCTCGACGAGGGCGACTACCTGATCGGCGCCGCCCTCACCGACGGCCACTACGACGTGATGCTGTTCTCCTCCGAAGGCAAGGCGGTGCGCTTCGAGGAGGGCGACGTGCGCCCGATGGGCCGGCAGGCGACCGGCGTGCGCGGCATGCGCCTGGGCGAAGGCCAGCGCGTGGTGTGCATGCTCGCCGCTCACGATGAATCGAAGTCGGTCCTGACCGGGACCGAGCACGGCTTCGGCAAGCGCACGCCCATCGCGGAGTACACGCGCCATGGTCGCGGCGGCCAGGGCCTGATCGCCATCCAGACCTCCGAGCGCAACGGCGCGCTCGTGGGCGCGGTGCTGGTGGACGACAACGACGAGGTGATGCTGATCTCGACCGGCGGCGTGCTCATCCGCACCAAGGTGGCGCAGATCCGCGAGCAGGGCCGCTCCACGCAGGGCGTGACGCTCATCGCGCTGGGCGAGGGCGAGAAGCTCGCGGGCCTGGAGCGCATCGCCGAGTCCGAGGACGGCAACGGCAACGGGAATGGCAACGGCAACGGGAATGGCAACGGCGGGCACGGAAATGGCAACGGCGGGGACGGCGATGCGCCCGACGAGCCGGCCATCACCGGAGAGACGCCGCCGCCGACCGTTCACTGAGGGCCTGCGGCCGAGAACGATGAGCCTGTAGATGTCGCGCATCTTCAACTTCAGCGCCGGGCCGGCCATGCTGCCGGCGGAGGTGCTTTCCCGGGCCGGCGACGAGATGCTCGACTGGCACGGCACCGGCATGTCGGTGATGGAGATGAGCCATCGCGGCAAGGAGTTCATCAAGATCGCGGAGGAGGCCGAGTTCGACCTGCGCGAGCTGCTCGACATCCCGGTGAACTACGAGGTGCTCTTCCTGCAGGGCGGCGCCACGCTTCAGTTCGCGCAAGTGCCCATGAACCTGCTGCACGGCAAGGGCAAGGCCGACTACGTCGTCACCGGCGAATGGTCCAAGAAGGCGGTGAAGGAAGCGAAGAAGTATTGCGACGTCGCCATCGCCGCATCGTCGGAAGACAAGAACTTCACCTACGCCCCGAAAAACTGGACCGTGCGCAAGGATGCTGCGTACGTCCACTACTGCTCCAACGAGACCATCGGCGGCGTCGAGTTTCATGAAACCCCGAATGTTGAAATTCCTCTGGTCGCCGATGCGTCGTCCCATTTCCTTTCGCGGCCGCTCGACGTGGGCCGGTTCGGCCTGGTGTACGCCGGCGCGCAGAAGAACGTCGGGCCGGCGGGCCTGACGATCGTGATCGTGCGCGGCGACCTGCTCGGAAGAGCGGAGAAGGGCACGCCGAGCGTGATGGACTACAAGCTGCAGGCGGAAGCCGATTCCATGCTCAACACGCCGGCCACGTACTCGATGTACGTCGCGGGGCTGGTGTTCAAGTGGGTGAAGCAGCAGGGCGGCATCCCCGTCATCGAGAAGCGCAACATCGAGAAGGCGCGGCTGCTCTACGATTTCCTGGACTCGAGCAGCTTCTTCCGCAACCCGGTGGCCAGGGAAGACCGCTCGCGCATGAACGTGCCCTTCACGCTGAAGGACGCGAAGCTCGACGACGAATTCCTCAAGGGCGCGGCGAAGGAGGGCATGGTGCAGCTGAAGGGCCACCGCTCCGTCGGCGGCATGCGCGCCTCGATCTACAACGCCATGCCGATCGAAGGGGTGCGACAGCTCGTCGAGTACATGAAGAACTTCGAAAAGAAACATGGCTAAGCCGCGCGAGAAGAAATGCGAGATCCAGGTTCTGAACAACATCGCGCAGGTGGGCCTGAAGCGCTTTCCTACGGAGCGCTACGCGATCGTCAAGGAATCGAAGGATCCGCAGGCGATCCTGGTCCGCTCGGCGGACCTGCATAAGCACGAGTTCGGCCCGTCGCTGCGCGCCGTCGGCCGCGCCGGCGCCGGCGTGAACAACATCCCGGTCGCGGCGCTCTCCAAGCGCGGCGTGCCGGTGTTCAATGCGCCCGGGGCCAATGCCAATGCGGTGAAGGAGCTGGTGCTCGCCGGGATGCTGATCGCCGCGCGCAACCTCGCCCCCGCCCTTGAATTTGTTTCTTCCCAGAAGGAATCTCCCGATCTCGAAAAGAAAATCGAGGAAGGGAAGAAGCAATTCGCCGGCTCCGAGCTGCCGGGCCATACGCTCGGCGTGATCGGCCTGGGCAAGATCGGCAGCCTGGTGGCCGACGCCGCCATCCGGCTCGGGATGAACGTGCTCGGCTACGACCCGCACATCACGGTGGAAGCGGCGTGGAGCCTGCCCTCGCAGGTGAAGCGCGCCGCCTCGATCGAGGACATCTTCAAGTCGAGCCACTTCGTCACCCTGCACGTGCCGCTCGCGGACAAGACGCGCCACATGGTGAATTCGAAGAGCATCGAGCTCTTCCGCCCGGGCGCGGTGCTGCTCAATTTTTCGCGCGAAGGCGTGGTCGCGGACGACGCGGTCCTCAAGGCGCTCTCGAGCCACCGGCTGAAGTGGTACGTGACCGATTTCCCGAGCGCGACGCTCCTCGGGCAGCCGGGCGTGATCGCGCTGCCGCACCTGGGCGCCTCGACCCGCGAGGCCGAGGACAATTCCGCGATCATGGTGGCCGACGAGGTGCGCGACTATCTCGAGCACGGCAACCTGCAGAACGCCGTCAACTTCCCCGAAGCCGTGATGTCGCGCGAGGCGCCTTACCGCCTTGCCATCGCCAACGCCAACGTGCCCGACATGCTGGGGCGCATCTCGCACGCGCTCGGCAAGCGCAAGATCAACATCCACAACATGCTGAACAAGTCCAGGGGCGAGATGGCGTACACGCTCGTGGACGCCGACAGCCCCGTGCCGGCGGAGGTCGTGAAGGAGCTCTGCGACCTCAATGGCGTGCTCGCGGTACGCTATCTCCCCGCGAATGACTGACATCGAGAAAATCCGCGGCGAGATCGACCGGCTCGACGACCAGCTCGCGAAGCTGCTCGACGAGCGCGCGGGCCTCGCAAAGCGCATCGGCGAGCTGAAGGGCGGCGCGCCGGCGTACCGGCCCGAGCGCGAGACGCAGATCCTGCGCCGCGTCTCCGGCCTGGCGAAGACCCTGTCCGCGGAAAAGGTCGCCGCGGTGTTCCGCGAGATCATCTCGGCCTGCCGCAGCCTGGAGCAGGCGATCCGCGTGTCGTACCTCGGCCCGGAGGGCACCTTCAGCGAGCAGGCGGTGCGCAGGCATTTCGGCGCCGCGGTGCAAGCGGTGCCGTGCGCCTCCGTCGACGAGGCGTTCCGCCGCTGCGAGAGCGCGGACGCGCAGTTCACGGTGGTGCCGGTAGAGAACTCGACCGAAGGCGCGGTCGGCCGCACGCTCGACCTGCTGCTCGCCACGCCGCTTCGCATCTGCGCGGAGGTGGAACTGCGGGTCCAGCAGAACCTGCTTTCGCGCGAGAAATCGCTTTCGTCGATCAAGAAAATCTACTCTCATGCCCAGTCGCTCGCGCAGTGCAACGGCTGGCTCGCGCAGAAGCTGCCTGCCGCGGAGCGCATTCCGATGGCCTCCAACGCGGAGGCGGCGCAGCGCGCGGCTACCGAAGCCGGCAGCGCCGCGATCGCGGGCGTAGCCGCGGCCGAGCGCTACGGCCTCAACGTGCTCGAGAAGTCCATCGAGGACAACGCCAACAACACCACGCGCTTCCTGGTGCTGGGCAAGCTGGAATCCGCGCCCACGGGAAAGGATCGCACCTCGCTCGTCATGTCCGCCGAGAACAAGCCCGGCGCCGTGCACGCGCTTCTCACGCCGCTCGCGCAGCACGGCGTCAGCATGACGCGCATCGAGTCGCGCCCTTCGCGCGCCGGCGCGCTGTGGGAGTACGTGTTCTTCATCGACGTCGAGGGGCACCAGGCCGACGCCGCGGTGGCGAAGGCGATCGCCGAGCTCCGCGGCAAGGCGCCCTACCTCAAGATCCTCGGGTCCTACCCCGTGGCGGTCAACTAAGGAACCTGCGGCAATGCTGATGGACCCGTGCGAGCTCTCTCCGTCCTACGTGCGCTCGATCGCGCCTTACCAGCCGGGCAAGCCGATCTCCGAGCTCGCGCGCGAGATGGGGCTCGACGAGGCCGGCAT
>DATAHF010000216.1:0-12877 GCA_036263315.1 Burkholderiales bacterium
ATGACCTCCTCAGTCCGGTGCACCCGGTCATCCGCCAGGCCGTGAATCCGGCACAGGCTCTTGCCGACCAGCATGCGCAGCCAGGTGCGCCCGGTTTTGGGATACGAGACGATGCAGATCGCGGCGATGTCCGCCGGCAAAGGTGTGGGCACCAACGCCGGCATCGCCGCCCTAGGACTGCAGCAACTGCTCCACGCGCGAGGCGATCGCGCGCGACTGGCCGGCCTGGCTGAAGCGCTCGTACTTCTTCGCGAAGGCGCGCGCGCCGGCGCGGTACTTCTCATCCGTCAGCAGTTGCTTGATCAGGCGCCCGTAGTCCGTGGGCTTCTCCGCCTCCTTGCCCTCGGCGGGTGGCTCGCCGGCGGCCGGGTTCTCCTTGCCGCCGGTGGGCTTCGCCTTCATCACCACGATCGCCGCGTTCTGCTGCGCCACGCGCCGCGAGCTCATGAGCTGCTCGAGCTGGGTCGGCATGATGAGGAGCGGCACGCCGGCCAGGAGCGCCGCGGTGACCGTGCCCGGGCCGCCGTGGCAGAGCACGAGGTCGCAGTCGCGGATCATCGCCTTCAGCTTCAACGGCTCGCGGCTGATCACCATGCGCTTGGAGCCGTACTTGTCCATGTGCTCCTTGGTGATGCCAGGCGCAAAGACGAGCACGCGCGCGTCCGAATCGCGCAGCGCCTTGAGCAGATCCTCGAAATCACGGTAGCGCGGCTTGATGTAGGCGAAGATGCGCTTGCCTTCGCCCTCGGGCCACTTGGGCTCCACACCCTGCTCCATCTCGAAGGTCGGCCCCCAGTACTGCGCCTTGCCGCGGTTCGGGTAGTGGTCGAGCTCGGGGAAGGTGCAGAGGAAATTCTCATCCGCCCTGAAGAGGTCGGCCATGGATTTCAAAGGCGCACCGCCCAGATCGGCGAGCACGCGGTTGGCGATCTGCGTCGCCGCCTGGTCGGGCTGCGCGATGCGCTCGGCCGGGACCTTGTCCCAGTAGCGCATCGAGGGCAGCGGGTTGGTGAGCGGCGGGTTGAAGAAGCCGCTGCCGATCGGCGCGTGGCGTAGCCCCAGGCTGCGCGCGGCGAGGAGCGCCGTCGGGCTGTGGTCGGTCAGGACGAGCCCTGGGCGCACGTAGCGGAAGAGCTCGCGCCATGCCTTCACGAGCGCCTTCAGGCCCGGATAGCTGATGAAGCCGTAGCGCAACGCGATCTCGGCGTAGCTGATCGTGACTTTCGGCAGGCCGGTCACGTTCGCGATCCAGATCGGCGCCTGCATGAGCGGGAAGCCGCGGTGCCCGAGCGTGCTCTCGGCGTTGGAGAGGTCGCGCACCGCGAACACCACCTCGTGCCCGCGCTCGCGCAGCTGCAGGGCCGGGTTGAGGAAGCGCAGCAGGTGCCCGAGGTCCATGCCGAGCTCCCAGGCGTAGAAGACGCGGCCCGAGGCGGCGCTGCGGCGGCGCACGGCCTGCGCCTGCGCGCGCGCGCCGCTCGCGGCTCCGCGCGGACGGGCAGCGCCGCGTCCGGGCGCGGCAGCGGCGGGTTCCGCCGCGCCCTTCGTGGCCGCCACCTGCTTGGCGGCCGCCGTCACGAAGCGCTGGAAATCCTCCCAGTTGGTCACATAGCTGCGCCCGCTCGTCGCCGGGCGCGGATCGAGCAGCCGTACGGGGCGGCCGAAGAACCTGTCGAGCTCGGCCGCGGCGTACTTCGGGTCGCACAGGTCCTCGTAGAAGAGGCGGATCGCGCCCGGGATCGCGTCGAGCAGCCGCTGGCTCTGCAGGATGTAGCGGACGTTCTCCTTTACGCGCTCGCCGTCGCGCGGCACATCGAAGGTCCAGGTGTCGGGGCGCGGCTCGCCGTGGCGCCGCCAGGTGCCCGTCTCGTTGGCGCGGTGAAAGCTCGCGGCGGTGGACGCGAGGTCGCGCCGCTGCAGCGTGATGAACTGGATGTCCTTGCGCGAGGCGAAGGCTGCGAAGTCGCGATGCCGGTTGGGCATCGACTTGAAGCCGGCGTACTCGGCAGAGTCGTTGACCTCGTAGAACGCGTCGATCAGCTCCGGCTGGGTCGAGATCTTGCGCTTGACGAGCTTGCCGTATTCCCCGGCGTGGCGCTTGACATGGCGCGGATGGACGAGCTCGTTGTCCTCGCTCTCGACGTTGGTGCGCGGCACGGCGAGGCCCGGGATCTTCTCCAGGCTTTCCATGAGCGAGGTCGAGCCTGCGCGGCCGACGGTGAGGACGCAGAATTTGCGCGCCATCTCAGGCGTTCTCGTTCATGGGGAGATTCTTATAAAGTTGGAAGAAGACGGACTGCTCGTATATGGTACACGGCGCGCAAGATGCGAGGCAACCCGATCCCCCCTGAAACCGCCGCGGCGAACGCCGCCGTCTTTTTTCGGCATGAGGGATTCACCACCGGCCTGCCGAAGCTCATGGGCCGCAACGCCGCGGGCGCGGGATTTCTCGGCGGCCTCGCGCGCCACGCGCGCGCCCGGCGCTTTCTCTGCTATGCCGAGAGCCGCGAGGAGTTCGAGCACTTCCGCGCCGGCATGGGCAAGGACGGCGAGTGCGCGTGGATCGCCCACGGCGATGCGGCCGGGCTCGCGGCGGCCGGCACGCTCTTTTACTACGCGCCGGAAATCGGCGATCTGCTTTGGCAGCGGCACGCCTCCGGCGCCGCCGCCTGGAGCGTGATCGGGCTCACCCACACCATTTCGTCGGCGCGCGCGATGGGCAGCCTGGGCGAGCTCCTCGTCGCGCCGGCCGAGCGCTGGGACGCGCTCATCTGCACCTCCGCCGCGGTGCGCCGCACCGTGCAAGGCGTGCTCGAGCGCTACGGCGCGTATCTGGGCGAGCGCCTCGGCGCCGCGCCGCCCGCGCCGCGGCTCGAGCTGCCGGTGATACCCCTCGGCGTGGACTGCGACGCCTATCCGCAAGGCGAAGCGCTCGCGCGGGAGCGCGCCGCAGCGCGCACGCGCATGAAGCTCGCCGAGGACGCGACCGCGTTTCTTTTTGTCGGGCGGCTCTCCTATCACGCCAAGGCGCATCCGCTGCCCGTCTACCTCGCGCTCGAGGCTGCGGCGAAGCGCGCCGGCACGCCGATCGCGCTCGTGCTCGCCGGCTATTACTTCAACGAAAGCATCGAGCGCGCCTTCGTCGAGGGCGCCCGGCGCTATTGCCCCTCGGTGCGGGTGCTGCAGGTCGACGGCCGCAAGCCCGAGCTGCTTCGCGGCGCCTGGGCCGCCGCCGACGCGTTCATCTCGCTCTCGGACAATATCCAGGAGAGCTTCGGGCTCGCGCCGATCGAGGCGATGGCCGCGGGGCTGCCGGTGGTCGCGAGCGACTGGGACGGCTACCGCGACACGATCGCGCACGGCGAGACGGGCTTCGCGATTCCGACGGCGATGCCGGAGGCGGGCGCCGGAATCGAATTCGCCGAGCGCTACCTCGCGGGCGCCGACACCTACGACCAGTACATCGGCCGCGTGAGCCAGTGCACGACGGTGGACGTGGGCGCGGCGATCGAGGCCTGCGCGGCGCTCGCGGCCGATCCGGCGCTGCGCCGGCGCATGGGGGATGCGGGGCGCGCGCGGGCGCGCCGGCTCTTCGACTGGTCCGTGGTCATTGCCGCCTACGAGGCGCTGTGGCGCGAGCTCGCCGCACGCCGGGCGGGCGCCCCGGCGCCGGCCAGGGGCGAGCATCCGTTGCGCGGCGACCCGTTCGCGATTTTCAGCGCCTATCCGACGGCGGCGATCGGCGAGGCCACGCTGATCGAGCGCGTCGCCGCCGATCCGCTGGCCGAAGCCGGGCGCATCGGGGCGGCGAGCATGAACAATTTCACGTCCGCGTTCCTGCTCGGTCGCGCCGAGCTCGAGCGCCTGTTCGCCGCGCTGCCGCCGGACAAAAGCGTCCCGGCGCGCGAGCTCCTGACGCTCTTTCCCGACGAGCGCCGCGCGGCATTTTTTCGCACGCTCGGCTGGCTCGGAAAAGGCAACATTGTTCGAATCAAGCTTATAATGGCGGGCTAACTCTCTAAAAATAATTGGTTTTTGGAGAGAGCCATTTCGGGGGCGCTTTGCGCGAGCTGATTTCCAGATTCCGGCCGTTCTTCGTCTACGCGGCGCTGTTCAGCATGTTCATCAACATCCTCGTGCTCGCGCCCGCGGCGTACATGATGCAGATCTTCGATCGCGTCATGACCGGGCGCAGCGAGGAGACGCTCGTCATGCTCACGCTCGTCGCGGTGCCCGCGCTCATGGTGATGGCGGTGATGGAATCGCTGCGCGCGCGCCTGCTCATCGCCTGCGGCGCGGCGATGGACCGCAAGCTCGGGCCGCGCGTCCTGGAGGGCGTGCTTGCGCAGACCGCGCGGCTCTCGGGCGCCGAGTACGTGAACGGCATGCGGGACGTGAGCACGCTGCGCTCGTTTCTCTCCGGCAACGGCATCTTCGCGATGTTCGACGCGCCGTGGCTGCCGTTCTTCCTCGTCCTCATCTTTCTTTTCCACCCGCTGCTCGGCTCGGTGGCGACCTGCGGCGCGGTGGTGATGGTCACCCTCGCGATCCTGAACGAGCGCACGACGCGCAAGCCGCTCGAAAAAGTGCAGGCCGAGTCGCGCGTCGCGAGCCGCATGATCGACGCGAGCGTGCGCAACGCCGACGTGGTGAGCGCGCTCGGCATGGTGCGCGCGGTGAACCAGCGCTGGGCGGAAAAAAACGAGGCGGTGCTGCGCCTGCAGACGCGCGCGACCGCCGCCGGCCGCACGCTCTCGGGCCTGTCCAAGTTCACGCGCCAGGTGATCCAGATCGCCATGGTCGGCACGGGCGCCTGGCTCGTCGTCGACCTGAACGTGACCCCGGGCGTGATGCTCGCCACCACCCTCGTGCTCGGACGCGCGCTCGGCCCGGTCGAGGCGCTCGTCGCCAACTGGAAGAACATGGTGGAGGCGCGCGCCGCCTGGCTGCGCCTGGACAAGCTGCTCGCCGGCAGCCCGCCGGTCGAGACGGGCACCGAGCTGCCCGCGCCGCGCGGCGAAGTGAGCGTCGAGCGCGTGGTCTTCGGCATCCGGGGCGCCGACAAGCCGATCATCCGCGGCGTCAGCTTGCGGCTGCCGGCGGGCGAGACGCTCGGCATCATCGGGCCGAGCGCGGCGGGGAAATCCACGCTTGCGCGGCTCCTCATCGGCGTGTGGAAGCCCAATTCGGGCGTGGTGCGGCTCGACGGCGCGGACGTCGCGGTCTGGCCGCGCGAGCTGCTCGGGCCGCACATCGGCTACCTGCCGCAGGACGTGGAGCTTTTCTCCGGCACCGTGGCCGAGAACATCGCGCGCCTGGGCGAGATCGACTCCGAGGCGGTGATCCGCGCGGCGCAGCGCGCCCACGTGCACGACCTCATCCTGCGCCTGCCGAAGGGCTACGACACCGAAGTGGGCGAGGGCGGCGCCACGCTCTCGCCGGGACAGCGCCAGCGGATCGGCCTGGCGCGCGCGGTGATCGGCGACCCGCGCCTGGTGCTGCTCGACGAGCCGAACGCGAACCTCGACCACGACGGCGAGCAGGCGCTCGTGCAGACGATGCGCGAGCTGAAGAGCGCGGGCGTCACCGTGATCGTGATCGCGCACCGGCCCTCGCTCCTTGGCAGCGCCGACAAGATCCTCGTGCTGCGCGACGGCGCGGTCGACATGTTCGGCCCGCGCGCCGAGATCCTGCAGAAGGTGACGCGCGTGGCGCCGCCGCCGCTGCCGCCCGCGGCGCGGGGAGTGGCCTGATGCCCCACTTCACCGGCGGCTTCGCCGCGCGCCTGCGCGGCCTGCCCGAGCTGTTCCAGAACCTGTTCTTCGTGCCCGAGGGCCTGAGCGAGGGCGCGGAGGTGAAGCACATCGTGCGCACGGGCCTCGTCATCATCGCCGTGCTCGTCTTCGGCGTCGGTGCCTGGGCCGTGTTCGCGCCGCTTACCGGCGCGGTGATCGCCCCGGGCTTCGTCAAGGTCGACATGAACCGCAAGGTGGTGCAGCACCAGGAGGGCGGCATCGTGAAGGAGGTGCTGGTGCGCGACGGCCAGCACGTCAAGCAGGGCCAGACGCTCATCGTGCTCGACGACGTGCGCGTCGATGCCGGCCTCGAATCGCTGCGCCAGCAGTGGGAGGCCGAGCGCGCCAAGGCGGCGCGACTGGAGTCCGAGCGCCTGCTCGCGCCGGCGGTGAAGTTTCCGCCGGATCTGACGGCGCGCAGGAGCGACCCCAAGCTCGCCGAGGTGCTCACGCGCGAGACCGAGCTCTTCCGCGCGCGCCGCGAGGTGCTGGAGAGCCAGATTTCGCTCCTGCGCAAGCAGATCAAGGAGTCCTCGGTGGAGGCGGCCGCGCTCGTCGACCAGATCGCCGCCGAGGAGCGCGCGATCAAGCTGCAGCGCGAGGAGCTGAACGTGAACAAGGAGCTGCAGAAGCAGAACTTCGTCGCCAACGTGCGCGTGCTCGCGCTGGAGCGCGCGGTGGCGGACTACGAGTCGCGCTGGGGCGAGCACCGCGCCGAGCTCTCCAAGACGCAGCAGCGCGTCTCCGAGCTCGAGCTGCGCATCCTGTCGATGCGCAACAGCTACGTGCAGCAGGCGACCGACGACCTGAAGGAATCCACGAGCAAGATCTTCGACCTGGACGAGAGGCTGCGGCCGATGAAGGACGCCGCCGAGCGCCAGAGAATCACGGCGCCGGCCACCGGCGAAGTGGTCGGCCTGAAGGTGTTCTCGGCGGGCGCGGTGGCCGGCCCGCGCGACACGCTGATGGAGATCGTGCCCGACGTGAAGACGCTCATCGTCGAGGGCAGGCTCAAGCCCGAGGACATCAACCACGTGAAGGTCGGCAATGTCGCCGACGTCCGCCTCACCGCGTACAAGCAAAGGACCACGCAGCTCGTCGAAGGCAAGGTGAGCTACGTGTCCGCCGACCGCCTGACCGACCCGCAGGGCAATGCCTACTACGTGGTGCAGGTCGAGGTGCCCCACCAGGCGCTCATCGACGCGGGCGGCCTGAAGATGCTCGCCGGGATGCCGGCCGAGCTCTACATGCGCACCGATCGACGCACGGCGGTCGATTACCTCCTCGCGCCGGTCGAGGCCTACTTCCGCAAGGGCATGCGCGAGCCGCGCTGATCGGCCGTACTTTCCGGCGATAGAAGTTGTTTTCTGAGCTCTTTGGCCTCGCTCGTGTGCGGGGCTCATTGTAAGGATTCCCTGACAGGCGCGCCCGGCAATGACAAGGTACCCTGAGGGCGACCAGCGCCGGGGGCGCGAGCATGCCAACGATCGACGACATCGACGGAATCCTTTCCGGCGAGCAGTGGGACGACGCGCAACTGACCTACCGGTTTCCGGCGGGCGCCGCTGAGTACAACGCGATCTTCTTGCAGCTCGGTCTTGCCGGCAGCTACGAATCGATCGCCGGCCACGAGCTGGAAGGCACCGTCGCTGCATTCGACGCCACGCAGCGGCAGATGGCGCTCGACGCGCTGCAGGCCTGGGCGAACGTCGCGGACCTGAGATTCTCTCCTGAGCCGGCGTATGGCTTGGGAAATATCCGCTTTGCCTTCACCTCTTCCGTAAGCTCGGGCGAATACGCGCACGCCTATTTGCCAGGCCAGGCGGCGGGCGGCGATATCTGGGTGAACTCCGGCCTGAGGGACACGATCTTTGCCGATGGATCGCCCGGCGGCATGGGGCTTTTCACGCTCGTCCACGAGATCGGCCACGCGTTGGGCCTCAAGCATCCGTTCGATGGCGAGCCGATCCTCGCGGAAGGGACCGCGACCACCAAGTACACGGTCATGGCCTATGCCGACTATCCCGGCGCCTTGACCATCGACGCCGCCGACTTCAAGCCGACCACGCCGATGCTGCTGGATATCGCCGCTATCCAGTCGCTCTACGGCGCGAACATGTCGTATCACTCGGGCGACGACCTCTACTTGTTCGACGAGGGTCACAGCTATTACCAGACCATCTGGGACGCCGGCGGCATTGATCTCATCCAGTGGCAGGGTACGAGCGGTGTGGAAATCGACTTGCGCGCAGGCGAGTTCAGCCAGCTCGGCAATCCGATTACCTTCGGCGGCCTTGCGCCCGCGCAGAAGGATACGGTGGCGATTGCCTACGGCGTCACGATCGAGGAGGCGGCCGGCGGCAGCGGAAACGACACGCTGCTCGGCAACGCTGCTGCGAACATTCTCGACGGCGGCCTGGGCGACGATATGCTCGTTGGCGCTGCCGGTGACGACGCACTTAAGGGGGACGCCGGCATCGACGTCATGATCGGCGGTGCCGGGAACGACCTCTACGTCGTATTCGACTCCGACGATACGGTCATCGAGGCCGCCGGTGCCGGGATCGATACCGTGAACGCTCTGATCAGCTACCAGCTGGGACCCAACTTGGAGAACCTCGCGCTCTTTGGGGCCGCAGCGGTTGCCGGGACCGGGAACGCGCTCGCCAACGAGCTCGACGGCAGAAATCTGACCGCCAACGTGCTCTCGGGAGGCGCGGGGAACGATACGTACTACCTCGATGCTGATGACACCGTGGTGGAACACCCGCACGAGGGCTTCGACATCGTCAAAGTCCAGGTCAGCTATGTCCTTGGACCGAACCTCGAAGGCTTGGTCCTTCTGGGCGGTACTCCGCTCGCACTTGCGGCAACCGGAAATGAACTGAACAACAGCCTCGTCGGCAACGCGCTCGACAATGTCCTAGACGGCGGCGCCGGCAATGACACGATGGCGGGCGACACCGGCAACGACACGTACTACGTGGACTCGAGCGGCGACAGGGTCATCGAGTCGGACGCCTCGGGCGGCGTCGATCAGGTGTTCAGCGAAGTCAGCTTCACGCTCGGCGCCAACGTCGAGAATCTGATCCTCACGGGGCCGGATGCCATCCATGGCATCGGCAACGGCGGCGCGAACGAGCTCGTTGCGAGGGGCAGTACCGACAACATGCTGTCGGGCGGCGCGGGGAACGACGTGCTGCAGGGCGGCCGGGGCGAGGACGTGATGATGGGCGGCACGGGGAACGACGCCTATTACGTCAACCGCGGCGACGGGGCAGGGGTGGCGAAGACCGGCGCCGAAGAAGACCAGGTGATCGAAGCGGCCGGGGCGGGCATCGACACCGTGCACTCGAGTGTCTACACCTACCTGCTCGATGCCAATGTGGAGAACCTGGTGCTCGAGGGCGTGGCGCGCCGGGGCTACGGCAATGCGCTCGATAACGAGATCACAGGCAACGAGCGCAACAACTTCCTCTTCGGCGGAGCGGGCGACGACACGCTGAACGGCGGCTCGGGCGTAGACACTCTCACGGGCGGTACCGGTGAGGACGCGTTCGTGTTCGACAACACGGCGAACATCGACCGGGTCATGGACTTCGTCGCGGGCGAGGACAGCCTCGTGCTCTCGCATGCCACGTTCAGCGGTATCGGCACGGTGGGCAGCTTCGACGCGAACGCGCTCGTGCTCGGCTCCTCGGCGCTCGATGCGGCCGACCGGATCCTCTACGACAGCGCGAGCGGCGCGGTCTATTACGACCATGACGGCGCGGGGGGCGACACCGCTGTGCAGTTTGCAACGATCGTCGGCGCGCCCGAGCTCACGGCCGCCGATATCGCGGTCGTTGCTTAGCGTCCGCCGCGATACAGCCGGCGAATCTCATCGATCGCGCCGGGGTGCGCGGCCACGAGGCCGCCCTCGTGCAGCACTTGCGCATCGAGTGCGCCCAACGCGCTTCCATCGCTTAGCCGCAGGACGCGGCCGCCCGCGCCGAGCACGACCGCGATTCCACCTGCGATGTCCCACGCGTTCTTGGGCGTGAGCGATACCGTGGCGTCGATCTCTCCGGCGGCGACGAGGCCTAGCTTGTAGGCGATGCTGCCGATCGGCACGGGCCTGGGATCGACCTCGGGAATGAGGCCGCGGCTCAGGTCGCTGCGGCTGACGGCGACCGAGAGCTCGTCGATGGGCCGTGGCGCGCGCACCCGCATCGGGCGATCGCCCGCCCACGCTCCGAGCCCCGGGCCGCCGTGCCATAGCATGTCGCGGGCCGCGTTATAGAGCCAGCCGTAGGCCGGCGCACCGTTCTCCCACAGCCCCACGCTCACCGCCCACTCCGGGACGCCCGCCACGATCTCGCGCGTGCCGTCGATCGGATCGACGATCCAGACCCGGCCCGCGCCCTCGCTGTGCCGCGCAGAATCTAGCGCGGCGGACCCTATCTCGTGCGCGCTTTCCTCACTGATCCATCCGTCGCCCGGGAAGCTTGCGCGGATGACGCGATAGAGCTCGCGATCGACGTGATGGTCGAGTTCGGTGAGCGGCCCGAGATCGCCGCCCTTGTCCTTCACCTCGCGCGGCAGCTCGCGCAGCTTCGTCTTGAAGCCTCGCAGCGCGGCGCCGATAAGACGGCATTCGAGGTCGAATTTCACCCTGCCGCCCTCATTCGAATCGCCTGCGCAAGCGCCTCGAGGAGCGCCGGGCCGGCCTGGGCGATATCGAATACGTCCCCGAACCGCTCGCGCTGGGCCGCGCCCGCCTCGCGCCGCGCGGCCGGATCCCGCGTCCATGCCTCCAGCCGCTCGAAGAGCGCGGTCTCGTCCGGCGCAGCCCACAGGCCGGCCTTGTCGCCGCCGTCGCTGCCGGGGAGCGTCAGCACCGGCACCCCGTGCGCCATTGCGGAGGCCACCGACAGCCCGCCGCCCATGCGGGGCGGATTGAGATAGAGATCGCTCGCGAGCAGCGTGCCGCCGAAATCCTTCTGAAAGCCGCGAATGACGACGCGCGGGTGTCCGGCCGCCACGTGCTCGGGTACCTTCGCCGTGCCGGCCCCGATCACCACCAGCCACGTCGCCTCCGGGTGCCGTTCGAGCGCCGCGCGAACGCGCGCGCACCACTGGGGCGGCAAGGCGTTCTGCGACCCGTAGGCGCTCGTCATCCAGACGACGCCCGACTTCGGCAGTCCGAGCTGCGGGCGGGGAAGCGCGGCCGGGGAAATCCTTACCGACAAGCGTCGCGTGTGCGTGCGCGACGGGGGCGAAGGAAGAGCCGCGCCCCAGTCCGCCTGCGCGTTCTCCGAAGGCGCAAGCCACAGGTCGAGCGGGCCGACCGGCGCCGCCGTGTTGGTGCCGACGCCGACGACCGGATAGCGCGCCTGGAGTGGCCAGAGCAGCGGCGAATAGGGGCCGACGAAGAGCACGGCCTGCGGACCGAAGCGCGCGATTTCTTCCAGCAGCGCGAGCCAGCGTCCGCGCATGGAAAGCTCGGGCTTGGAGAGCGTGACCGTCATCTTCCCGCGCCGCGGCCGCTGCCAGGCGGTCTGGTCGACCGGCGCCAGCGCGACCTTGCGCGGCGCTCCAAGCCAGTGCTGCATGGCCGGCATGAGGTGCTCCTGCGGCGCGAACACGGTCGTCTCCAGGCCTTGCTCGACGAGCGCGCAGGCATGCCCGAGGGCCATTTGGGTCGGCGCGTGGTAGCCGGAGGACAAGGTCGGCGCCACGAGAGCGACTTTGCGCAGCTTGCCCCCCGGGGCCGCGGCTTCAACCGGCCCGGCAAGCGCGCCGAGCCGCGAGCCGAGCGCCTGCGAAAGCTCGGCGAACCCGGCGCGGCGCAGGATCCCGGCGAAGCCCCCCGCGCCCCCGCCGGTGCGCAGAGCGCGCGTGAAGACCGCGTTCAGCAGAGCGAGGCCCGCATCCAGGGGCAGCGGCGGATCGCCTCGCAGGTAGGCGTGCACGGCGGTCGAAAGCTCGGATTCGTCGTCCCCGAAGGCATCCAGGAAGGTCGCGGCGAGAATGGCGGCGGCGCCTTCGGCCGGCCGCCGCCGTCGTACGGCCTCAAGCGTTTGCGCGCGGTCGGCCTCGCTGCAGGCAAGCGCAGCCTCGCAAAGCCAGTGCCAGCTCTTGGCGCGATGCGGCGCCTCGAGCGCGAGCTGCAGCCGGTCGCTCAGCACATTCCGGTCGATCGCGGGGCGGTCAGGGGAGTCCATCGGGCTTGCTAAGATGATGCACCAAGTCCGTCCCGGGGCCCGTTGAAAAAGCAACCCGAATCCGCAGTCGTCATCTTCGGCGACAAGCGCTTCGCCCAGCTCGCGCACTTCTGCCTTCGGCACGACAGCCCCTGCAAGGTGGTCGGCTTCGCGGTGGATGCGGCCTGGCGCAAGGCCGATGCCTTCGAAGGCCTGCCGCTCGTCGACTTCGAGACGCTCGAGCGCAAGTACCCGCCGGACGAGGTGAAGCTCCTCATACCGCTCGGCTTCCAGAAGCTGAACGGCGCGCGCCGCGAGCGCTACGAGAGCGCCAAGGCGCGCGGCTACGGTTTTGCGAGCTACGTGTCGAGCCGCGCGAGCGTGTGGCCGGGCCTGCCGGTCGGCGAGAACTGCCTCATCTACGAGCACGCCATCGTGCAGCCCTTCACCACGATCGGCGACAACGTCACGGTGCGCAGCGGCGCGCACGTCTCGCACCATTGCCGGGTCGAGAGCCACGCTTTCATTTGCGCCGAGGCGGCGATCGCGGGCGGGGTGCAGATCGGCGAGCAGTCCGTCGTCGGCGTGGGCGCGGTGCTGAAGGACGACCTGAAAATCGCGCCGCGCAGCTTCATCGGCGCGGGCGCCGTCGTGCTGCAGGACACCGAGGAGGGCGCGGCCTACGTCGGCAACCCGGCGCGCAAGCACGACCGGCAGGCGAGGGACCTGTGCTGAGCTCCGGCTGGGCTTCGGGGCGCGATGAGCGATAGCAAGCTTCCCTTCATCGTCTTCGGCGCCCCGGCGCTCGAAAAGGCGGAAATCGACGAGGTGGCGGGCGTGCTCGCGCGCGGCTGGCTCGGCACGGGGCCGCTCGTCGCGCGCTTCGAGCGCGATTTC
>DATAHF010000217.1:0-6129 GCA_036263315.1 Burkholderiales bacterium
CGGATTTCGTCCATGTCGGCGAGCAGGTCGAGGTGCACCTGCGCCCGCGCGCGCGCCTGGTCCAGGCCTGGCGTGCGGTACCAGTCCACGATCTGTGCGCTCGCGCCCCCGATGCGCGCGCGCTGCCCGATGAACGCGAGCGCAGGGATTTCCAGGCTGAGCAGCGCGAACCCCAGCAGGCCGAGGGCGACGGCCGGCCGCCCGGTGCGCGCCGACGCGTGGCGGACGGCGTCGAAGGCATAGAGAACGAGCACCGGGAGCACGGGAAAGAGGAACCGGCCCATCTGGTCGTAGAACGGCCAGACCAGGAACGTGGCGAGATAGCCTGCCGCGATCCAGGCGTCGCCCTTGCCGCGCGCGAGCCGCAGCCCCAGCCCGGCCAGCGCAAGGGCGCCAAGCAGCGCCGCAACGGCCACCGGGACCGGCCGGCCTGGCACCCAATACACCATGAGCGAGCCCGTCCACGCCTGCCCGATGGCGGTGGCTTGCCGGGCGAGTATGCGGCCGATGCTTCCCAGCGCCTCGGGCGAGAGCAGCGCGCGCGCTCCGCCGATCACGATCGCGGCGTTGCTGTCGGAGCTCTCGGAAGAGCGCAGGATCACCCACAAGCCATACGCAGCGAATGCAATGAGCGCAGGCATGGCGAGCGCCGCAAGTTCGGACCACGCCCGCCCGCGTCGCGTGAGCGCCCACGCGCCATAGGCGGCCACGAGGACGAGGCCCGCCGAGCGCGTGAGGACGAGCGCGCACAGGAGCAGCGCGAGCGCGGCCAGCGCCCTTGGCTCCATGCGATCGCGCTCGAGCACGCATAGCGCGGCGAGCAGGATCAGCCCATAGAGCGGCTCGCTCAGGATGCCCATGGCGTTGATCCACAGGGCCGGCACCAGCGCCGTGGCGAGCGCGGCGCCCGCGGCGGCCGACGAGGACTGCAGCCAGCGCCGGCCGAGCCGGTAGACGAGCGGCAGCCATGCCGCGATCGCGAGGGCGCTGAGAAGATGGGCGAGCCGCAGGTTCTCCGCGGCCGCGCTCAGCGCGAGCACCAGCGGATAGAGCGGCGGATAAGGGGGCTCGTGGCGGTGCGCTTCCAGCACGATCGGCGAAGCGCCGTGCCAGGGCGAGATCGACTGCGCTGCGAGAAGGTAGCTAACGCTGTCGTCGGCGAAGGATGCGATATGGGGCTGCCAGACGAATGCACCGCACGCGGCGGCAAACGCGAGCGTCAGGATTGCGACCGCCAGGCCGAGCTTCATTTGTAGGCGATCAGGTTGAGGCTGATCAGCCTGCCGCGAAACCGGTGCGAGCTGGTATCGGAGAACAGCCGGAATTCGTCCACGCGCTCGGCGCGCGCGAAGCCCGCGTCCTTCAGCAGCGAACCGAGGATGTCCGCGCTCAGGCCCACGTAGTGGAAGTCGAACGGATCGGTCTGGCCGCCGAACGCCATGCGCATGACGAGGATGCGCTCGTCCAGGGTGAGCCCCGGCTCCGTGAACATGCGGCAAAGCGCGTCGAAGTCGGGCACGCTGATCTTCGCGCAGCCGCCCTGCTTCAGCACGCGGTGGAACTCGGCCAGCGCCCGCGGCAGCTCCTCCAGGTAGCCCAGGTGCTCCAGCACGTGCGAGGCATAGATCTCCTCGATCGATCCGTCCGCGAACTGCCCGAGGTCGGTGCAATCGCCCACGAAATCCACCGAGGGCCCGGGCTGGATGTCGAGCACCTTCCACCCGGGCACGGCCTCGGCGCCGGCGCCGCCGATATGCAGGCGCATCGTCATGCGGCCTTTCCGGCGGCCTGGTCGCGTGCCGCTTCATCGGCCCGCCAGCGCTCCACCATGGCGCAGTAGGCGGCCTCGAGCGAGCGGGTAAAGCCCTGCGCATCCATGAGCGGCGAGCCGCGCATGCGCTCGCGCAGCCCGCTGCGCAGCGCACGCAAGCGCGCGGTGTCCCGCGCAAGGCCGAGCGCCGTCGACACATACGCTTCCGGGGTTTCGGCAATGAGCTCATCGAGCCCGACGGACGCGAGAATGCTCGAGGCGGCGCGCGCGACGTGTGTCGCACCGCGCAGGGTAACCACCGGCACGCCCATCCATAGCGCTTCGCATGTGGTGGTGACGCCGTTGTACGGGAAGACGTCCAGCGCGATGTCGATTTCCCCGTATTTCGCGAGGTGATCGGCGAACGCCCGCTCCGGGCCGCACAAGTGGACACGCTGCGCGGCGATACCGTGTCGGGCGAAGCGCGCGAGCATTGCGGCACGCGCGCTCTCGGCCGACAGGCCGAAGGACTTGAGCACGAGGCGCGCATCGGGCGCCTGCTCGAGCAGGCGTGCCCACAGCGCGATCACGCCGTCGGTGAGCTTGGGCAGGTGATTGAAGCAGCCGAACGTCACCTGCCCGCGCTCGAGTGCGGGTGCCGCCTGCGGCTCCGGCGCGTCCGCGGGCGGCGCGTAGCACAAGAACCCGCTCGGAAGGCGCACCAGCTTTTCCACGTAACCGTCGTCCGATGCGCCTTCCGGGTCGGCATGGCCGTCGGTCAGCCTGTAATCGATGGCCGCGAGCCCGGTCGTTCCGGGATAGCCGAGCCAGGACACCTGGACCGGCGCGGGCTTGCGCGCAAAGAGCAGCATGCGCCCATCGCCGGTATGCCCGCCGAGGTCCACCAGCACATCGAGCCGGTCCGCGCGCATGCGCTCCGCGGCCCAGTCGTCCGTGAGCGCGGAAATGTCGCGCCATTCCTCCGCCAGGCCGCGAAGCTCGGCGGTCACCGCGTCGGGTACCGCGACGTTCGAGTAGCAGAAGATCTTGAACCGCGAGCGGTCGTGTGCCGCGAGCAGCGGCCGGAAGAACGACGCCACCGAGTGGCGCTTGAAGTCGCCCGAGACGTATCCGATGTTGAGCCGCCGCTTCGGCGCGCGCTCATGCGGCGCGCGCGCGGCCTGCCACCCGATGCGCTGGGTGTGGCGCCTGGCCCATTCCACGTGCTCGCGCAGCAGCAGCGCGGCATCGTTGCCGTTCTCGTAGTGCCGGCCGAGCAGCCAGCGGCTGTGCAACCCGGCATCCTCCGGCTCGAGCGCCATCGCGCGTTGCATGTCCTCATCGGCCGCGGCCGCCAGGCCGAGCTCCTGGCGCGCGGCCGCGCGCCCCGCGTACGCGTCGGCGTAGTCCGGATCGAGGGCAAGCGCATCGTCATAGGCGCGCACCGCGTCGTCGAGCCGCAGCTGGTAGAAAAGCAGGTCGCCCAGGTTGCATTTCCAGTCGGCGCGACCCGCATCGAGCTGCACGGCGCTTTCCATGTCGCGCACCGCCTCGTCGAAGCGCCCGCGGTGGCGCTTGAGGTTGCCGAGGTTGTAGAGCGCATCGGCGAGGGCCGGCTCGAGCGCCACGGCGCGCCGGTAGCATTCCTCGGCGGGCTCGAGCTGGCCGAGCGCCTGCAGCGCAGCGCCGAGGTTGTTGAAGCCCTTCGCCATTGCCGGATCGAGCGTCACCGCCTTGTGGAAGGAGGTCATCGCGTCGGCCGGATTGCCCTGCTGCAGCAGCGAATAGCCGATCATGTAGTGCAGGCGCGGCAGCTTGTCGTTCGCCGCAATGCCGCGCCTCAGCCATTCCACGGCGACGCCGTGGTTGCCGGTCTCGTAGGACAGGTCCCAGAGCAGGTTCAGGGCGCCCTCGTGGTCGGGCTTGGCCCGCAGCACCTGCTTGCAGAGCGCTTCCGACTCCAAGCGCTCGCCTGAGGCGCGCAACTCCGTGGCGCGGCGCAGCGCGGCCTCCATGCCGGCGGCGTCGAGCGCTGCGCGCGCCTGCGGACGCAGCTTTTCCTCCCACATGGCGACGTAGCTGTCCTCCAGCGCGCGCACGAATCCCGCCTCGTCCAGCAAGGGCGAGCGCCTCACGCGCTCGCGCAGGCCGGCGCGCAGCTCGGCGAGGCGGGCGCGGTCGGCCGCCAGCGCAGCGCAGATGCGCACGTATTGCGGCACGTCCTGCGCCACGAGATCGGCCAGCCCGACGGCGCTAAGGAGGCTCGCGCCCATCCGTCCCGCATGGCGGTCGCCCGCCACGGTCACGACCGGAACGCCCATCCAGAGCGCCTCGCAGCTCGTCGTGGCGCCGTTATAGGGAAAGCTGTCGAGCGCGATGTCGACCTTGCCGTACGCCGCGAGGTGGTGCTGCGCGGTCTCCTCCCATCCGCGCAGCTCCACGCGCGCCGGGTCGATGCCCACGCGCACGAACCGCTCGCGCAGCCTTTCGGCGACATGAGGAATCCCCAGCGGCCTGCTCTTCAGGAAAAGGCGCGACCCGGGCACGGCGAGCAGCACCTGCGCGGCGGCGTCGAGGAATGCGTTCGACACCTTCGGCAGGTTGTTGAAGCAGCCGAAGGTGATCGGGCCCTGCGCGCCCGCCGGCGGCGGCGCGACCTCCGGGCAGTTCTCCGGCGGCTCGTAGCAGAAGTAGGTCGGCCACGGCCGCACGAGCTTCTCCACGCTGTAGCGCTCCGCCTCGCCCGGCGGATCCGCTTTCGCATCCGTGATGCGGTAATCCATCGCCGAGAGGCCGGTGGTGTTCGGGTAGCCGAGATAGCTCGCCTGCAGCGGCGCGGGCTTCGCGGAGAACAGCAGCAGCCGGTTGTCGCCGGTGTGGCCGGTCAGGTCGACCAGGATATCGATGCGATCGGCGCGGATGCGCTGCGCCAGCTCGTCGTCCTGCATGTGCACGCAATGGATCCAGTGGTCGGAGAGCTCGCGAAAGCGCTCCGTCACGCGGTCTTCCCAGCGGTGGTTGTAGTAGCAGAACACCTCGAAGCGCGAGCGGTCGCGGCGCCTGAGGATCGGCTCCATGAAGACCGCGACCACGTGCTTGCGGAAATCCGGCGATACGTAGCCGATGCGCAGGCGCCGGGGCCATTCGCGATCGGGCTCCGGCTCGGGATACGGCTTGACGAAGCGCGCGCCGTAGCGCAGGTGCTCGCGAAAAATATCCTCGGCGCTGCAGCGATCGCTGTAGTTCAGCGTGAGCAGCAGGTTGGTGAAGACCTCGGCGTTGTTGGGCGAGAGCTCGAGCGCGCGCCGGAACGCGGCGAGCGCGTCGTCGATGCGCGCCTGGTCGCGGTACACATGGCCGAGGTTGCACAGCAGCTGGTCCGACTCGACGCGCGATTCGAGCAGCCGCTCCATCTCGACGCGCGCCTCCTCGCCCTTGCCGAGCTCGATCAGCGTGCCGGAGAGGTTGTTGCGCATGGCGGCGTTCTGCGGCTGCAGGGCGAGCCCGGCACGAAACGCTTCGGCCGCCTCGGCCAGGCGGCGCTGATGGTGATAGGCGATGCCGAGCGACATCCACGCCTCGGCGTCCCTCGGCCGCGATTCGACCGCCTGCAGGAGCAGGTCGCCCGCCTCCATCTCGCGGCCTTCGGCGTTCGCGATGATGCCGAGAAAATAGAGCGCGTCCGCATCCCGCGGGTCGTGCTCCAGCACCTTGCGGTAGAGGCGCTGCGCTTCCGGCAGGTTGCGCTCGATGGCCGCGTCGTAGGCCGCGCGCAGCCAGCCGTCCAGGACCTCCTGGGCCGGCTGTCCCGGCGCGGCCTTGGGGTCTTCCCGGCGCAGCAGCGTGCGCAGCCAGCTCATGGGCGGCGCGCGGCTGGTAAGATTCGCCGCACACGAGAGAAGCCGGGCATGTTCAACCTGACGCGGTCCAAGGACATCGAGAAATTCGCCGCCGAGCTGGCGCGCGAGTTCGCGGGCCGTTGCGCGCCCGACAAGGCCCATGCCGACAAGGGCTCGACGGCGCAGCTCGCGCGCGCCATCGACGAAGTGTGCAGCCGCGCGACCGCGTACCGGCGCGAGCACAAGCTCGGGATGTACGGCAAGGCGAAGCTCGCCACCACGTTCAAGTTGGAGCTCAAGGAGATCGGTTATTCCGCCGACTTCATCGACGCGCTCACCCGGCAGCTCGTGCTGAAGATGTCGGCCACCTGAGGACTATAGCGGCAAGCCGCTCGCGCAAATAAAAAGGCCCGCAAAAGCGGGCCTTTTTTTCTGCAGCGTTGCCCTTAGTTGCGGCAGACGCCCGGAACGTACTTCTGCGACAGCGCCGGGGTCGGGGCGCCGGTCGTCTTGCACGACCAGCTCTTGCCGCCGTCGGCC
>DATAHF010000218.1:0-6174 GCA_036263315.1 Burkholderiales bacterium
TGATCCTGCGCGGCGGCCAGATGATGCGCTCGGACTACGAGTGGGCGCAGCACCTCGCCATGGCGCGCAAGAGCGGCGTGCGCGAGGCGCAGATCGCGGCGCTCTCCGACTGGCGCGCCTCGCCGGAATTTGACGCGCGCGAAAAGGCCGCGCTCGCGCTCGCCGAGGCGGTGACGCAGGGGCACGTGAGCGACGAGGTCTATGCCGAGGTGGCGCGGCATTTCGGCCCGATGGATTTCGTGGAGCTATCCGTAACCGCCGGCTTCTACGCCATGGTCGGGCGCGTGCTCGATGCCCTGCGCGTGCAGCTCGAGCCCGACTTCGTGGATCACTCGCCCAAGCTTCCCAGGCCGTGACGGGCACGCAGCGCACGTATCGCTACTACGACTTTGTGATGGCGGCATTCGTGACGGTGCTGCTGTGCTCCAACTTCATCGGCGCGGCCAAGCAGGCGAGCGTGACGCTTCCCGTGCTCGGGCAGGTGACCTTCGGCGCGGGCGTCCTCTTCTTCCCGATCTCCTACATCTTCGGCGACGTCCTCACGGAGGTCTACGGCTACGGGCGAGACCGGCGCGTGGTGTGGGCCGGCTTCGGCGCCCTCGTCTTTGCCTCGTTCATGGCGTGGATCGTGGTGAGCCTGCCGCCGGCATCGACCGAATTCATGGCGAAGTACCAGGGCGCGCTGGAGGCGGTCTTCGGCAACAGCTGGCGCATCGCCGCCGGCTCCATGATCGCCTTCTGGGCGGGAAGCTTCTCCAACAGCTACGTGCTCGCGAAGATGAAGCTGTGGAGCAAAGGCCGGTGGCTGTGGACCCGGACCATCGGCTCGACGATCGTGGGCGAGCTCATCGACTCGGCGCTTTTCTACTTCATCGCGTTCTATGCGATCTGGGCGACCGCCGATATCGTGAAGATCGCGATCGCGCAATACCTGCTCAAGACCGGATGGGAGGTCGTGATGACGCCGGTGACCTACAAGGTGGTCGGCTTCCTCAAGCGCGCGGAGCACGAGGACTACTACGACCGGCACACGAACTTCAATCCTTTCGTGCTGGAGAGGTAGCCCGCTTTTCGTTCTGCCTGCGGTAGTCCTGCACCACCTTCTGCAGCGCGGCGCGCTCCTTGCTCGGCACGTCGTCCACCAGGAACCGGCCTTCCACTTCGACGAAGTACTGCGCGGCGAGGTGGTGCCCGGCCTCGCCCAGGTCCCAGATGACCGCGCGGCGCGGCCCGAGCGCAATCTCCGCGACGACGCGGTTTTCGGGAAAGAAATATTGTCCGTAGACGCGCTTGAATTCCTGCGGCCCGACGCTTTGCTCGTAGTCGCGCAAGGTCTCGTAGCGCCGGCGGGGCGCGTTGGAGAGGAGCGCGGCATCCTCGATCCGCCCGTCGGCGAGGTCGCGCAGGATCTGCAGGGCGGTCGGGCGCGCGCTTTCGCCCTCGTCCTGCACGAAGCGATAGGAGATCGTTTCGCCGTCGGGCAGGCGCAGCATCTGCTCTTCTGCGCGAGCCGGAAGCGCAAGCAGCGCAGCGAGCGCTGCGAGCGCCGCCCTATGCGGCAACCCGCTCCGCACTCGGCGCCTTGAAGCCCGCCAGAAGCTCTTCGCGGCGCTTGCGCGCGGCGCCGATGCTTTTCATCTTGATGTGGCCGAAGCCGCGGATGTCTTCCGGCAGCGTCGCGATCTGCACGGCGAGGGCGAGGTTCTGCGCGTTCAGGCCGCCGAGCAGCGCCTCGATCGTCTGTGCGTATTCGCGGACGAGCGCGCGCTCGGTGCGGCGCTCTTCCGTGTGGCCGAAAGGATCGAGCAGCGTCCCGCGCAGGCCCTTCAGGCGCGCGAGCGCCTTGAACACCGGAAGCATCCACGCGCCGAAGCGCATCTTGCGCGGCTCGCCCGTATTGGGATCGAGGCGCGCGAGCAGCGGCGGCGAGAGGTGGTACACGAGCTTGTAGTCGCCCTCGAACATGCCCTCGATCTTCTTCGCGAACTCGCCGCTCGCATGCAGCCTCGCGACCTCGTATTCGTCCTTGTAGGCGAGGAGCTTGGCGTAGTAGCGGGCGACGGCTTCGGTGAGCTTCGTGGTCCCGGTCCGTGACGCCTCGGCCTGCCGCGTTTTCTGCACCAGGGCGAGATACTTCTGCGCATACGCCGCGTCCTGGTATTCGGAGAGGAATTTCGCGCGCCGCTCGATCAGCTCATCGAGGCCGCGCGAGAAGTGCTCGTCGATCGGAATCACGTCCGCGGGCTTGGCGATGCGCCGCACGCGCTCCAGGTCGCACGCCGCGCGCCGGCCCCAGAGGAACGATTTCTTGTTGAACTCCACCGCGATGCCGTTCAGCTCGATTGCGCGCTCGAGCGACGCGGCCGACACCGGCACCCAGCCTCGCTGGTAGGCATAGCCGAGCATGAACATGTTGGTCGCGATGGCGTCGCCCATGAGGCCGGTCGCGATCTCCGTCGCGGCGACGAAGGCGACGTTCGCCGGGCCGCTCGCCTCGGCGATGTCGCCCTGCAGATCGCTTCCGGGCAGCTTCCAGTTCGGGTTGCGCACGAATTCGGCGGTCGGCGTGACGCTGGCGTTCACCACCGCATGCGTGCGCGATGGCGACATCTTGGCGAGCGACTCGGTGCTCGCGGTCACGACCAGGTCGCAGCCGATCACGAGGCTCGCCCCGCCCGTGTCCACGCGCGTCGCATGCAAGGCCTCCGGCCGCTCCGCGATCTGCACGTGCGACATGACGGCGCCGTACTTCTGCGCGAGCCCCGACATGTCGAGGACGCTCACGCCCTTGTGCTCGAGATGCGCCGCCATGCCGAGGATCTGCCCGATGGTGATGACGCCGGTGCCGCCGATGCCGGTCACCAGGACCCCGTAGGCGGTGTCCAGGCGCGGCAGCGCCGGCTCGGGAAGCGATTCGAAGCCTTCGCTCGCGCCCGCCGCAGCCTTGCCTTTTTTCAGGCGACCGCCTTCCACGGTCACGAAGCTGGGGCAGAAGCCCTTCACGCAGGAGTAATCCTTGTTGCACGAGGACTGGTTGATCTGGCGCTTGCGTCCGAACTCGGTCTCCAGCGGCTCGACCGACAGGCAGTTCGATTTGGCGCTGCAGTCCCCGCAGCCTTCGCACACCATCTCGTTGATCACGGCGCGGACCGCCGGGTCGGGATACTCGTTGCGCTTGCGGCGGCGGCGCTTCTCCGACGCGCACGTCTGGTCGTAGATCAGCGCCGAGACGCCCGGCGTCGCGCGCAGCTCGCGCTGCACGGCGTCGAGCTCGTCGCGATGGCGCACGGTGACGCCGGGCGCCCAGCCGATGCCGTGCGGATATTTTTCCGGCTCGTCGGTCACCACCACGATCGGCTTCACGCCTTCCGCGGCGATCTGCCGGGAAATCATCGCCGGATCGAGGGGGCCGTCGTGGCGCTGGCCGCCCGTCATGGCGACCGCGTCGTTGTACAGGATCTTGTAGGTCATGTTGACCTTGGCCGCCACCGCCGCGCGTATTGCGAGCAGCCCGGAGTGGTAATACGTGCCGTCGCCCAGGTTGGCGAAGATGTGCTTCTCGTCCGTGAACGGCGCCTGCCCGATCCACGGCGCGCCTTCGGCGCCCATGTGCGTGAACGTTGCGGTGCTGCGGTTCATCCACACCGCCATGAAGTGGCAGCCGATGCCTGCGGTGGCGCGGCTGCCTTCGGGCACTCGGGTGGACGTGTTGTGCGGGCAGCCCGAGCAGAAATAGGGCTGGCGCACGGCAGTGACCCGCGGCCGCGCGAGCACCTTCTCCTTGAAGTCGAGGAAGGCAAGCCGCTCGTGGAATTGCGATCCGAGCGAGCGCGTCATGCCGAGCTTTTCCAGGCGCTGCGCGATCGCGCGAGCCACCATGGCCGGCGAATGCTCGTAATGCGCGGGCAGCAGCCAGGTGCCTGCCGGCTGCCCTTCGGCGCGGCTCCACTCGCCGTTGTCGTCGAACTTGCCGACGACGCGCGGCGTGCGCACGTTTTCCTTCCAGTTGTAGAGCTCTTCCTTGATCTGGTACTCGATGACCTGGCGTTTTTCCTCGACCACCAGGATCTCCTCGAGGCCCTCGGCGAAGCGCCGCGCGCCCTGCGGCTCGAGCGGCCACGACATCGCTACCTTGTAGACCCGCAACCCGATGTCGCGGGCGACCGCCTCGTCGATCCCAAGGTCGGCAAGCGCCTGCATGACGTCACCGAAGGACTTTCCCGTGGTCACGATGCCGAGGCGTGCCTTGCGGCCGGAGGAGGGCTCGTTCCACACGATGCGATCGAGCCCATTCGCGCGCACGTAGGCGAGCGCCGCATAGACCTTGTAGTCGAGGATTCGCGCTTCCTGCTCGAGGAAGCCGTCGGGCCAGCGGATGTTGAGCCCGGTGGGCGGAAAGACGAAGTCGGCCGGCATCCGGGACCTAACCCTCTGCGGGTCGACGATCACGCTCGCGCCCGACTCCACGACGTCGGTGACGCACTTGAAAGCGACCCAGAGGCCCGAGTAGCGGCTCATCGCGAAGCCGTGCAGGCCGAGGTCGAGGTAATCCTGGACGCTCGCGGGATTCAGGACCGGGATGAGGCAGGCCTTGAAGATGTGCTCCGACTGGTGCGGCAGCGTGGACGATTTTGCCGCGTGGTCATCGCCTGCGAGCACGAGCACGCCGCCGTGCTTGGAGGTTCCGGCGGCATTGGCGTGCTTGAAGACGTCGCCGCAGCGATCTACGCCCGGTCCCTTGCCGTACCACATGCCGAAGACGCCGTCGTAGCGCGCGCCGGGAAACATGCCGACCTGCTGCGTGCCCCACACCGCGCTCGCCGCGAGGTCTTCGTTCACGCCGGGCTGGAACTTTATGTGGTGCTGCTCGAGATGCTTCTGCGCGCGCCACAGGCTCTGGTCGAGCCCACCCAACGGCGAGCCGCGATAGCCGGAGACGAAGCCGGCCGTGTTCAGGCCGGCCGCGGCATCGCGCTCGCGCTGCAGCATCATGAGACGGATGAGCGCCTGCGTGCCGGTCAGGAATACGCGGCCGCGCTCGACGGTGTACTTGTCGTCGAGCGACGCTTTGGCGAGTTCCGCGGGTGCGTTCATCGAAAGCTCTCCGGCTGGAGGGGTTTCCTGTTAGACAGCAGCGCGCGCTTTGATTCGCGGCTTCGGCTGCGCGCGCGGACGGTCCCAGTAGGGCTCGGGCCCGAACGACTCGGCGAGAAATTCGATGAAGACGCGGGTCTTTGCGGGCAAATGACGCCGATGAGGATACACCGCGTAAATGGCCACATCGCTCCCGAAGGTATAGCCCGGGAAGAGGGGCACGAGCGAGCCGTCCTCGAGGTGCTGCCGGACGTCCCAGGTCGACTTGAGGGCCACCCCGAGCCCGGCCAGGGCCCATTCGCGCAGCACCTCCCAGTTGTCGCAGGCATAGCGGCCGGTCACGCGCACCGAGCCGGCGGTGCCTTCGGGGTCGGTGTAGTCCCAGGTCATCGAGAAATCCGTGCTGGTGATGCAGTTATGCCGGACCAGGTCCTGCGGAATGCGCGGAACGCCATGGCGGCGCAGATAGGCCGGGCTGGCGCACACCACGCGCCGGTTGGGCGCGAGGCGGCGTGCCGCGAGCGAGGAGTCCTCGAGGTGCGCAATTCGCACGGCGAGGTCGAAGCCCTCCTCGATGATGTTCACCGTCCGGTCGGATAGGCTGAGCGCGAGCTGCACGTTGGGATAGCGCTCGGCGAAGCGCGGCACGAGCGGCGCGATGTGGCGGTGCCCGAAGGAAGCGGGCAGCGCGACCTTGAGCGTGCCGCGCGGCTCCATGCGTCCCGCCGATACTTCGGCCTCGGCCTCATCGATCTCGGCGAGCAGGCGCGAGCACGTGTCGTAGTAGCTCGCGCCTTCGTCCGTGAGGCGCAACGTGCGGGTGGTGCGGTTCAGAAGCCTGACCCCCAGCCGCGCTTCCAGCGCGGACAAGCGGCGGCTCACCATGGCCGGGGACAGCCCGAGCTCGCGCGCCGCCGAGGTGAGGCTTCCGGCCGCCACAACACGCGCAAACACAGACATTTCGGTCAGGACGTCAGCCATCTTTGCATATTATGCAACAGTGTTTTACAATGAAGTCGTATTTTAGCCGTTGCGGTAAACAACTAGAATTTGCTGCAGCGCAATAGCGACCAAACGTCG
>DATAHF010000219.1:0-8672 GCA_036263315.1 Burkholderiales bacterium
TGATCCTGCCGCAGGTGACGTACGGCATCGCCGTGCGCATGGCGGTCATGAGCATCGTGGCGGGGAACTGATGCGCGTGCATATCAAGGGCGGGCGGATAGTCGACCCGGTGAGCGGCCGCGACGCCCCCGGCGACCTGTACCTGTCGGAAGGCCGCATCTCCGAGCCCTTCGCCACGGCCGACCGCGTCATCGATGCGCGCGGCCGCATCGTCGCGCCCGGATTCATTGATCTATCCGCCCGGCTGCGCGAGCCCGGGCAGGAGCACAAGGCCACGCTCGAGTCGGAGATGAGCGCAGCCGTCGCGGGCGGCGTGACGAGCGTGGTGTGCCCGCCGGACACCGACCCGCCGCTCGACGAGCCCGGCCTGGTGGACATGCTGCGCCGGCGCGCCAAGGCGCTTGCGCACGCGCGCCTGTATCCGCTCGGCGCGCTCACCGTCAAGCTGGAGGGCCGCGCGCTTACCGAGATGGCCCAGCTCGCGGATGCCGGCTGCATCGCGTTCTCGCAGGCGAATGCGCCCCTCTCGGACACCCAGGTCCTGTGGCGCGCCCTGCAGTATGCGTCCACGTTTTCGTATGCGGTATGGATCCGGCCCGAGGATCCCTGGCTCGCGAAGGGCGGGGTCGCGCATGACGACGAGGTCGCCACGCGCCTTGGGCTGGCCGGCATCCCGTCCTTCGCCGAGACCACGGCGCTTGCAACCTTGATCGAGCTCGTGCGCGCTACGGGCGCGCGCGTGCATGCGTGCCGCCTCTCGACTGCCGGCGCAGTGGAGCTCATGCGCAAGGCGAAGGCCGAAGGCCTGCCCATCACCTGCGATGTCGCGGTACACCACGTGCATCTCTCCGACCGGGACCTCGGCTACTTCGACCCGCTTTGCCGCCTGGAGCCGCCGCTTCGCGGCGAGCGCGACCGCGACGCGCTTGCGCGCGGCCTGGCGGACGGCACGGTGGACTGCTTGTGCTCGGATCACACGCCCGTGGACGAGGACGGAAAGCACGTGCCTTTCGCCGAAGCGGAGCCCGGGGCGACAGCGCTCGAGCTGCTGCTGCCTCTTACGCTGAAGTGGGGCGCGTCGCTCAAGCTGCCGCTTGCGAAGATCCTTGCGCGCATCACGTGCGATCCGGCGCGCGTGCTGGGCGTTGATGCCGGCCGCCTGGCGATTGGCGCCCCGGCCGATGTGGTGGTGTTCGACCCGTCCGCGGCTTTTGCGGTCAGCGCGGCCAGCCTGAAAAGCCGAGGAAAAAACACGCCGTTCATCGGCTACGAGCTGAGCGGGCGCGTGTGCTGCACGATCGTTGCGGGCAAGCCGGTGTACGAAGCATGAAGCGCCTTGCCGTGCTTGCCTCGCTTGCGCTCGGCGCGTGCGCTTCGCTGCCGCCGCCGCAGGAACCGGCCACGGAGCCGCAATCGCGCGCCGAGCCGCCGCGCCAGCCGCCGGCCCGAGGCGGCTATTACAAGGACGACGGGCCGGGCGAGAATCCGCCGGCCAACCTGGCGGAGGTGCCGGATGCGCAGCCCAGGCGCGAAGCGCTGATCGCCGCCGCGAACCGGCCTTATGCGGTATTCGGCCGCTCCTACGCGCCGCTTGGCAAAGTGCAGCCGTTCCAGCAGACCGGCATGGCAAGCTGGTACGGCCGGCGCTTCCACGGGCAGAAGACTTCCAGCGGCGAGCCCTATGACATGTACGCGATGACCGCCGCGCACCCGACGCTGCCGATCCCGAGCTATGCGCGCGTTACGAACCTCGCCAACGGCCGCAGCGTGGTGGTGCGCATCAACGATCGCGGGCCCTTCCATTCCGACCGGATCATCGATCTCTCCTATACCGCGGCCTACAAGCTCGGGTACGCCTCCGCCGGAAGCGCGCGCGTGCAGGTGGAAAGCATCATCCCGGAAGACGTGCAGACGGCGGGCGCGCCTGCGCCGGAGGCGGTCTACCTGCAGGTCGGCGCATTCTCTTCTCGAGCAAATGCCGAAGACTTGCGCGCCCGGATTGCGGCGCGGCTGTCCTCCGTCGCGCAGTCGATTCAGGTTCTGTCGATCGGGAATCTCTGGCGGCTCCATGTCGGGCCCTATTCGCGCGAAGCCGCCAAGGCGGTGGGCGAGCAGATCGAGGCGGAGCTGAACCTCAGGCCATTGCTGGTGGTTCGCTAGCGGCTCTTATAATTCGCCGCTTTTCCTCCGGCGCCATGCGCGGCCTCGTCTTTTCCTGCCTCGTGCTTTGCTTCGCGCTCGCCAGCGCAGCGGTACCGCAGCCGCCCGCGGTGGCCGGGCGCGCCTGGGTCGTTGGCGACTTTTCCGCCAACCAGATCCTGGCTTCCGAAAGAGCCGACGAGCGAATGGAGCCGGCGTCGCTGACCAAGCTGATGACGGCTTATCTCGTGTTTGTCGCATTGCGCGAGAAGAAGCTGGCGCTCGAGCAGCAGGTCAGCGTGTCGGAGCGCGCCGCGCGCGCGCCCGGGTCGCGCATGTTCCTCCAGCCCGGCAGGCCGGTGAACGTGGACGAGCTCATTCGCGGCATGGAAGTGCAATCTGGCAACGATGCGTGCATCGCGCTTGCCGAAGCTATCGCCGGCAGCGAGGAAGCCTTCGTGCGGATGATGAATCGCGAGGCCGAGCGTCTCGGGATGAAGAACACGCACTTCATGAACGCGAACGGGCTGCCCGACGCGCAGCACTACAGCACGGCCCAGGATCTCTACACGCTGGCCGCGGCGCTGATCCGCGATTTCCCCGAGTACTACGCCCAGTACTACGCGATCAAGGAGTTCCGCTACAACAACATCATCCAGCCCAACCGCAACCGCCTGCTCTGGCTGGACCCGAGCGTGGACGGGGTGAAGACCGGCCACACCGAAGCGGCGGGCTTTTGCCTCATCGCGTCCTCCAAGCGCGGCGGGCGCCGATTGCTTTCCGTGCTGCTCGGCTCGACTTCGGAGTCGGCGCGGGCGCAGGAGTCGCTCAAGCTGCTCAACTGGGGCTATCAATCCTTCGACAGCATCAAGCTCTACGGTGCCAGCCAGCCGGCCAAGACGCTGGAAGTCTGGAAAGGATCGGCAAAGGCGGTGAAGGCCGGGTTCGGGAGCGACGTGATGGTGGCCTTGCCCCGCGGGGACGCGGAGAAGCTCAAGGCGGAACTGCTTTCACAGCAGCCGCTCGTCGCTCCGGTTGCGCTCGGGCAGCGCGTCGGGATGCTGCGGGTGAGCCTCGACGGAAAGCCGCTGGGAGAGTATCCGCTGGTCGCCCTTGAGGCCGTGGCGCCGGCGGGGATTTTGGGCAGGGCCTGGGATACACTGCGACTCTGGCTGAAGTAGCGAGGCAAACATGGTTTTTCTGAACGGAAGTTTCGTGCCGCTCGAGGATGCCAAGATCCCGGTGCTCGACCGCGGCTTCATTTTCGGTGACGGCGTCTACGAGCTGGTGCCGGTGTACTCGCGGGTGCCGTTCCGGCTGGATGAGCATCTGGCGCGCCTCGAGCGCAGCCTGGCCGAAACGCGCATCCGCAATCCGTACTCGCGGGTCCAGTGGCGCGACATCATCTACAAGCTGATCGACAGCCAGAGCTTCGAGGACCAGGGGATCTACTTCCAGGTGACCCGCGGCGTAGCCAAGCGCGACCATGCCTTTCCAAAGGACGCGCAGCCCACCGTCTTCATGATGTCGAGCCCGCTCGTGAACCCGCCACGCGAGCTCGTGGACAACGGCGCAGCCGCGGTGAGCGCGCAGGACAATCGCTGGCTGCGTTGCGACATCAAGTCCATCTCCCTCATCGGAAACTGCCTGCTGCGCCAGGTGTCTGCAGAGAGCAGCGCAGCCGAGACCATTCTCTTCAGGAACGGCGTGCTCACCGAGGCGTCCGCGTCCAACGTTTTCGCGGTCAGGCGCGGCGTGGTGCTGTCGCCCGCGAAGAGCAATCTCATTCTTCCGGGCATCACGTACGACGTGGTGGCCGAGCTGGCGCGCGCCAACGCGATCCCGATCGAGTTCCGCGACGTGTCCGAGGCCGAAGTGCGCAACGCCGACGAGCTGTGGGTGACCTCTTCGTCGAAGGAAGTGCTGGCCATCGTGCAGCTCGACGGCCGCAGCATTGGCGAGGGCAAGCCCGGCCCGGTCTTTCGCCGGATGTACCGCCTGTACCAGGACTTCAAGCAGACGGTGATGCGCGCAGGCAAGCGGGAGCCGGTGTCCGCCTGAGGGAAGCGCGGTGCAAGCGCGCGAGTCGGCACTGGCGTTTCCCTGCGATTTCCCCATCAAGGTGATGGGCCGCAAGCAGCCCGGCTTTGCCCAGACCGTGAGCGAGATCGTCATGCGGCACGCGCCGGATTTCCTGCCCTCCACGATCGAGATGCGGCCCAGCAGGCAGGGGAAATACCTGAGCATTACCTGCATCGTGCGCGCCACCTCGCGCGAGCAGCTCGACCGGCTCTACCAGGAGCTGTGCGATCACCCCGCTGTCGTGATGGTGCTGTGAGCCTGGCTGCCGTAGAGCGCATCGATGTGAAGCCGCTCGGCCTCGTGGAGTACATGCCGACGTGGCAGGCGATGCGCAGGTTCACCCGCGAGCGCACCGAGTCCGCGGCCGACGAGCTTTGGCTGCTCGAGCATCCGCCCGTGTACACGCTCGGGCAGGGCGCGGATCCGAAATTCGGCCCGAGCTCGCACGAGATCCCGCTCATCCAGACGGACCGCGGCGGCGAGATCACTTACCACGGCCCGGGCCAGGCTGTCGTATATACGCTTGTCGATCTTGCCCGACGCGGCATCAAGGTGAAGCAGTTCGTCTGGCTGCTGGAGCAGGCCGTGCTCGACCTCCTTGGCGGGAAGGGCGAGCGCAAGCCGGGGGCACCGGGCGTGTATGTCGACGGTGCCAAGGTCGCGGCGCTGGGGATCCGGGTCGTGCGCGGCCGCAGCTACCACGGCGTCGCCCTCAACGTCGACATGGATCTTTCCCCTTTTGACGCCATCGCGCCTTGCGGGTATCCCGGCCTCAGGGTCACGCAGCTGCGCGAGCTCGGCTTTCGCGAGACCGCGCTTCAGATGGCGCAGCGCCTTGCCGAGCGCATCATCTCGAGGCTCGACCATGCGTGATCCCGGAACCAAGGAAAAGGGCGCGGCCAAGACCGCGCGCATCCCCATCAAGATCGTGCCGCGCGCGCCGCTCGCGAAGCCGGCATGGATCCGCGTGCGGGCGGCGGCTGCGGATTCGCGCTTTCACGAAGTGAAGAGCGTCCTGCGCGCGCGCAAGCTCCACACCGTGTGCGAGGAAGCGTCCTGCCCCAACATCGGCGAGTGCTTCGGCAAGGGAACGGCGACGTTCATGATCCTGGGCGACATCTGCACGCGGCGTTGCCCGTTCTGCGACGTAGCGCACGGTCGCCCGCTCGCGCCCGACGCCGAGGAGCCGGCGCATCTCGCCGGCACGGTAGCGCTACTCAAGCTTTCCTATGTCGTCGTGACGAGCGTAGACCGCGATGACCTGAAAGACGGCGGCGCGCAGCATTTTGTCGACTGCATCCGCGCCATCCGGAAAGCGTCGCCGGACACCACGATCGAAGTGCTGGTTCCCGATTTCCGCGGGCGCCGGGAGCGCGCGCTCGAGGTGCTCGGCGCGGCGCCGCCCGACGTGATGAACCACAACCTGGAAACCGTGCCGCGCCTGTACAGGCAGGTGCGTCCGGGCGGCGACTACCTGCAGTCGCTCGCGCTCCTGAAGGAATTCAAGAACCGCTTTCCCGCCGTGCCGACGAAATCGGGCCTGATGGTCGGGCTGGGGGAGACGGACGAGGAGATCTCCGCCGTGATGCGGGATCTGCGCGCGCATGACGTGGACATGCTGACGCTCGGCCAGTACCTGCAGCCGTCGCCGCATCATCTCGCGGTCGAGCGCTATGTCGAGCCGGCCGTCTTCACTCGCTTCGAGACGGAAGCCGCGAACCTGGGCTTCAGGCACGCCGCGGTCGGACCGCTGGTGCGCTCGTCGTATCACGCCGATCGCCAGGCGCAAGGCGCCGGCGTCCCGTGAGATGTACCGCTAACCCTGCTGCGCGAGCGCCTTTTCAACCAGGCGCTCGAACTCCTTCCAGTCCGGCTCGCCGACGAAGCGCCTGAGGATCCTGCCGCGCTTGTCGATGAGGAAAGTGGTCGGCGTGACATGGATGTTGCCGAAGCGCGCGGCGATTTCCCCGGCCGGATCGAGGGCCACCTTGAACGGGAGCGCGCCGCTCGCAGCCAGCGCCGCAACCTGCGCCGGATCGTCGCGCTTCATGGCAACCGCGACCATTTCGTAGCCTCGCGGAGCAAATGCGCGGTAAGCCTGGGCCATTTTCGGCATCTCGGCCATGCAGGTCGCGCAGGACGTCGACCAGAAATTCACCACCGCCACCTTGCCGTGCAACGCCGCGGTGCCGAAGGTCTCGCCTGAAAGCGTGGAAAAGCGCGCCTCGGGCGCCGAGCGCACCGGCATGGTGAGGAGCATGGCGAAGCTGGCGATTGCCAACGTCGCGATCGCAACGATAAGCTTCCACGCGGTACTCATGAGGCGCGCCATTTTCCCTGTCTTGCTCGCGGCGATGGTGACATGGTGCCCGCTCGCCATGGCCCAGGCGGACCGGATCACGAATCAGGACGCCGTGGCCGGACTGAAGGCCGCGCTGGAAAAGGGCTCGCAGACGGCCGTGGCCGCCCTCGGGCGCACGGACGGATTTCTGGGCAATCCGAAGGTCAAGATCCCGCTTCCCGAATCGCTGTCGCGCGCAGAGACGCTGATGCGGCGCGTCGGCATGGGCAAGTACGCCGACGAGCTCGTCGTAACCATGAACCGGGCGGCGGAAGCGGCGGTGCCCGAGGCGAGGCAGCTGCTCGTCGATGCCGTGCGCAAGATGACGGTCTCGGACGCGAAGGCGATCCTGACCGGCGGCGAAACCTCGGCAACGGATTACTTCCGGCGCACCACGCGCGATCAGCTGCACGGCCGCTTCCTGCCGATCGTGAAGCGCTCGACGGCAAAAGTGGGGCTCGCGCAGCGATACAACGAGTATGCCCAGAAGGGCGCCGCGCTCGGGCTCGTGAAAAAGGACCAGGCGGACCTCGATGAGTACGTCACGGGCAGGGCGCTTGAAGGCGTGTACCTCATGGTGGCCGAGGAGGAAAAGAAGATCCGGCGCGACCCGGTCGGCGCGGGAAGCGCCATCATCCGAAAAGTGTTCGGTTCGCTGAATTAAGAGCTTCGGCCTCTCGCTCGCCATCATCGCGGCCGGGCTCGCGGGCCGCTCCGCGCTGGACAAGGTGCTCGCGCTGCGCGGCGGCGCGGAGCTCGTTGCGCTGTGGGCGCAGGTCGCCTCGGTCATCGAGCTCGTGACTGCAGTCGCGGCGGCCGGCGTCGGTACCGGGCTTGCCGTCTATGTGGCGCGCAGCCGGCGCGCTGCGCGCCAGCGCGACTTCCTGCGCGGCGCATTGCGCATTGGACTCGGGCTGGGGGCGCCGCTCGCTGCCGCCGCTGGCGCGTTCAGCGCGCTGCAGGCCGAGGCGCTCTCCGGGGGCCGGCTGGGCGCCGGCGTCTTCGTCCTTGCGGCGGTGGCGGCCTGGGTCGCCATCGTCCCAGTGCTGGTGAGCAGCTACTGGCTCGGGCAGCAGCGCCGCGCGCGGCTGCTTGGCCTCGCGATCGGCAGCGCGCTTCTCGCGCTCCTCGCGGGCTGGTTGGCCCCAGACGGGTTCATCGTCCCGGCGATCATCCTCAGCCAGGCGGTGCCTGCGCTCGCACTGCTCTTCGTCGCCGATCCGCAGGCAAGCGCCCCCCGCTTCCGGGCGGGCTCGCATCCGCTGCGGCGTTACGTGTTGCCCGGCCTTGCCATCGGTCTCCTGGGACCGGGGTCCATGCTCGTCGCCCGCGGCCATGTCGGCGAGGTCTTGAGCTGGCACGAAGCAGGAGTGCTGCAGGCGCTCTGGAGGCTCTCGGATTGGGTGTGTGCCTTTGCAGGCGGGCTGCTGTCGCTCAATTACTTGCCGCGCTTCGCAGCCGCGCGCCACGGCGGGCTCGTCAATGCGCACATGATCGGCGCGGCCAAGGCGATCCTCGGGCCTTGCGCGCTGGTGTTTGGCCTGCTCTGGCTGCTGCACCGGCCGCTGCTCGAGGTTCTCTACGGTCCCGGCTTCGAGCCTGGCGGCACAGCCACGGCGCTTTTTTTCCTGGGCAGCCTGGCGCGCATCGCATCCTGGATTCCGCTGTTTGCCCTTTATGCGATGCGTCGCACGGGCGCGGTGACCGTGGGCGAGCTTCTGTCGCTGCCGCTATTCGCCGCGGGGGTAATCCTGCTGAGCGAGCGGTTGACGCTGGAGGCCGCCGGCGTGCTCTGGCTCGGCGCCTACAGTGCTTATGCCGCCTTCAACGTTTGGGCGGCGACGCGCCCTCAATGAGCTTCGTCCCAGTTCAGGCCCATGCCCACGTCGACGATGAGCGGGACCTCGAGCGTGGCGACGCCTTGCATGAGCGCGGACACGCTTTCCTTTATGGGCGTGACCTCCTTTTCCGGCACTTCGAGGACGAGCTCGTCATGGACCTGCATGATGAGCTTCGCTTCGAGCTGCTCTCGGTCGAGGAACGCCTGGACCTGCGTCATCGCGAGCTTGATGAGGTCGGCCGCGGTGCCCTGCATGGGCGCATTGATGGC
>DATAHF010000220.1:0-20966 GCA_036263315.1 Burkholderiales bacterium
GCGTGGCGAGGCCGAAATGCCGGTAGGCCGAGGCGGTGGCAACGCGGCCGCGGGGGGTGCGCTGCAGGTAGCCCTGCTGGATTAGGAAGGGCTCCAGCACGTCCTCGATGGTGTCGCGCTCCTCGCCGATGGCGGCGGCGAGGTTCTCCACGCCCACCGGGCCGCCGCCGAACTTCTCGATCACGGCAGCAAGGAGCTTCCTGTCCATCACGTCCAGGCCGAGAAAGTCCACGTCGAGCATCTTGAGCGCCGCCTCGGCGACCGCCTTGCTTACCACGCCGTCGGCTTTCACCTGGGCGTAGTCGCGCACCCTGCGCAGCAGCCGGTTCGCGACGCGCGGCGTGCCGCGCGCGCGGCGCGCGATCTCGCTCGCGCCCTCGCTGTCCAGCGACACCTTGAGAAGCTTCGCCGAGCGCCGCACGATGAGCGTGAGCTCCTCGTGCGAGTAGAACTCCAGGCGCGCCACGATGCCGAAGCGGTCGCGCAGCGGATTGGTGAGCATCCCCGCGCGCGTCGTGGCCCCGGCGAGGGTGAACGGCGGCAGGTCGAGCTTGATGGAGCGCGCCGCCGGGCCCTCGCCGATCATGATGTCGATCTGGTAATCCTCGAGCGCCGGATACAGGATCTCCTCGACCACGGGGGAGAGCCGGTGGATCTCGTCGATGAACAGCACATCGCGCGGCTCGAGGTTGGTGAGGATGGCGGCAAGGTCGCCCGGCCGCTCGAGCACCGGACCCGAGGTCTGGCGCAGGTTGACGCCGAGCTCGCGGGCGATGATGTGCGCGAGCGTCGTCTTGCCGAGGCCGGGCGGCCCGAAGAGCAGCACATGGTCCAGCGCCTCGCTGCGCGCGCGGGCAGCCTGGATGAAGATCTCGAGCTGCTCGCGCACCTTCTCCTGCCCGACGTACTCGGCGAGCTTGGCCGGGCGCAGCGAGCGCTCGAACTGCTCCTCCTGCGGCGACGCGGGTTTTGCCGACGTAAGGCGATCGGGCTCGACGGCCATGGTCAGGATTTTGCCAAGGCCTTGAGCGCGGTGCGGATGCCTTCGGCGACCGCCACGCCCGGGGCGAGGCCCTTCACCGCCGCGAGCGCCTCTTTTTCGCTGTAGCCCAGGCCGAGAAGCGCGTTCACCACGTCGGAAGTGCCGCCGGCAGGCTTCGCGCCGGCCTCGGCGAGCTTGCCCTTCAGCTCGAGGAGCAGCCGCTCCGCCGTCTTCTTCCCGATCCCCGGAATCTTCGTCAGGCGACCCGCGTCCTGCAGGGCCACGGCTTCGGCGAGATCGGCCACCGAAAGGCCGGAGAGCACGGACAGCGCGGTGCGCGCGCCGATGCCGGAGATGCGGATGAGCTGCCGGAAGGCCGCGCGCTCCTCGAGCGTCGCGAATCCATAGAGCATCTGCGCATCCTCGCGCACCACGAGGTGGGTAAAGAGGCTGACCGCCTCCCCGGTGGCCGGCAGGCTGTAGAAGGTGCTCATCGGGACGTCCACTTCGTAGGCCACCCCGCCCGTGTCGACGAGCACCTGCGGCGGATTCTTGGCGGCGAGCTTTCCAGAGAGGCGCCCGATCAAACCAGCCTGCCCCTCTTGATGCGGAAGCCGCGCGTCGACATGCCGCCGATGCTTCCGCCATGCGCGTGGCAGATCGCGCACGCCAGGGCATCCGCGGCGTCGGAGGCCGGGCTGCCGGGCAACGCGAGGAGCCGCTTGACCATGTGCTGCACCTGGTCCTTCTTGGCGTGGCCGTTGCCGACCACGGATTGTTTTACCTGCAGCGCAGTGTACTCGGCCACCGGCAGCCCCGCGAGGACCGCGGCGCAGATGGCCGTGCCGCGCGCCTGCCCGAGCGCGAGCGTCGACTGCGGATTGACGTTGACGAACACCTTTTCCACGGCCACTTCGACCGGGACGTGCAGCGCGATGACCTCGTTCAGCCCTTCGAGCAGCGTCTTCAGGCGCCCGGCGAGGTCGCCGCGGCCCGACTTCACGCAACCGCTGGCAACGTACTGCAGCTTGCCTTCGCCGGCTTCGATGATCCCGAATCCGGTCACCTGCAAGCCGGGATCGATGCCGAGGATCCTCAGTCGATCACCGCCGTGGAGTACACGCTTTGCACGTCGTCGAGGTTTTCCAGCGCATCGAGCAGGTGGCGCATGCGCTCGCCGTCGCCGCCCGCCAGCGCGCTCTCGTTCGCGGGCTTCATCGTCACCTCGGCGATCTCGGGCTTGAGCCCCGCCTTGTCGAGCGCCGCCTTCACCGCGTCGAAGTCCTCGGGAGCGCAAATGAGCTCGACCGAGCCGTCCTCGTTGCGGATCACGTCTTCGGCGCCCGCGTCGAGGGTCGCCTCCATCACCTTGTCCTCGCTCGTGCCCGGCGCGAACACGAATTGCCCGCAGTGCTTGAAGAGAAAGGCGACCGAGCCGTCGGAGCCCAGGTTGCCGCCGTTCTTGGTGAAGGCATGGCGCACTTCCGCGACCGTGCGCGTGCGGTTGTCGGTCAGGCAATCGACCATCACGGCGGCGCCCCCGGGCCCGTAGCCTTCGTAGCGCACCTCTTCGTACGTGACGCCTTCGAGCTGGCCGGTGCCGCGCTTGATCGCGTTCTGCACGCTGTCCTTCGCCATGTTGGCTTCGCGCGCCTTGTCCATCGCGAGCCGCAGCCGCGGATTGCTGTTCGCATCCGCGCCGCCGAGCTTCGCGGCGACGGTGATCTCCTTGATGAGGCGCGTGAAGACCTTGCCCTTCTTCGCATCCGCAGCCGCCTTGCGGTGCTTGATGTTCGCCCATTTGCTGTGACCTGCCATGCCATAATTTTAATCATGGCCGCGCCCTTGCTCGTCGCTAAAAACGATCGTACCGAGCTGCGCCTGCTGCCGGCGCTCGCGAACCGCCACGGCCTCATCACCGGCGCCACCGGAAGCGGCAAGAGCGTCACGCTGCAGTCCCTCGCCCAGAGCTTTTCCGAGATCGGCGTGCCGGTGTTCCTCGCCGACGTGAAAGGCGACCTCGCGGGGCTCGCCAAGGCGGGCGGCGCGAACCCCAAAGTGGCCGAGCGGTTGAAGCGCCTGAAGCTGAAACCGGCCTTTGCGGCTTCGCCGGTCGTGTTCTGGGACGTCTACGGCGCGAAGGGCCATCCCGTGCGCGCCACCGTTTCGGATCTCGGGCCGCTGCTGCTCGGCCGGATGCTCGCGCTGAACGACACCCAGCAGGGCGTGCTGGCACTGGTGTTCAAGATCGCGGACGACAACGGGCTCCTCCTCCTCGATCTCAAGGACCTGCGCGCCATGCTGCAGCACGTGGGCGAGAACGCGGCGCGCTACCAGACCGAATACGGCAACGTCTCGCCCGCGTCGATCGGCGCCATCCAGCGCGGCCTGCTCGAGATCGAGACGCAGGGCGGCGCGCTCTTCTTCGGCGAGCCGATGCTCGACCTGAGCGACCTGCTGCAGGCGCAGGACGGCAAGGGCCGCGTGAGCATCCTCGCGGCGGAGAAGCTCCTCGGCGCGCCGCGCCTGTATTCCACCTTCCTCCTGTGGATGCTGTCGGATCTCTTCGAGCACCTGCCCGAAGTCGGCGACGCGGACAAGCCGAAGCTGGTGTTCTTCTTCGACGAGGCGCACCTGCTGTTCAGCGAGGCGCCGAAAGCGCTGCTCGAGAAGATCGAGCAGGTCGTGCGCCTCATCCGCTCCAAGGGCGTGGGCGTGTACTTCGTCACGCAAAGCCCGCTCGACATCCCGCAAATCGTCCTCGGGCAGCTCGGCAACCGCGTGCAGCACGCGCTGCGCGCCTTTACGCCCGCGGACCAGAAGGGCGTCAAGGCGGCTGCCCAGACCCTGCGCGCCAATCCGGGACTGGACGCCGAGAAGGCGATCACCGAGCTCGAGGTGGGCGAAGCGCTCGTGTCCCTGCTGGACGAGAAGGGGCGCCCCGGCGTGGTGGAGCGCGCCTACATCGTTCCCCCGGGAAGCCAGCTCGGCCCGATCACCGACGAGGAGCGCGCCGCTCTGGTGCGCGCGTCCACCGTGCATGGCAAGTACGAGACCGCCGTCGATCGCGAGTCCGCCTACGAGAAGCTGAAAGGGCGCACCGCGGGAACGCCGGCGCCGCAGCCTGGCGCGTCTCCGGCCGGCGCGCCGCAGTCCTCGCCGCTTTCCGACCTCCTCTTCGGGCGCACCGGCCCGCGCGGCGGCAAGCAGTCGCAGGGCGTGCTGGAAGCCGTCGGCAAGAGCGCCGCGCGCGCGATCGGGTCGGAGCTCGGCCGGCAGGTCATCCGCGGAGTGCTCGGCTCGATCCTGCGCGGCAACCGGCGTTGAGCGAGGCGGCTTATCGCAGCTGGGGGATGGCGTTCGCTTTCGCCGGGGTGCTCGCGTTCTCGTTCCGGCCGATCCTGATCAAGCTCGCCTACGCGGTGCCGACGGCGAACGGGCACGCGGGCCCGGTGACCCTCATCTTCCTTCGCATGATGCTGTCGCTGCCCTTTTTTGCCGCCACCGCCTGGTGGCTGCGCGGGCGCAGCCCCGCGCTTACGGCGCGCGACTGGTGCGCCGTGGCGGCGCTCGGCTTCGTCGGCTATTACCTGGCGAGCTTCCTCGACTTCATCGGCCTGCAGTACGTCAGCGCCGGGGTCGGCCGGCTGATCCTCTTTCTCTATCCGACGCTGGTGCTCATCCTGTCGTTCGTGTTCCTGCGCAAGCCGCCCGCGCGGCGCGAGCTTGCAGCGCTCGTGCTGAGCTACGGCGGCATCGCCCTCGTGCTGTCCAACGGCCTCGCCCAGGCCGATGCGCAGAAGGGCGCGCTGCTTGGCGCGCTCCTCATCTTCGCGTCCGCGCTTTGCTACGCGGTCTACCTCGTCGCCGGCAGCGAGATGGTGAAACGGATCGGCTCGATGCGGTTTACGGCCTATACCATGGTGGCGGCCACGGCCCCCGCAGTGGCGCAATTCCTGGTCCTCGAAGGCCCGGGAGCGCTCGACCTGCCGGCGCAGGTGTGGCTCTACGCGATCATCATGGCGAGCTTCAGCACCGTCCTGCCCGTCTTCCTGCAGTCCGAGGCGTTGCGGCGCATCGGCCCCAACCGCTTCGCGCTCATCGGCGCCATCGGGCCGGTGACGACCGCCGCTGCCGGCGCCGTCGGGCTGGAGGAGCCCTTTACCCTGCTGCAGGCCGCGGGTGCCGCGCTCGTCATTGCAGGCGTGCTCCTTGTATCGCTGAGAAAGCCATCATGAACGCGCAAACCATCGACATCCACGCCCACATCCTCTTTCCCGAGGTGATGGGCCTTTGCGGCGACGCCGGCCCCGAGCTCGGCGAGAAGGACGGCCGCCAGTTCTTCCGCTCGGGCAAATACGTGCTCGATTACGTGCGCTTTATCGACGGCCCGATGTCGAACGTGGAAGCGCGCCTTGCGCTCATGCAGAAGCTGAAGGTGGACCACCAGCTCCTTTCGCCGAATCCGCTCACCTACTTCTACCAGCAGCCCGCGCAGACGGCGCTGCGCTACTGCGCGGCCGCGAACGACGCCATGGCCGGCCTGTGCGCGAAATATCCCGAGCGCTTCTCCGGCTCAGCGCAGCTGCCGTTGCAGGACAGCGCGCTTTCCGTGCGTGAATTGCACAGAGCTACGGCGCAGCTGAAGCTCAAGGCGGTCCATGCTGGCTCGGACATCAGCGGCAGGAACCTCTCCGACCCGGCGCTCGAGCCGGTGTGGGAAGCGCTGGAGGCGCTGCAAGTGCCGCTGGTGGTGCATCCGGCGCCGCCCGAGGTCGAGCCCACCGGCAAGCCGGGCACCACGAGAAAATGGGACCTCGACCTCATCGCGGGCTTCGGCCATGAGGAAACGCTCGCCGTGGCGGAGCTCGTCTTCGGCGGCGTGCTCGATCGCCACCCGCGGCTGCACGTCAACGTGCCGCATGGCGGCGGCACGGCGGTGTTCCTGCGCGGGCGGTTCGAGTCGGCGCTCAAGCGCCGGCCCTGGGCGAAGAACCTCCTCAAGCGGCCGTTCGAGGAGCAGTGGGCGCAGTTCAGCTTCGATTGCCTCGTGCGCGCAGGCGCGCACATGGAATTCCTGGTGAAGGCCGAAGGCGCGCAGCGCGTGCTGCTCGGCACCAACTTCGCCGGCTGGGACCAGGAAGACGAGATCGTGCAGCAGGTGCGCACGCTGCCGTTCACGGAAGCGGACAAGGCAGCCATCCTGGCGGGCAACGCCCGCCGCATCTTCAAACTCTAGGAGCGATCATGGACCTCGGAATCCGCGGCAAGACCGCGCTGGTGTGCGCGGCGTCCAAAGGACTGGGCAAGGGATGCGCGCAGTCGCTTGCGCGCGAAGGCGCGAACCTGGTCATCACCGCGCGCGGCAAGGAGGCGCTCGAGGCCACCGCGGAGGAGATCCGCAAGCGCTACGGCGTGCAGGTGACCGCGGTTGCGGGCGACATCACGACCGAGGCCGGGCGCGCTGCCGCGCTCAAGGCCTGCCCGAGCCCCGACATTCTCGTCAACAATGCCGGCGGCCCGCCGCCGGGCGACTTCCGCCAGTGGGACCGCGACACCTGGGTGAAGGCGGTGGAAGCGAACATGATCACGCCGATCCTGCTCATGCGCGCGGTCGTCGACGCAATGATCGAGCGCAAGTTCGGGCGCATCGTGAACATCACTTCCGGCGCGGTAAAGAACCCGATCCCGGAGCTCGGGCTCTCCAACGGCGCGCGCACCGGCCTCACCGGCTTCGTGGCCGGCCTTTCGCGCAAGACCGTGCGCAGCAACGTCACGATCAACAACCTGCTCCCCGGGCCTTTCGAGACCGACCGGCTGCGCGCCAACTTCGAGTTCAACGCCAAGGCCGCCGGCAAGACGCCGGAGGAATTCCGCCGCGCGCGCGCCGAGGCCAACCCGGCGGGGCGCTTCGGCACGCCCGAGGAGTTCGGCGACGCCTGCGCCTACCTGTGCAGCGCGCAGGCGGGGTTCATCACCGGGCAGAACCTGCTGATGGACGGCGGCGCGTACCCGGGCACGTTCTAGCTCGCATCCCGGATGATCGGCGTCACGCGCCTGGCCGGCGCCCTCGGGGCGGAGATATCGGGCGTCGACCTGAGCCAGCCGCTTTCCGCCGCGCCGGCGAGCGGGATTCGCGGCGCTCTCCTCGAGCACCAGGTGATTTTCTTCCGCGGCCAGCCGCTCAGTCCGCAGGCGTTCATGGCCTTTGCGCGCTCGATGGGCACCCCGGTGGAATACCCTTTCGTCAAGGGCATCGAGGGATTTCCCGAGATCATCGAGGTGAAGAAGCTCGAGCACGAGCGCATGAACTTCGGCGGCGTGTGGCATTCGGACACGACCTATCTTGAGCGACCGCCAATGGGCTCGATGCTGCTCGCGCGCGAAGTGCCGCCCTTCGGCGGCGACACGCTTTTCGCCAGCCAGTACGCGGCCTACGACGCGCTTTCCGACGGCATGAAGCACCTGCTGGAAGGCCTGCGCGCGGTGAGCGATTCATCCAAGGCCAACGTGACGCGCACTCGCGAAGACCGCGTCAGGACCGATGGCAAGGAGGAACGCGCCTCCCTCGTGGCAGAGCATCCGGTGGTGCGCACGCACCCGGAAACCGGGCGCAAGGCCCTGTACGTGAACACCGCCCATACGGTGCGCTTCGCGGGAATGACGGAAGCCGAAAGCGCGCCGCTCCTCGAGTACCTCTTCGAGCACCAGGTGAAGCCGGAGTTCACCTGCCGCTTCGGCTGGACCGTGGGCGCGCTCGCCTTCTGGGACAACCGCTGCGTGCAGCACAACCCGGTGAACGACTACCACGGCTATCGCCGCGTCATGCATCGCATCACGCTCGCGGGCGACGCGCCGAAGTAAAAATCCGCGGGAGTAAAATCCGGGTTTTGGAGGCCTCCCCATGAATGCGCCTGCCCAGGCCGGCCTGCCGGCCTTTCCCCTCAAGGACCCGAAGCTCTTCCGCGAGCAGTGCTACATCGACGGCCAGTGGCTCGCCGCCGACAGCGGCAAGACCTTCCCGATCACCAACCCCGCCAACGGCGCGCGCCTCGCCGCCGTGCCCGAAATGGGCGCCGCGGAAACACGCCGCGCCATCGAGGCGGCCGAGAAAGCCTGGCCGGCATGGCGCGCGAAGACGGCGAAGGAGCGCGCCGCGATCCTGCGCAAGTGGTTCGATCTCATGATGGCCGCGCAGGAGGACCTCGCGCAGATCCTCACCGCCGAGCAGGGCAAGCCGCTCGCGGAGGCGCGCGGCGAGATCGCCTACGGCGCCTCCTTCATCGAGTGGTTCGCGGAAGAGGCGAAGCGCGCCTATGGCGACATGATCCCCTCGCCGTGGACCGACAAGCGCATCCTGGTGATGAAGGAGCCCGTCGGCGTCGCAGCCATGATCACGCCGTGGAACTTCCCCAACGCCATGATCACGCGCAAAGCCGCACCCGCGCTCGCCGCCGGCTGCACGGTGGTGCTCAAGCCCGCAGAGCAGACCCCGCTCTCGGCCTTCGCCATGGCGGAGCTCGCCGAGCGCGCCGGCCTGCCAAAGGGCGTGCTGAACATCCTCACCGGCGATGGCCCGACCATCGGCGCCGAGCTGTGCGCGAATCCCAAGGTGAGGAAACTCTCGTTCACCGGCTCCACCGAAGTCGGGCGCATCCTGATGAAGCAGTGCGCCGACACCGTGAAGAAGCTCTCGCTCGAGCTCGGCGGCAACGCGCCGTTCATCGTGTTCGACGATGCCGACCTCGACGCGGCAGTCGAAGGGGCGCTCGCCTCCAAGTACCGCAACGCCGGGCAGACCTGCGTATGCGCGAACCGGATCTACGTGCAGGACGGCGTGTACGACGCGTTCGCCCGCAAGCTCACCGAGAAGGTGAAGGGCTTCAAGGTCGGCTCGGGCGACGAGCCCGGCGTGGTGATCGGCCCGCTGATCGACGAGCAGGGGCTGCGCAAGGTGGAGAAGCACGTCGCCGATGCGCTCGGCAAGGGTGCCAAGGTGGCGCTCGGCGGCAAGCCGCACGAGCGCGGCGGCCTGTTCTTCCAGCCGACCGTGCTGACCGACGTGACGCCGCAGATGCTCGTCTCCTTCGAGGAAACGTTCGGCCCGGTGGCGCCCCTCATCCGCTTCAAGAGCGAGGAGGAAGCGATCCGGCTCGCGAACGCGACCGAGTTCGGGCTGGCCGGCTACTTCTACAGCCGCGACGTCGGCCGCATCTTCCGCGTGGCGGAGAAGATGGAAACCGGCATCATCGGCGTGAACGCCGGCATCATCTCCACCGAAGCGGCGCCCTTCGGCGGTGTGAAGCAGTCGGGCCTGGGCCGCGAAGGCTCGAAGTACGGCCTCGACGAGTTCCTGGAGGTGAAATACGTCCTCGTCGGCGGCCTCGACAAGTAGCGGCGAACAATTCAAGGACGATTTCCGCAGCGCGCTCCCGCGGGATGTCCTTGAGCGCTTCACGCGCCGCTCGGCCTGGCGCGCGAGCGTTGCCTTGTTCGGCGATGTCGCGGTCCTGGCGGCCGCGATCGCGCTGGCGCTTCATTTCTGGCCGGACCCGCTCGTGCTGCTCGTTGCCGTCGTCGTCATCGGCACGCGGCAGCACGCGCTTTTCGTGCTGGCGCACGAAGCCGCGCACTATCTCCTCTACGAGGCGCGCTGGCTGAACGACCTCGCCGGGCGCGCATGCGCCGCGGCGCCGGGCCTTTCGATGTGCACTTACCGGGTGATCCATCGCCTGCACCACAACAACCTCTACGGCGAACTCGATCCCGACACGGCGCTGCACGGCGGCTATCCGCGCGGCAAGGCGTACCTCGCCAAAAAGCTGCTCAAGGACCTGTGCGGGCTCACCGCGTGGAAGACCTACGCCTACTTCCTCGGCGGCGCCACGGCGCTCAATTCGGCGACGAACGTCGCGCTGCGCCCGCTCGACGATACTTCAGCCAAGCTGCGCCAGGCAGCGAAGCGCGACCGCAACCTGGTGGTGATCCTTCACGTGGCCCTGCTTGTCTTTTTCGCCTGGAGCGGCCACCTGGGTGCTGCCGCTCGTGACCGTGGTGCAGGCCATCCTCAGGCTGCGCGCGATCGCCGAGCACGGCGCTACGACCGATTTCTCCTCGCCGCTCACCGCGGCCCGGACGAACGTCGCGCCCGCCTGGCTCGCGTGGCTGCTGTTCCCGCACCACGTGAACTACCACATCGAACACCATCTCTACGCTTCCGTGCCGCAGTACCACCTGCCCGGGCTGCACCGCGAGATGGCGCGGCGCGGCATGCTGAACGGCGCGGAAGTGATTCCGTTCCGCGCCACGCTGGGCAAGATCTTCGCGCCTAGGCTTTCGGCTTGATCTTGAGGCGCATCGGCTTCATGGGCGAGCCCACGAAGCCGAGCTTGCGGTAGAGCACCTGCGCCTGCTCGTTCTGCATGTCGGTGAGGAGCGTGAGGCGCAGCACCCCCTGCTCGCGCGCCTGGCCGATGACGTACTCGAGGAGCTTCGCGCCGATTCCCTGCTTGCGGTACTCGGGCCGCACCACGAGGTCCTCGAAGAGGGCCGCCTTGCCGCCCTCGGCCGTGCTGACGGTGTAGAGCAGGCTCGCCATGGCGACCACCTTCTTCCCGTCGCGCGCCACGTACACCTTCCCGCGCGAGGCGTCGGAAAGGATCATCTTCAAGCCCGCCTCCTGCTTCGCCGGGTTCGCCGTGAACTCGGCCTCCTGGTCGAACAGGATGCCGAGGAGCTCCACCAGCTGCGGCAGGTCGGCGGCGGTGGCTTCGGCGTGCTTGATCATGGCTATACGTTGAACCGGAAGTGGATGACGTCGCCATCGCGCACGGCGTAGTCCTTGCCTTCCAGGCGCAGCTTGCCCGCTTCTTTCGCGCCCTGCTCGCCGCCGTGCCCGACGAAATCGTCGTAGGAGGCGACTTCCGCGCGGATGAAGCCGCGCTCGAAGTCGGTGTGGATCACGCCGGCCGCCTGCGGCGCCGTGGCGCCCGTCGGAACGGTCCACGCGCGCACTTCCTTCGGGCCGGCGGTGAAATAGGTCTGCAAGCCAAGCAACCGGTAGGCCGCGCGGATCACCCGGTTCAGCCCCGGCTCCTGCATGCCGAGGTCCTCGAGGAACACCTTCTTGTCCTCGTCGGGCATGTCGGCAATCTGCGATTCGATCGCTGCCGAGATGGGCACGACCGGCGCGCCCTCGCGCTTGGCGTAGTCCTCCACTTTCTTCAGCAGCGCCTCGGATCCCTTCTCCGCCACGTTGGCGACATACATGGTGGGCTTCATGGTGAGGAGGAAAAGCGGCTTCAGCACCGCCTGCTCCTCCTTGGAGAGCTCGGTAGTCCGCGCCGGCCGGCCCGCGTCGAGCACGGCGCGCACCTTGTTCAGCGCTGCGACCAGCCGTTGCGCTTCCTTGTCGCCCGCGGTCTGCGCGAGCTTCTGGTGCTTGGAGATCTGCTTCTCCACCGCGTCCAGGTCGGCGAGCGCGAGCTCGGTGTTGATGGTCTCGATGTCCGACACCGGATCGACCTTGCCCGCCACGTGCACCACGTTCGGGTCCTCGAAGCAGCGCACCACGTGCGCGATGGCGTCGGTCTCGCGGATGTTGGCGAGGAATTTGTTCCCCAGGCCCTCGCCCTTGGACGCGCCCGCCACGAGGCCCGCGATGTCGACGAACTCCACGACGGCGGGCACCACCTTCTGCGGATGCTCGATCCGCGCGAGCTCATCCAGGCGCACATCGGGCACCGGCACGATGCCCACGTTCGGCTCGATGGTGCAGAACGGATAGTTCTCCGCCGCGATGCCGGCCTTGGTGAGCGCATTGAACAGGGTGGACTTGCCGACGTTCGGCAGCCCCACGATGCCGCACTTCAGGCTCATTTCTTCCTGCCCAGGATCCCGCTCAAAAGGCCTTTCTTCTCCGGGCCTTTCTTCTCCGGCGCCTTCGGCGGCTCGGGTTCCTTGACCGGCGCTTCCTTCTTCTCGGGCTCCTTCTTCGCCGGCGGCTTCTCTTCCGTGTGGAGCTTGTTCATCGCGCCCTGCATGTCGCCGGCGAGGATCTGCGGCAGCACGGCGAGCGCCTTGTCGATGGCCGCGTCGATCGCCGAGCGCTCTTCCGCGGAAGGCTTGTGCAGGACGTAGTCTGCCCCGGCCTCGGTGCTGGGCGGCTTGCCCACGCCGAGGCGCAGGCGCCAGTAGTCGTGCGAGCCGATGCGCTGCGAGATGTCCTTCAGGCCGTTGTGGCCGGCGATGCCGCCGCCCTGCTTCATCTTCGCCACGCCGGGCGGGAAATCGAGCTCGTCGTGCACGACGAGAATCTCCTCCGGCTTGATCTTGAAGAAACCGGCGAGCATCTGCACCGCGCGGCCGCTCGCGTTCATGAAGCTCTGCGGCATCAGCAGCCAGGCGCCGGTCGCGTCGTGCCTTGCGACCAGCGCCTGGTATTTCGGGTCCTTGCGGAAAGGCAGCCCGTTCGCCGAGGCGAAGCGCTCCACCAGCCAGAAGCCGGCGTTATGGCGGGTGCGCTCGTATTCCTTGCCGGGATTTCCCAGCCCGACGACGAGTCGGATCACGAGGCTACTTCTTCTCTTTCTTCTCGCCCTTGTCGGCGGCCTTGTCGCCCGCCTTGTCGGCAGCAGCGCCGGCCGCGCCCGCCTCGCCTTCCTTCGGCGCGGCAGCCTGCTCGGTGGTCGGCACCTCGGACGGCGCGACGACCGCCGCCGCTTCTTCCTCCTCCGCGATGAGCGCCGGGATGACCACGGTGGCGACCACCGGGTTCTCGCCCTTGTGCACCGCCGCCTCCACGCCCTTGGGCAGCGCGAGGTCGCGCAGGTGGATGGAGCGGCCTACGGTGAGCGAGGACAGGTCCACCTCGATGAACTCCGGCAGGTCATCCGGGAAGCAGGTGACGTCGAGCTCGTTCAGCACGTGGTTCACCACGCCCGACTGCTCCTTCACGCCGGGCGATTTCTCGGCGTTCACGAAGTGCAGCGGCACCTTCATGTGGATCTTCTTGTCCTTGGAGACGCGCTGGAAGTCGATGTGCTGCACCTGCAGCTTGTAGGGGTGCATGTTCACCGCGCGCAGGAGCACCTGCTCCTTGCTGCCCGCGATGTCGAGCATCAGGATCGAGGCATGGAACTTCTCGTTGCGCAGCTGGAAGAAGAGATCCTTGTGGTCGAGCTCGATGTTGGTCGGTCCCTTGTCCCCGCCGTACACGATGCCCGGGACGCGCCCGCTCCGGCGCAGGCGGCGGCTCGCACCCGTTCCTTGCGCTTCGCGCTTGCGCGCGGTGATTTCGATGGCCATTTCAGTGCTCCTGGTTGATTCGCCAGCTCCGCGACCGAAGACAGGCGAAGGTTAAAAAACTATTCGATAAACAGCGAACTCACCGACTCCTCGGTGTAGATCCTGAGGATCGTCTCGGCGATGAGGCCCGCCACCGAAAGCTGGCGGATTTTCTTGCACGCGCGCGCCTCCTCGCGCAGCGGAATGGTGTCGGTCACGACCAGCTCGTCGAGGCTCGAGCCCTGGATGCGCTCGATGGCGCTGCCGGAGAGCACCGCGTGGGTGCAGTACGCGACCACCTTGGTGGCGCCCTCTTCCTTCAGCACCTCGGCGGCCTTCACCAGCGTCCCGGCGGTGTCCACCATGTCGTCCATGATCACGCAGGTGCGGTCCTTCACTTCGCCGATGACGTTCATCACCTCGGACACGTTCGCCTTGGGGCGCCGCTTGTCGATGATCGCCAGGTCGGACTCGAGGCGCTTCGCCAGCGCGCGCGCCCGCACCACGCCGCCGACGTCGGGCGAGACCACGATCAGGTTGTCGTAGCGCTGCTTCCACACGTCGCCGAGCAGCACCGGCGCGGCGTAGATGTTGTCCACCGGCAGATCGAAGAAGCCCTGGATCTGGTCGGCGTGCAGGTCCATCGTCAGCACCCGGGCGACGCCCACCGAGGTCAGCATGTTGGCGACCACCTTGGCGCTGATGGCGACGCGCGCCGAGCGCGGGCGCCGGTCCTGCCGGGCATAGCCGAAGTACGGGATGGCGGCGGTGACGCGCGCAGCGGAGGAGCGCTTGAGCGCGTCGACCATCACCAGCAGCTCCATCAGGTTGTCGTTGGTCGGCGCGCACGTCGGCTGAAGCACGAACACGTCCTTGCCGCGCACGTTTTCCAGCAGCTCGACCATCACCTCGCCGTCGGAGAACTTGCCGACGATGGCGCGGCCGATCGAGAGGTTGAGGTGCTTCGCCACGTCGTGCGCGAGCCGGGGGTTGGCGTTCCCCGTAAACACCATCAACCGGTCAAGTGGCGCGCTGGTATTCATCCGTTGGAAAAATGGCTGGGGAGGAAGGATTCGAACCCTCGTATGCCGGAATCAAAATCCGGTGCCTTAACCAGCTTGGCGACTCCCCAGTTGTGTAAGTTCAATCTGCCCAGTCATGAAGCGGGTGACGCTCGAGTCCCTGCGCCACGAAGCCGCCCATCCCCCCCGGCAATTTCGACTGAACCGCGAGCGCTTCGGCTTTCGTGTGGAACTCTGCGAAGACGCACGCTCCGGAGCCCGTCATGCGCGCCTGCGGGCACCGTTGCCGGAGCCATGCGAGCTGCGCCGCCACCTCGGGATAGCGCGCGCAGACCACCGGCTCGAGATCGTTTGCGCCCTGCCCCGAGAAAAAGGGCGGTATTGTGAGTCGTTTCGTATCGCGTGTCAACGCGCCGTCGGTGAAGATTTCCTTCGTCGAAACCGCCACTTGCGGCGTCAGAACGAGGTACCAGGCGGGCCCTAATTCGAGCGCTTTCAAGCGCTCGCCGATGCCCTCGCCAAGCGCATTTTTTCCGAACAGGAAGAACGGCACGTCGGCGCCGAGCGCGAGCCCGATGCGCTGCAGGCGTTGCCTGTTCAACGCCAGATTCCACACCTTGTTGAGCACCAGGAGCACGGTCGCCGCGTCCGACGAGCCGCCGCCGAGGCCGCCGCCCGCCGGGAGAGTCTTCTCCAGCTGGAGCTCGCACCCCAAGCGCGTGCCGCTCTCCTTCTTCAGCAGCCGCGCTGCCTTGAGGCACAGGTTTTCTTCGCCGAATACGCCCGAGAAGCGCACTTCGCCGTCCTCGCGCACGGCGATGCCGACGCGGTCGCAGCGATCGATGAGGCGGAAGACCGTCTGCAGCTCGTGGTAGCCGTCGGCGCGCCGGCCGAGCACATGGAGGAAAAGGTTGAGCTTGCCGGGCGCGGGATGCCAGCTCAGTTCCATTGCGCGATCGCGAGGCGCAGCTCGATGCCGGGGTACGTGAGGCGCATGCGCGAGGGCCGCGCGCCCGAATAGTCCTGGTACTCGATGCGCCAGCCCGCCTGCTCGAGGGTCTTCAGGCGACCCTGCTCGTCCTTTTCCTCCCTGGCGGGCGAGGAGGGCGACGGCGCGCCGCGCACCCAGTCGGCGAGGCCGGCGAGCGGCAGCCGGAAGCCGAGGACCTGCTCGGTGAGCGCCTCGGCATCGCTCGCGCGATATTCGTGCGGCTCGGCGGTCGTCAGGACGACGCTGCCGCCCTCGCGCTCGATGCGCGCAACGCCCTGCCCCAGCGGGCTGGTGATGAGCATCTGGTCGCTCGAGGCGGCGTGGCGCCAGGAGAAGCCGCCGGTAAAGGACTCCTCGGCATAGCGCGCCGCGAGGCGGCCGCTCACGTCGAACAGCGCGTCAGCGCCGGGCGGGCGCGTGGGTGCCTGTACGCAAGCGCCCAGGAGCAGCGCAAGCAGCAGCCACGCGCGCCGCATGGCTCAGCGAAAGCGCTCGATGGTCTTGATCAGGGTCTCGTTGTCCGGGCTCGCCTTCAGCGATTCCTGCCAAACCCGGCGCGCTTCGTCGCGCTCGCCCATGACCCACAGCACTTCGCCCAGATGAGCGCCGATCTCGGCATCCGGCCTGCCGTTGTAGGCGCGGCGCAGCTCGTCGGCCGCGCCTTTCAGGTTGCCCTCGCGGTACAGGAGCCAGCCCATGCTGTCGACGATGAAGGAATCCTCCGGGGCGAGCTCGAGCGCCCGCTGGATCAGCTTCTTCGCCTCCGGCAGGCGGGTGTTGCGCTCGACGAAGGAATAGCCGAGCGCGTTGTAGGCGTGGGCGTGATCCGGCTTCACTTCCATCAGCTTGCGCAGATTGTTCTCGAGCACGTCGTAGCGCTGCAGCTTCTCCGCGGTGAGCGCGTAGTCATAGAGCAGGTCGGGCTGCTCGGGATCTTTCTTCAGCGCCTGGCCGAGCATGTCGTAGGCGTCGCGCACGCGGTTGGCGTCGCGCAGCAGCTGCGCTTCGGCGACGGTGATCTGCGCCTCCTGGTCGGGGTGCTCGGCCGCGGCGCGGCGCAGGAACGCGCGCGCGTCGTCGATCTTGCCCTGCTTCGCCATGACGCTCGCCGTGCGCATGAGCGCGGGCAGCGCGTGCTCGCCCTCGCCGATCTGGCGATACCATTCCACCGCCTGCGCCCAGTGCTTCTGCTCCTCCGCGATCTGGCCCAGCAGGTAGCGCACGCCGTTGGGATCGCGGTAATTCATCCCGAGCAGGCGCTTCATGTTCTCCTCGGCGACCGGGTAGTCCTTCAGCTGGAGTGCGAGCAGGCCTACCGCGTACACCACGTCGGTGTTGCCCGGATTCGCCGCCAGCACGGCCTCGAACTGCTTGCGCGCTTCGGGGAAGCGCTTGTCGAGGACCAGCGCGCGCGCATAGTTGAGGCGCGCTTCGCGCGAGGCGGGATACTTCTGGACGAAGTCGCCCAGCACCTTAGCCGCCTCGGCAGGCGAGCGCTTCTGCAGCGCCTGCGCCTGCAGGATGACGGCGCTTTCCCAGTCCGGGCGAATGCTTTGCGCCTGGCGGATTTCCGCGAGCGCGGTGGCGTCGTCGCCCGCCGCGAGCGCGGCCTGCGCGACGGCGAAATGCGCCTGGGCGAGCTCCGGATGGGTCGCGGCGAGCTGGCGCACGACGCGCAGATTGGAAGCCTTGTCCGGATTGCCGGAGAGCAGGCGGTTCAACTGCATGAAGCCGTTTTCCAGGTTCACGCCGTCGGCGGCGAGCAGCTTCTCGAGATAGGGCTCGGCCTCGTCGATGCGCTTGGCGCTGATCAGGATTGCCGCGATGACCTGCAGCGGCTGCGGCGATTTCGGCTCGTTCTCCAGCCATATCTTCGCGGCCTCGAGCGCGAGATCGGGCTGGCGCGCAAAGTTGGCGATCTCGATGGCGCGGCGAACGATGCGCGGATCGCGCGTGGATTTCGCGAGCTCGGCGTAGGTCTGCGCGGCGAGCGCGCCATCGCCGCGCTGCAGCGCGATCTCGCCGACGAGCAGCTCATAGAGCGTCGCTTCGTCGAGGCCCGACGTATCGCCCTGCAGCGCGGGCGCTTCGCCCTGAGGGCCGGAGGCGCCGCTCTGCGCGAGACAAGGCGCCGCGAGCGCCACGGCGGCGGCAAGGACGATCGAGCGGAGGAGCAAGGGGACCGGCGGCGTGTTGAACATCTAGCTTCGACCCATCTTAGGTATATTTGGTGCCCCGCACAAGCATTCCCCTCTGAGGAAACCCTGACATGCCCGAGCTGCCTGAAGTCGAGGTGACTCGCCTCGGCCTGCTGCCGCAGATCGCCGGACGGGTGATCTCGGGCGTCGAGGTGCGCGAGGCTCGGCTGCGCTGGCCGATCAGCGCGGCGGTACGCACGCTCGCGGGCCGCACGGTCAAGGGCATCCGGCGCCGCGGAAAGTACCTGCTCGTGGACTGCGGCGACGGCCATCTCATCGTGCACCTCGGCATGTCGGGCAGCCTTCGCGTCCTGCCCCCGGGCACGCCCGCCGCGAAGCACGATCATTTCGACCTGCACTTCGGCGACCGGATCCTGCGCCTGCGCGACCCGCGCCGCTTCGGCGCGGTGCTCTGGGCCACCGGCGAAGTGGAGAAGCATCCGCTGCTCGTGCACCTCGGCGTCGAGCCGCTCTCGCGCGGCCTCGATCCCGTGCGCCTGCATGCCCTCACGCGCGCGCACCGGACCGCGATCAAGCAGTTCCTGATGGACGGCCGGCGCATCGTCGGCGTGGGCAACATCTACGCCAACGAGAGCCTGTTCCGCGCCGGCATCCATCCGCGCACGCCCGCCGGCAGGATCTCCAGGGAGAAAAGCACGAAGCTCGCGCTCGCCATCAAGCGCACGCTGCGGGCCGCCATCCGCGCCGGCGGCTCCAGCTTGCGCGACTTCGTCGCGAGCGACGGCAGCCGCGGGTACTTCCAGATGCGCTATTGGGTGTACGACCGCGAGGGCCAGCCCTGCCGGCGCTGCGGCAGCCCGATCCGCCGCATCGTCCAGGGACAGCGCGCGAGCTTCTTCTGCCCGCGCTGCCAGGCGCGCTAGCGCGCGGGCGTCAGGCGCGCTTGCGCATGAGCCGCGCCCCGACGCGCGGATCGACGAACTTGGAGACGTCGCCGCCGAGCATGGCGATCTCGCGCACGAGCGTGGCCGAGATGAACATGTGCTGCTCGGAAGGCGTGAGGAAGATGGTCTCGAACTCGGGGAAGAGGCTGCGGTTCATCCCGGCGAGTTGAAACTCGTACTCGAAATCGGATACCGCGCGCAGGCCGCGCATGACTACGCGGGCGCCGTTCTGGCGCACGAAGTCGATCAGCAAGCCGGTGAAGCCCATGACCTTCACGTTCTTGATGTCGCCCAGCACCTCGGTCGCCATGGCCACGCGCTCCTCGAGGGAGAAGTGCGTGCGCTTCGCCTTGCTGTCCGCGACGCCCAGGATCAGCGTGTCGAAAAGCGGGCTGGCGCGGCGCACGAGGTCCTCGTGGCCGCGGGTGAGCGGATCGAACGTCCCCGGATAGACCGCCTTGATCATCGCTTCTCCAATAGCTGGTAGCTCACCTGGCCCGCGCGCGCGCGCCTGAGCTCATGCCAGGGCGCCTGCGCCGGCAGCGGCTCGGCCGCCTCCACATAGACGCGCCCGCCCTGCGCCACGCGCTCGGCTACGGCAGCGAGCGCAACGCCGAGCGCATTCTGCCTGAAGGGCGGATCGAGGAAAACCACGTCGAATTGCGCGCTTGCGCGACGCAGATAGGCGAACGCGTCCTCGTGCACCACCTCGACCTGCGGCGTGCGCAGCAGCGCCTTCGTGCGCAGCAGCGCCTCGAACGCGGCGCGATCGTGCTCCACGAGTACCACGCGCGCGGCGCCGCGCGAAGCGGCTTCGAAGCCGAGCGCGCCGCTGCCGGCGAAGAGGTCGAGGCAAGCGAGGCCGTCGAGCTGCTGGCCGAGCCAGTTGAACAGCGTCTCGCGCACGCGGTCGGGCGTGGGCCGCACGCCGGGACGCAACGGCACGCTGATGCGCCGGCCGCGATGCGCTCCGGCGATGATTCGCACGGCGCCGCGCTTCGCGCCGCTTCTTCCCTGACTGCTAGAATTCACGCATCCATGGTAGCAGCGCTTTCGTGGGCCGCGCGCCTCAAGGCCGGACTCGCGCGCACGCGGGAGGTGCTCAACACCCCCGTCTCCGAGCTCTTCACGCGCCGCCAGGTCGATGAGTCGCTTTACGAGGAGCTGGAGAGCGCGCTCTTGCAGGCCGATTGCGGCGTCGCCGCCACGCAGGCGCTGCTTGCCGCCCTGCGCAAGCAGAGCATCGCCGACGGCGAGGAGCTCAGGGCCGCGCTGAAGCGCGCGCTCACCGAGCTGCTTTCGCCGCTCGAGAAGCGCTGGGATGTCGCCCGCGCGAAGCCTTTCGTCGTCATGATTGCCGGCGTGAACGGCTCGGGCAAGACCACCTCCATTGGAAAAATAGCGAAGTGGCTGCAGGACCAGGGCAAAAGCCTGCTGCTCGCTGCGGGCGACACGTTCCGCGCGGCGGCGCGCGAGCAGCTGGTCGCGTGGGGCGAAAGAAACGGCGTCGCCGTCATCGCCCAGCAGTCGGGCGACGCGGGCGCCGTGGTATTCGACGCGCTAAGCGCGGCGCGCGCGCGCGGTGTCGACGTCGTCATCGCCGATACGGCCGGCCGCCTGCCGACGCAGCTTCATCTCATGGAGGAGATTCGCAAGGTGAAGCGCGTGGCGGCGAAGGCGCTACCCGGCGCGCCGCACGATGTGATCCTCGTGCTCGACGCGAACACGGGACAGAACGCGCTCGCGCAGGTGAAGGCTTTCGACGATGCGCTCGGGCTCACCGGGCTGGTGGTCACCAAGCTCGACGGCACCGCCAAGGGCGGCATGCTGTGCGCCATTGCGCACGCGCGCTCCATGGAGGCGCCGCAGCGACCCATCCCGGTGCTCTTCGTGGGCGTGGGCGAAGGCATCGACGACTTGCGGCCGTTCGTGGCGCGCGATTTCGCGGAGGCGCTGATTGGTTAGCTTCTCGGCGGTCGCCAAGCGCTATCCCGGGGGCCACGAGGCGCTGCGCGACGCGAGCTTCTCGCTCGAGCCCGGCGAGCTCGCCTTCCTCACCGGGCGCTCGGGCGCCGGAAAATCCACGCTTCTCAAGCTGATCCCGGCCATCGAGCGGCCGACGGCGGGCTCGGTGCTCGTCAACGGACAGAACGTCGCGGCGCTCAAGCGTTCCGCGATCCCCTACCTGCGGCGCAACATCGGGCTCGTGTTCCAGGACCAGAAGCTCCTGTACGACCGCAGCGTGTACGACAACGTCATGCTGCCGCTCGCGTTCTCGGGCTACGCGCAGCGCGAGGCCGCGAGGCGCGCGCGCGCGGCGCTCGACAAGGTCGGCCTGCTCGCGCGCGAGCGCTCCAACCCCATCCAGCTCTCCGGCGGCGAGCAGCAATGCCTCGCCATCGCGCGCGCGGTGGTCAACCGTCCCGCGATACTCATCGCCGACGAGCCCACGGCGAACCTGGATCGCGAGGCGGCGGAGCGCATCCTGGAGATCTTCGTCTCGTTCCGGCAGGTGGGCGTCACCGTGCTGATCGCAACGCACGACGAGGCGCTCAAGGACGTGAGCTTCTCGCTCGAGCCGGG
>DATAHF010000221.1:0-9710 GCA_036263315.1 Burkholderiales bacterium
GAAGATCCAGCTCGAAGGCGTGGCGCGCATACCGCCGCAGGAGGCGCCGCAGCGCATCGCCCAGTGCATCGAGATGACGGTGCACGCGCTCGAGCGCGTGCGCCAGCTTTCTTTCAGCCTGCGCCCGCTGCAGCTCGACGACCTCGGGCTCGTAGCCGCCTTGCGCTCCCATCTCGACCGGCAGGCGAGCATCGGCGAGCTCGCCCCGCACTTCGAAGCGCGCGCGGTGCCCGAGCACCTGCCTGGCGAAATCCAGACCGCCTGCTTTCGCATCGCGCAGGAGGCGATCAACAACGTGCTGCGCCATGCGCGCGCGCGCAATCTTTGGCTCAGCGTGCGCGGCGAGCGCGGCGCGTTGGGGCTGGAAATTCGCGATGACGGCTGCGGCTTCGACGCCGAAGCGGCGCGCCGGCGCTCGGCCGCAGGCGCGAGCCTCGGCCTCGTCGGCATGGAGGAGCGCGTCGCGTTCGCCGGCGGCACGCTCGAGCTGCGCACCGCGGTGGGACAGGGCACCCGCTTGCTGGCAACATTCCCGATCGAGCCGAAAACAGGCGAGCCACATTGAGCTCTACGGCAACCGCGCCGACGCGAATCCGGGTCTTGCTGGTGGACGATCACGCGCTCGTGCGCGCAGGTATCCGCTCCCTGCTCGGCAGCATGCCCGACGTGGAGGTCGTGGGCGAGGCGGCAAGCGGGGAAGAAGCGCTCGCGCTCGCCGAGACTGCGCTGCCGCACGTGGTTCTCATGGATATCGCGATGAAAGGCCTGAGCGGTCTCGAAGCTGCGGCGCGCATCCGCGACCGTTACCCGCGCGTGCGCGTAGTCATCCTGTCCATGCACTCGGGCGAGGAGTACGTCATGCAGGCGATGCGCGCCGGCGCGGCCGGATTTCTGCTGAAGGACGCGGCCACCGGAGAGCTGGAGCTCGCGCTGCGCAGCGTGATCCGCGGCGAAAGCTGGTTCAGCCCCGCAGTGTCGCGCCAGGTCGTAGAGGGCTACGTGCAGCGCGTCGGCGGCGAGCAGGCGGCCGAAGTGCTGACGGCGCGGCAGCGCGAAGTCTTGCGGCTGGTCGCGGCGGGCAGGAGCACCAAGGAAATCGCCTTCGACTTGAGGCTCTCGGTGAAGACCGTGGAGACCCATCGCGCGCAGATCATGGAGCGGCTCGGAATCCGCGATGTGGCCGGGCTCGTGCGCTACGCCTTGCGCACGGGATTGGTGCCGCCGGAGGGCTGAGCGGCCTTCTCCAGCCTGCGAAGAAAGACGCGCATCTCCTTCTCGGCCTGCTTGTCGCCCGCTTTTTGCGCCGCGGCGACGCCGCTGCGGTAGGCCTGGAGCGCCTCGTCGCGCCGGCCGGCGTCGGCGAGCGCCCCGGCAAGCCCCTTCCAGGCGGCCGAATAGAGCGGGTTTCGCGCCACGGCCTCGGAAAAGTGCAGCGTCGCCTTCTCGTAATCGCCCGACTTTGCGTATTGCAGGCCGAGCGAGTAACGCAGCAGCGCGCCGTCGCGCGCGGTGCCGATCCACTTTTCTAGATCAGGAGTCATTCCGCTAAGATACGCGCCATGAAAACCGCGATCCAGACGAAGGACGCGCCCGCCGCGATCGGCACGTATTCGCAAGCCGTGCGGGCGGGAAGCGCGCTCTACATCTCGGGCCAGATCGGGCTCGACCCGGCGACCATGCAGCTTGCCGAGGGCATCGATGCGCAGACCCATCGGGTCCTCCGCAATCTCGCGGCGGTGGCCGATGCGGCCGGGCTGAGCCTGCAGGATGCGGTACGCATGACCGTGTATCTCACCGACCTCGCGCACTTCGCGCGCGTCAACGAGATCATGGCGCAGTACGTGCGCGAGCCGTACCCGGCGCGCGCGGCCGTCGGCGTCGCGGGATTGCCGCGCGGCGCGCTGGTCGAAGTAGACGCCATCCTTCATTCCGGGTGATCCCGGGGGCGCTGGCCCGCAAGCTCGACAAGCTCGGGCTGCGCTCGCGCTTCGACCTCGTCCTGCATCTTCCGTTGCGCTACGAGGACGAGACGCGGCTCGTGCCGCCGGATCGCGCTCCGCCGGGCGTTCCGGTCCTCGTGGAAGCTAAGGTGCAGCGCGCCGAAATCGCCTTCCGTCCGCGGCGCCAGCTCGTCGTGCACGCTGAGGGCCTCGCGCTGCGCTTCTTCAACTTCTACGGCAGCCAGCTGAAGCAGTTCCAGCGCGCAGCCGAGGAGGGCCTGAGCGTGCGGGCCTTCGGCGAAGTGCGCGCCGGGTGGTTCGGCGCCGAGATGGCGCATCCGCGCTACCGGCTGGTGAAGCCCGACGAGCCGCTTCCCCGGGCTTTGACCCCGGTCTACCCCACGACCGCGGGGCTGCCGCAGGCGACGCTGCGCGAGTGCATCCTGAAAGCGCTCGAGGAAGAGGCGCTGCAAGACAGCGTGCCCGCCGCGCTGTTGAAGAAATACGCGCTGCCGGCGTTCGCAGAAAGCGTGCGCCTCCTTCACCGCCCGCCGCCGGGTGCCGAGGTGCAGCCGCTTGTGGCGCGCACGCATGCCGCCTGGCAGCGCATGAAGTTCGACGAGCTCCTCGCGCAGCAGCTTTCCATGCGGTTTGCCTACCTGAAGCGGCGCGCGCGCCGCGCTCCTCCCTTGACCGGCGACGGCCCGCTTTTGCGCGATTTCCTGCAACGCCTGCCTTTCCGCCTCACGCAGGCGCAGCAGCGCGCAATCCGCGAAGTCCTGAACGACCTGTCGGAGCCGCACCCGATGCAGCGGCTCGTGCAGGGCGACGTCGGCAGCGGAAAGACTGTCGTCGCCGCGCTCGCCTGCCTGGCGGCGGTGGACGCCGGATGGCAGGCGGCGGTCATGGCGCCCACGGAAATCCTTTCCGAGCAGCACTGGCACAAGTTCCAGCAGTGGCTCGCGCCGCTCGGCGTGCGGCTCGCCTGGCTGCGTGGCGGCCTGAAGCGCTCGGAAAAGAAAGCCGTGCTGCATGCCCTCGCGACGGGCGAGGCGCAGATCTGCGTGGGCACCCATGCGCTCGTCGAAGATGGCGTCGCGTTTGCGCGCCTGGGCGTTGCCGTCGTGGACGAGCAGCACCGCTTCGGCGTTCACCAAAGGCTGATGCTACGCAAGAAGACCGGGCCGATGCTGCCGCACCAGATGATGATGAGCGCGACGCCGATCCCGCGCAGCCTCGCGATGACGTACTACGCGGACCTGGACGTGTCCCTGATCGACGAGCTGCCGCCGGGCCGCCTTCCGGTCGCGACGCGCCTCGCCTCATCCGCGCGCCGGCCGGAAGTCCTCGAGCGCATCCGGGAGGCTTGCGCCGAGGGCCAGCAGGCCTACTGGGTCTGCCCGGTGATCGAGGAGTCGCAGGAAGGCGACGTGCAGACCGCGCTCGAGACGTTCGCGACCCTCGAGCGCGAGCTCGCGCCGCTCAAGGTCGGGCTCGTGCACGGCAAGATGCCGAGCGCGGACAAGGCGAGCGCAATGGCCGCATTCGGCTCGGGCGCGATGCAGGTCCTGGTATGCACAACCGTGATCGAGGTGGGCGTCGATGTGCCGAACGCGTCGGTCATGGTCATCGAAAGCGCGGAGCGCTTCGGCCTCGCGCAGCTGCACCAGCTTCGCGGGCGCATCGGCCGCGGTGCGCGCAGCAGCACTTGCATCCTGCTCTACGGCGCGGGCCTGTCCGAGGCCGCGCGCGAGCGCCTGAAAGCCGTCTACGAGACAAGCGACGGCTTCGAGGTGGCGCGGCGCGACCTGGAGCTGCGCGGCCCCGGGGAGTATCTCGGGGAGAAGCAAAGCGGCGTGCCGCTGCTGCGCTTCGCCGATGTGGAGCGCGATGCGGCACTGGTGCGCGCGGCGCGCGAAGCGGCCGCGGAGTTCCTGCGCCTCTCGCCGCAGGGCGCGCGCAAGCACGTCGAGCGCTGGCTCGGCTCGCGGCGCGAGCTGGGCGAAGCGTGAGCCGGAAGCCGTGCGCTATGCTTGCCGCATGAGCCTCGCGTCCATCGCGAAGCGTCTGGACGCGTACGAGCGCCTGGTTCGCCTGGACAAGCCGATCGGCTGGCTGCTCCTCCTGTGGCCCACGCTGTGGGCGGTCTGGCTTGCTTCCGAAGGCGAGCCCTCGGCCGACCTGGTCATCATCTTCGTCGTGGGCACGATCGTGATGCGCTCCGCGGGCTGCGCACTCAACGACTACGCCGATCGGGAGTTCGACGCCCACGTCGAGCGCACCCGGCTGCGCCCGCTCGCCGCAGGCGAGATCCGGCCGGTGGAAGCGCTCTGCGTGGCGGGAATCCTCGCGCTTGCGGCGTTCGGCCTGGTGCTCTCGCTAGGGCGCCTCGCGATCCTGCTTTCCTTCGTGGCCCTCGCCATTGCGGCGAGCTATCCGTTCGCGAAGCGGGTATTCCCGCTGCCGCAGGCGTATCTGGGCGTCGCCTTCGGTTTCGGCATCCCCATGGCCTACGCCGCCATCCAGGGACGTCTGCCGCTCGAGTGCTGGCTCCTCCTCGCAGCGAACATCTGCTATTCCTTCGCGTACGATACCGAATACGCCATGGTGGATCGCGACGACGACGCCCGGTTGGGCATCCGGACTTCCGCCCTCACGCTGGGGCAATGGGACGTGGCCGCGGTGCTCGCGAGCTACGCCGGCATGCTGGCGATCTTGTGCGGTGTCGGCATCTTGCTGGGGTTGCGCTGGCCCTATTACCTCGGCCTCGCCAGCGCGGCGGCCATGATGCTGCATCACTGGCGCCTGATCCGCACGCGCTCGCGCAGCGGTTGCTTCGAGGCATTCCGCCACAACAACTGGGTGGGCATGGCCGTGCTCGCCGGCATCGTTGCGAGCTTTGCCCTCGAGCGCCTTTCTCCAGCGATAGGGCTCTCGCGATGAGCGAGCCGGGCGCGCCGATCGCGCGATTCGACTTTTCCGGCGGGTCGCTGCGCGGCAGCCATCTCACCTTGTATGCGAGCTGCCTGGTGCACCAGGGCGCCGGGCTGCTCGAGACGCTGCCGCTCGCAAGCATCGCCTCCGTGCGGGTCGCCTTCGAGCGCGACGAGCGCAGGATCCGCTGGGCCATAGGACTGCTGGTGCTTGCGGTGGTCTTGCTGGTTCTTGCCGGTCCGCTCGAGTCGTATGCCGCCAAGGCGGCCGCCCAGATGGCGGCGGGCGGCGGCCAGGGCGTCTCCGGGCTGCTCGAGGGCGTTTTCGGAGTCTTTGAGGCGCTGGGGAGGTTGCTGCCCGCCGCCGCGGCGCTGGTCGCGCTCGGTGCAATTGCGCTCGGCGCTTTCGGCTGGCTCGGCACGACGCGCCTTACCGTAGCGTTCGCGGGCTACGAGCGCGACTATCCGGCGCGCGGACGCGACACCAAGCTGCTGGATTTCACCGAGCTGCTCGCCGCCCAGGTGGTGTCGGTGACGCGATGAGCTACCGGGACCTGCGGGAGTTCCTCTCGCAGCTCGAGGCGGCCGGCAAGCTGAAGCGCGTGAAGTCCGAGGTTTCGCCGCGACTCGAGATCACCGAGATCAGCGACCGCGTCCTGCGGCGCGGCGGACCGGCGCTTCTCTTCGAACGGCCGAAGGGCTATGGCATGCCGGTGCTCGCGAACCTTTTCGGCACGGTCGAGCGCGTCGCGGCGGCGATGGGCGTGAGCGAGGCGAAGGAATTGCGTGGCGTCGGGCAGCTGCTCGCCTACCTCAAGGAGCCCGAGCCGCCCAAGGGCCTCGCCGACCTGTGGGACAAGTTCCCGCTTTTCCGGCAGGTCCTCAACATGGCGCCCAAGGAACGCTCATCGGCCGCGTGCCAGGAAATCGTCGTGGAGGGACCGGAAGTGGACCTGGGGCGGCTCCCAATACAGACCTGCTGGCCGGGCGATGCGGGCCCGCTCATTACGTGGGGCTTGACGATCACGCGCGGCCCGGCGAAGCAGCGCCAGAACCTCGGCATCTACCGGCTGCAGGTGATCGGGAAAAACCGCGTGATCATGCGCTGGCTCGCGCACCGCGGCGGCGCGCTCGACTGGCGTGAGCACCAGGCCGCGCATCCCGGCGAGCCTTTCCCGGTGGCAGTGGCCCTCGGCGCCGATCCGGCCACGATGCTTGCCGCGGTGACGCCGGTTCCCGATACGCTGAGCGAATACCAATTCGCCGGATTGCTGCGCGGATCGCGCACCGAGCTGTTCACGCCTCCGGGGAGCCGCCTGCAGGTGCCCGCGAATGCGGAGATCGTGCTGGAAGGCGCGATTCGGCCGGATGACTTCGCCGAAGAAGGTCCGCACGGCGACCATACCGGCTACTACAACGAGGCGGAGCGCTTTCCGGTGCTGACGCTGGAGCGCATCAGCATGCGTCGCGATGCCATCTATCACTCGACCTATACCGGCAAGCCGCCGGACGAGCCGGCGGTGCTCGGCATGGCGCTGAATGAAGTGTTCGTGCCGCTCCTTGCGAAGCAGTTTCCGGAGATCCTCGACTTCTACCTGCCGCCCGAGGGCTGCTCGTACCGGCTGGCGGTCGTGCGCATGAGAAAGCAGTATCCCGGCCATGCCAAGCGCGTGATGTTCGGCATCTGGAGCTTCCTGCGCCAGTTCATGTACACCAAGTTCATCATCGTCTGCGACGAGGACATCGACGTACGCGACTGGAAGGAGGTCGTGTGGGCGGTGAGCACGCGCGTCGACCCGGCGCGCGACACCGTGCTAGCCCAGAACACGCCGATCGACTATCTCGACTTCGCGAGCCCGGTCGCCGGCCTGGGCTCGAAGCTCGGCGTCGATGCCACGAACAAGTGGCCGGCCGAGACCGCGCGCCAATGGGGCCGGCCGATCGTCATGGATGACGCGGTGAAGCGGCGGGTCGACGCGATGTGGGGCGAGCTGGGGCTGTAGCGCTCGTTTCGTAGGTCCAGCGCAGCAGCGCGTCGAGCGCCGCTTGCGCCTGCGGCGCGCGCGGATCGTTCACGATCATCACCACGATGTGCCGGTTGCCGCGCGCGTCGCGCACGAAGCCGGCGACCGAGCGCGCATCGGCAAGAAGCCCGGTCTTGATGTGCCCATTGCCTGCGAGCGGCTCGCCGCGCAGGCGGCGGCGCATGGTGCCATCGATCGCAATGACCGGCATCGAGGCGAGCAGCTCGGGCATGACCGGGCTGCGCCATGCCGCCTGCAGCAGCGAGGCGAGCGTCGCGGCGCTGATGCGCTCGCTGCGCGAGAGGCCGGAACCGTTTTCCAGCACCAGCTCCGGCGCGGCGATGCCCTTCTTCTGCAGCCAGTCGCGGATCGAGCGGGCCGCGTTCTCCGGGCGGGCCGGCGCGCCGCCCAGCTCGCCCGCCAGCGTGAGGAAGAGCTGGCGCGCCATCACATTGTTGGAGAACTTGTTGATGTCGCGCACGATCTCGGCGAGCGGCGGCGACTCGTGCACATAGAGCGGCGCCGCGCCCGCGGGCGCAAGGCCCTCGCGCACGCCGCCGGTCCACGAGCCGCCCATTTCCGTCCACAGCTGGCGCAGCACGGAGGCGAGGTACTCCTCGGGCGCATAGAGCGCGGCGTTCATCTCGTGCTCGGCGCAGGCGGCGGGATAGCGTCCGGTGAAGGAGGCGCGCGGCTTGGGGGAGGCGACGAAGCTCGCGCCGATGATGTCGCGGAACGCGCGGCCCTCCGGGCACGCGCCATCGCTCAAGGTCAGCGCGTTGACGATCTCGAGATCCGGCAAGGTCGGCTCGGTCACCACGCGCACCGAGGACGATTGCGGGTCGGGAAGAAAAGTGAACCGCACCGACCTGAAATTCAGGAGCAGGGCATCTGGCGGCACGTTGTATGGCCGGAAGGCCTCGTCATCGATGCGGCCGTTTTCCGCGGGCGCGTAAAAGCTCCTGTCCACCACCACGTCGCCGCGGATATCGCGCAGTCCGCGCGCGCGCAGCTGCCGCAACAGCAGCCAAAACCCCTCGTAGGTGAGCTTCGGATCGCCGTGTCCTCGCAGCACCACGTTGCCGTCCAGCGTCTCGCCGCGCCGGGCACCGTCCAGAAATACTTCCGTCTGCCAGCGGTAGGCCGGCCCGAGCAGCTCGAGGCCCGCGTACGTGGTGACGAGCTTCATCACCGAGGCCGGGTTCATCGGCTGCTTTTCGTTCACCGCGAGCCGGGCCTTGCCCGAGTCCGCCTCGATGACCAGCGCGGACGCGTGCGAAGGCGCGATGCCGGCAGCGCGCAGCGCCTGTGCTACTTCCCGAGGAAATTCCGCGCCACTCGCCGATATCGAAGTGAGCGCTAACAAGCACCAAAGAACGCTACGCCGGATCACGCAGTCCTTGAAAACCTGGAAACTAACCGTTATTATTAGCACTCAGTGGGGATGAGTGCTAACGCCCCCCGTTTTTGAGGGTTTGGGGCAATCCCAAGCCATTGTAAATCCATCAGCTTTTTTCGGGAGATGAGGCATGAAAATTCGTCCGCTGCATGACCGCGTGATCGTCAAGCGCATCGAAGAGGAGCGCAAGTCCGCCGGCGGGATCGTTATTCCGGACACCGCCGCAGAGAAACCCGACCAGGGCGAAATCGTCGCCGTCGGCAAGGGCAAGAAGGACGAGCAGGGCAAGCTGATCGCCCTCGACGTCAAGCCGGGCGACCGCGTGCTCTTCGGCAAGTATTCCGGGCAGACCGTGAAAGTGAAAGGCGACGAGCTGCTCGTGATGCGCGAAGAAGACATCATGGGCGTCATCGAAGGCGCGTAAGCGCAACCCCGATTCAGATCTAAAGAACAGGAGAAAGCAATGCCCGCAAAAGAAGTACGTTTCCACGAAGGCGCGCGCGCCAAGATGGTCCATGGCCTGAACATCCTGGCCGACGCCGTCAAAGTCACGCTCGGCCCCAAGGGCCGCAACGTGGTCCTCGAGCGCTCGTTCGGCGCCCCGACCGTCACGAAGGACGGCGTGTCGGTCGCGAAGGAGATCGAGCTCAAGGACAAGTTCGAGAACATGGGCGCGCAGATGGTGAAGGAAGTCGCCTCCAAGACCTCCGACGTGGCCGGCGACGGCACCACGACGGCCACGGTCCTTGCCCAGGCGATCGTGCGCGAAGGCATGAAGTACGTCGCCTCCGGCATGAACCCGATGGACCTGAAGCGCGGCATCGACAAGGCCGTTGCCGCGGTCACTGAGGAGCTGAAGAAGATCTCCAAGCCGTGCACCACGTCCAAGGAGATCGCTCAGGTCGGCGCCATTTCCGCGAACGCGGACTCCGACATCGGCAAGATCATCTCCGACGCGATGGACAAGGTGGGCAAGGAAGGCGTGATCACGGTCGAGGACGGCAAGAGCCTGTCCAACGAGCTCGAGGTCGTCGAAGGCATGCAGTTCGACCGCGGCTACCTCTCGCCGTACTTCATCAACAACCCCGAGAAGCAGATCGCGGTGATCGAGGATGCCTACATCCTCCTGCACGACAAGAAGATCTCCTCGATTCGCGAGCTCCTGCCGGTGCTCGAGCAGGTTGCCAAGGCCGGCAAGCCGCTGCTGATCATCGCCGAGGAAGTCGAAGGCGAAGCGCTCGCCACCCTGGTGGTGAACAACATCCGCGGCATCCTGAAGACCGTCGCGGTCAAGGCGCCGGGCTTCGGCGATCGCCGCAAGGCGATGCTGGAAGACATGGCGATCCTCACCGGCGGAACGGTGATCTCCGAGGAGCTTGGCCTCAAGCTCGAGAACGCGACGCTGAAGGATCTC
>DATAHF010000222.1:0-7892 GCA_036263315.1 Burkholderiales bacterium
AAGCGCGCAGAGGAGCCGACGACCGCAACGACGAGATCGTGCTGGCTTCCCGAAAGCAGCTGGTCAAGGGCGCCTTTCATGACGTCGTAGCGCGCGCCCGCCAGCGTGAGATCGATGGTGCGGATCGATTCGATGCCGCGCACCCCGAGCTGGTCCACCACCATCGCGGCGCCGCCTCCCGTAGTGGTCACGACGGCCACGCTTGGCTTTTTCTTCGAGATCGAAATCCTGGACACCAGGGGCAGGCCTTCGAGCAGCCCCTCCAGCGTCTGCACCCGCGCGATGCCGCAATCGCGGAAGAAGGCGTCCGCGACATCGTCCTCGCCGGCGAGCGCGCCGGTGTGGGAGAGCGCGAGCTCCGCGGCGGGCGCGGAACGCCCGAGCTTGTAGGCGAGCACGGGCTTGCCGCGCGCGGCCGCCGCCGCGGCGAAATCGCGCAGCACGTCGGCCTTGCGCAAGGTCTCGAGGAAAAGCAGGTAGCCGCCGATCTCCGGCCAGTCGAGCGTCGCCGCGCACAGCTCGCCGATGCCGAGGTCGACTTCGTTGCCCATGGAGACGAGGGCGCCGAACCCGATGCCGCGCGCCTTGCCGCGCGACACGAGCGACCCGATCATGGTGCCGCTGTGCGAGGCCACCATGATGTTTCCCGTGGGCAGCTCGGGCTCCGCGAACGCGGCATTCGCCGTGAGGAGCAGCCCGTTCTTCAGGTTGACGACGCCCAGGCTGCTGGGCCCGATGATGCGCATGCCGCTTTTCGATGCAATTTCCAGCAATTTCGCTTCACGCGCGCGGCCTTCATCGCCGGCTTCGGCGAAGCCGGCTGCGAGAATCGTCGCCACCTTGACGCCGCGCCGCGCGCATTGCTCCACCGACTGCAGCACCGCATCGGTCGGCGCGAGGATATACGCATGCTCCGGCGCTTCGGGCAGGGCATCGAGCGACGGCCAGGCCTTCTCGCCCAGCACCGTCTCGCGGCGCGCGTTCACCGGATAGATCTTTCCGGCGAAGCCGGCGCGGCGCAGGAATTGCAGCGGCCGCGCGGCAGTCTTGCTGGCGTCGTCGGACGCTCCGATGAGGGCGACGCTGCGCGGCCGCAGCAGCGCTTCGATGAAGCCCGCGCCTTTGCGGCCCATGCTCAGCCCGGGCGCTGGTCGAAGCGGCGCTCGAAGATCGATTCCGCGATGCGGTTCTTGAGGATCTCGAGCGAGCCGCCGGCGATCATCCAGCCGCGCGTGCGGCGCACGCAGTACTCCACCAGCGTCTCGCGGCTGTAGCCGGTCGCGCCCATCACCTGCAGCGCTTCGTTCGCCACTTCCCAGCCCGCGGTGTTGCAGGCGAGCTTCGCCACCGCGGTCTCGTAGGCGCCGGGCAGCCCCTTCTCGGCGCCGGCGACCGCGCGGTAGAGCAGGAGCTGCGCCGCGTCGAGCTTCACCGCCATCTCGGCAAACTTCCACTGCAGGCCCTGGAACTCGCACAGCGCGCGGCCGAACTGCTTGCGGACGAGCGCGTGCTCGCGGGCGATGTTGTAGGCGTGGCGCCCGAGGGCCAGCGCGCGCGACGCATTGCCGAGCCGCTCGACGTTGAAGCCGGAGATCTGCTTCTTGAAGCCGCCCGGGCCGAGGAGCACGTTCTCCTCCGGAATGCGGCAGTTCTCGAAATGCAGCTCCGCCCATTGCTCGCCGCTCATGAAGCTCGACGGCTTGCCGATGCTGAAGCCGGGCGTGCCGCGCTCGATCAGCACCGAGCCGATTCCGCCCACGCCAGGCCCATACCTGACATAAACCAGAAAGAGGTCGGCTTCGGGACTGTGCGTCGAGAAGACCTTGCTTCCGTTCACGACATACCCGGTGCCCTCCGGGGTCGCGGTCGTTTTCAGATCCGTCACGGCAGAGCCGGCGTCGGGCTCGGTCATGCCGAGGCTCATGAGCGATTTGCCGGCGAGGAGATCGGGCAGGAAGCGCTTCTTCTGCGCGGGCGTCGCGTATTCGACGAAGGTGCGGATCGGGCCGAAGTTGCCGGCCTGCACGATGTCGGCGCTGCGCGGGCACACGAGCGCCACTTCCTGGATCGCGATGACGGCATCCATGAGCGTTCCGCCCATGCCGCCGTCGGCCTGCGGGAAGGCGATGCCGAGGAGACCCTGCGCCGCGAGCAGCTTCGCCACATCCCACGGATACGCCGGCTCGTGCGCGCGGCGCAGCGCGCCTGCGGCGAGCTTGTCGCGCGCGAAGCGCTGCACCGCCTCGGCAAACGCGCGTCTTTCTTCGTCGAGCTGGAAATCCACGGGAATTTTTCTTCGCTTCAATTATAGTTCGCCTATGGCGGACAAACTGATAATGCGCGGCAAGTACCTGCTGTCCGATCCGCGCAGGAAGGAAAAGGGCGTGCTCCGCGACGGCGCGATCGCGCTCGAAGGCGGGAAGATTTCGGAAGTCGGGCCTTTTGCGGACCTGAAGAAGAAAAGCCCCCAGGCGAAGGTGCTCGGCGACGGCAGCCAGCTGCTCATGCCCGGCCTCGTGGACGCGCACAGTCACGGCCGCGGCATGTCGCCCATCCAGAAGGGCGTGAAGAACGATTTCCTGGAGAACGCGCTTTTCGACTGGGCCTACATGCACCAGCTGCCGGCCGAGCTGTGCGCGGGCATGACGGCCTATCACCACATCCGCAGCGGCTGCACGCTGCTGCACCACAACGGCTTCGACGACGACGGGCCGGCGGGGCGCAGCCGCGCGCACGCGGCGATCAAGGTGTACCTCGATTCGGGAATCCGCCTCGCGTTCTCGCCCGGCGTGCGCGACGAGTCGAAGCTCGCGCTCGACGAGCTGAAGTTCTTCGACACGCTGCCGCCGGACCTGAAGGAGTGGGCGAAGGGGAGGGTGTTCTACGACAAGACACAGGTGGAGGAGGATTACTTTTCGCTTTTCGCGGACCTTCGCTCCAGATATGAAAGTGAAGATACAAGGATCCTGCTGTCCCCCTCCTGGGCGCATGGCCTGACCGAGAAATTCGCGCGCCGCGTCGTCGACACCGCGGCCGGCAGGACCCAGATCCACATGCACACGCTGCAATCGCCGGTGCAGAAGGCGTACGGGCTGCGCCGCCACGGCAGGCCGACGATGCGGTGGCTGGACGACATGGGGCTCGTGGCGCGCAACTGCACCTACGGGCACGCCATCCACGTGACGCAGGACGACATCGAGCTGATGGGCAGGCGCGGCGCCTCGGTGACGAACCACCCGAGCTGCAACTTCATCATGCGAAACGGCATCACCCCGGTCATGCCGATGCGCAAGGCGGGCGTGAACGTCGCCATGGGGATGGACGACAAGACGATCAACGACGACGAGGACGCGGTGATGGAGCTGCGCATGATGCACAAGGTGCATCGCCTCGCCACGTACGATCTCACCGAGCCGCCGATGGACGCCTACGAGGCGTTCGAGATCGCCACGCTGAACGGCGCGCGGGTATGCGGCTTCGAGGGCGAGTGCGGCGCGCTGCTACCCGGCATGCAGGCCGATGCGGTGCTGGTCGACCTGCAGCGCGTGGAGAACGAGCCCTGGCTCGACCCGCGCTCCGACATCGTCGAGGCGTTCGTGCAGCGCGCGCTGGGGAGCGACGTCTCCACCGTCGTGGTCGGCGGAAAGGTCGTGATGCAGGAGCGCAGGCTCGCGTCCCTCGACGTGGACGCGCTTTTCAGGGAAGTCAAAGACTACTGCGAGAAGGGCCTGAGCGAAGAGCACCGCAAGCGCGCCGACATGCTGGCCCGCATCAAGCCGTATGCGCAGAAGTGGTACCGCGGCTGGGACGAGGGAATCGTCGACAAGGCGTTCTACCGCGTCAACAGCCGGGCTTAGAATGACTTTTTTTGGGAGGACACCGATGATCCGCAGCACGCTTGGCTTTGCCATGGCCCTTTTCGCGGGCGTGGCCTTTTCGCAGCAACCGATCCGCACCGGCATCGACGCGACGTTCGCGCCGCACGCCATGCCGAAGGCGGGCGGCGGCCTGGAAGGATTCAACATCGACCTGGCCAACGACCTCGCCCGCCGCATGGGCCGCCCGATCACCATCGACGGCACCGAGTTCTCCGCCCTCATCCCGGCGCTCAACGCGAAGAAGTACGACTTCCTTATCGCGCCGACCACGGTGACCCCGGAGCGCGCCAAGGCGCTGCTCTTCACCGAGGGCTACATGGAGACGGACTACATGTTCCTGCAGAAGAAGTCCGACAAGGACATCAGGAGCACGGACGACCTGAAGGGCAAGACCATCTCGGTGAACAAGGGCTCGGCCTACGAGTCCTGGGCCAAGGACAACGCGCCCAAGTTCGGCTTCAAGTACGACGTCTACGGCACCAACGCCGACGCCGTGCAGGCGGTGCTCTCCGGGCGCGCCGACGCCAACATGGCGGGCCATACCGTGATCCTGTGGGCGGCGAAGCAGAACCCGGCCGTCAAGGCGACCTACACCTACAAGACGGGCCTCGTCTGGGCGATGCCTTTCCGCCACGACGACAAGGCCGGGCGCGACCAGGTGAACATGGTCCTGAAGTGCATGAAGATGGACGGCACCGTGGCGCGCCTGTACGAGAAATGGTTCGGCGTGAAGCCGGCGGCGGACTCCTGGGTGCACAAGGTCGCGCCCGGCATGGGCGTTCCGGGAATGGAAGGCTACGATCCGACGCCCGTCAAACCGAAGTGCTCGTAACGAAATCCGTCCTAGAAATAAGAGCCCTGCATAAGTCCTTCGGCACCCTGGAGGTGCTGAAGGGCATCGACCTCGCGGTCGCGCAGGGCGAGCTCGTCTTCATCATCGGCCCGTCGGGCTCGGGCAAGTCGACGCTGCTGCGCTGCTGCAACCGGCTGGAGGAGCCCACCCGCGGCTCGGTGCTCGTGGAGGGCACCGACCTCACCGGCCCGCGGGTCGACCTGAACCGCGTGCGCCAGAAGATCGGCATGGTGTTCCAGTCGTTCAACCTGTATCCGCACATGGACGCGCTCGGCAACGTGACGCTCGCGCTGCGCAAGGTCCTGAAGAAGTCGAAGAAGGAATCGAACGACATCGGCATGCAGGCGCTGGTGCGCGTCGGGCTGGTCGACAAGGCGAAGGCGTACCCGAACGAGCTCTCCGGCGGCCAGCAGCAGCGCGTCGCCATCGCGCGCGCGCTGGCCCTCGAGCCGCGCATCCTGCTGTTCGACGAGCCGACCTCGGCGCTCGACCCGGAGCTGGTGGGGAGCGTGCTCAACGTGATGCGCCAGCTGCGCGAGTCCGGCATGACGATGGTGGTGGTGAGCCACGAGATGGGCTTCGCCCGCGCCGCCGCCGACCGCGTGGTGTTCATGGACGGCGGCGTGATCCTGGAGGAGGGCGCGCCGGAGAAGATCTTCTCCCGGCCCGACCACGCCCGCGTCGGCGAGTTCGTCGCCCGCATCTCCACCCACCACTGAACGTGGAGCTCGACCGGCTCCTTTTCAGCTTCTTCAACGCTGACGTGGCGGCGCGCTACTGGCCGGACATCGTCAACGGCTTCATCGTCACCACCTACCTCGGCGCGGCCGTGATCGCGGCGGGGCTCGCGAGCGGCCTCGCGCTCGCCATGGCGCGCTCGTTCCATTTCAAGCCGCTCAACTTCTTCATCGTGGTGTTCGCCGACGCGTTCCGCGCGCTGCCGCCGCTGGTGGTGATCATCGTGCTGTTCTTCGCCTTTCCCTACGTCGACCTGGCGATGAGCGCGTTCACCGCGACCTGGCTCGCGCTGTCGCTCGTGCTCGCGGCGTTCGCCGAGGAGATCTTCTGGGCCGGGATCCTCGCCGTGCCGAAGGGGCAGAGCGAGGCGGCGCGCTCGACCGGGATGTCGCGCTTCCAGACGCTCGCCTTCGTGGTGCTGCCGCAGGCGGTGCGGCTCACCATTCCGCCGCTCACCAACCGGATGATCGCCATCACCAAGAACACGGCGCTCGGCTCGGTGGTGGCGGTGCACGAGATCATCTACCACGCGTCCTCGGCCTCCAGCCTGGCCGGCAACCCGACGCCACTGACGCTCGGCGCGCTCGCCTACCTGGTGCTCTTCCTTCCGGTGGTGCTCTTCAGCCGCTGGATCGAGACGCGCTTCGCCTGGAAGCGCTGAGCGTGGACCAGATCCTCCAGGTCTTCTTCAACGCCGCGATCCTCGAGCGCGTTTGGCCGTTCCTGCTGCGCGGGCTCGGGATGACGGCGCTGCTTTCCGCCGTCATCGTGCCGCTCGGCGTGGCGAGCGGGCTCGCCGTCGCGCTCCTGTATCACCTGCACCTGCGCTGGCTGAACCGCATCCTCATGGCGTACGTGGACTTCTTCCGCGCCTTCCCGCCGCTCGTGCTGATGCTGTTCATCTACGGCGGGCTGCCGTTCCTCGGCATCGACCTGCCGCTCTTCGGCACGGTGGCGCTCGCCTTTCTCCTCAACACCTCGAGCTACTACGGCGAGATCTTCCGCGCCGGGCTGGAGAGCGTGCCCGGCGGGCAGACCGAGGCGGCGCGCTCGACCGGCCTCTCGCGCTGGCAGACGATGCTGTGGGTGGTGCTGCCGCAGGCGACGCGCAACGTCCTGCCCGACCTGGTGAGCAACACGCTGGAAGTGATCAAGCTCACCACGCTCGCCAGCGTCATCGGGTTCACCGAGCTCCTCAACAACGCGCGCAATGCCCAGGCGCTGACCTACAACGCGACGCCGGTGGTCGCGGCCGCGCTGATCTACCTGGTGCTGCTATGGCCGCTCGTACGCCTTGTCTCGCGCCTGGAGCACAAGAGCATCGCGGTTCGGTAATACGAGCCCGAGCGCGATCGCCACGGCCGCCTGCGTCGGGTCGATGACCGCCACGCCGAGCTTGTCCTCCAGCCGGGCGCGGTAGCGCGCCATGCCGGCGCAGCCGAGGATCACCGTGCCGGCACCGTGCGCCTTGCAGAGCTCCGTCCCCACTGCCGCGAGCCGTTTCCAGGTGATGGATTCGTTTTGCAGCTCGGAAACCGCGAGCTCCAGGGCGAGCTCGCCGGCGACCTTGTGCTCCACGCCGAGCGCGCGCTGCGCGCGGCGGTGGCGCGGGATGGAGCGCTCGAGGATGGCGATGACGCCGAAGCGCTCGGTGAGCGCCGCGGCGGTGAGGTAGCTTGCCTCGCCGATCCCGAGCACCGGGCATTTCACGGCCTCGCGCAGCGCCGCGACGCCGGGGTCGGAGAAGCAGGCCACCACCAGCGCATCGAGCTTCCTGCGCTCGGGCTTTTCGGCGACCCATTCCGCGAGCCTGACGGCGGCGAGGTCGACGTGCGCCTGGGTCTCGATCCCGGGGGGGCCGGACTTCAGCGTCTCGCAGCGGATCTCGGGCCCGCCCTTGCGGCGGAAGCCCTCCAGCGCCTCGCTCATGCTGTCGGTGACCGGCTGCAGGCAATTCGGGTTGATCACGAGGATCGTCATTTCTTCTGCTCCTCCGAGCGGTCGTTCGCCGGCGGCGGGGTGCGCGAGAGCGCCGCGATCTGCGCGCGCAGCTCGGGCGTCATGGCGATCTTGAGGGAATCGAGCGAGGCGCGCAGCTGCTCCACGCTGCGCGCCCCGATGATCGGGGCCGTGACCGCCGGATGCGCGCCGACCCAGGCGACCGCCGCGCTCATCGGGTGGAAGCCGCGCTCGGCGCAGAAGCGCGCGAAGGCGGCGGCGACCTCGTGCATCCATTCGTCGCCGTAGCGCGCCTCGTACATCTTGTTGGTGGCGAGGCGGCCCGAGGCGCCGGCCTGGGCGTACTTGCCCGAAAGCAAGCCGCCGCCGCCCGGGCTGTAGGGGATCACGCCGATGCCGTTCGCCTGCGCCATGGGCAGGATCTCCACCTCGGCCTGGCGCTTCACCAGGTTGTACATCGGCTG
>DATAHF010000223.1:0-7800 GCA_036263315.1 Burkholderiales bacterium
GTGCGGCGACGCGCCGATGCGCGCCACCACGTAGCCGGAAGGGTCCATCGAGAGCTCCACCGTCTCGTAGCCGGGCACGATGTCCATCTTGCGCGCGGCGAAGGCCTTGCTGCCGTAGCCCGAGCGCTCGCTGAAGGCGGAGAAGCCCAATCCTAGGTAGCGGCCTTTCGCCCTTTCCTCCTTCTGCTTCTTCCTGAAGCCCTGGACGTCCACGGCGGTTGCGGCGTCCTCCAGCGTTTTGAGATACGAGCCCTCGTCGTACACGATGCCCGAGGCGGACGTGTACGGAAACTTGCGGATGAGGTTGCGGCGGCGGATCTCGACCGGGTCGAGCGCGAAGCGCGCCGCCGCGGTGTCCATGAGGCGCTCCATCGCGAAGGTGAGCACCGGGCGCGACACGCCGCGGTACGGCGCCATCATGCAGGTGTTGGTCGCGATGCCGCGGGCACGCACCGCGTACTCGCGGAAGTCGTACGGCCCGGGCAGCTCGGCGAGCGCCATGAGCGGCTCGACGCCGCAGGTGGTCGGATAGCACGAGTACGCGCCCACGTTGCAGCGGATGTCGGCGTCGAGCGCGAGAAGGCGCGCGTCCTTGTCGAACGCCGCGCGCAGCAGGTAATGCTGGTCGCGCGCGTGCGCGGAGGCGAGGAAGTTCTCGTGGCGGTCCTCGATCCATGCAAGCGAGCGCCGTAGCCGGCGCGCCAGCCAGACGAGCACGACGTATTCCGGGAAGAGCTGCATCTTCTGCCCGAAGCCGCCGCCGACGTCGGGCGCGATCACGCGCAGGTCCGCCTCCGGGATGCCGAGCGCGTCCGCCAGCCCGGTGCGCAGCATGTGCGGCATCTGCACCGAGCAGGTGAGCGTCACCCGGGCGCTCGCCTCGTCCCACGCCGCATGGCCGCCGCGCGGCTCCATGGGCATCGCCGACTGCCGGCGCGAGCGGATGTCGATCTCCACTACCTGCGCCGCGCGCTGGAACGCCGCATCGACGTCCGGGGTGCGCATTGTTCCTTCCACGATCACATTGCTTTTTCCAAGATCATGCACGCGCGGCGCGGACGGATGGAGGGCACCGTCAACATCGACTATGGCCTCTTCGCTTTCAATGTCAGCTTCCACGCTTTCAGCGATGTCCTCTGCCGTTGCGGCATCGTCCGCCACCACGACTGCGAACGCTTCGCCGACGTGGTTGACCCGGTTGCGCGCAAGGACCGGATGCTCGATCGGCACGTAATCCGGGCGATGAAGCAGCGGGCGGATCGCCTTGACGCCCTCGAGGTCATCCAGCGTAAAAACCAGCGCGCCGTCCGGCTTCGAGATGGACTTGATCCGGCCGCGGGCGACCGCGCTCCGCACGAAGCGCACCGCCGCGGCGCCGCGCGCCGCGTCCGCGGTGAAGCGCCCGCGCCCGAGGAGCAGCGCCGGATCCTCGACGCGCCGTAGGCTTCGGCCAATCCAGCTCACGGAGTATCCATCGCCTGCTCCAGCGCACGCCGCGTGGTGGCGCGCACCAGGTCCTTCCGATACGCCGCGTCGGCGTGGATGTCTTCCATCGGCTTCACCATGGCGGAGACCGCCTGCGCCGCTTCGTCGAGGGATTTTCCGGCGACGAGCGCCGTCTCCGCTTCGGCGCAGCGGAAAGGCTTGTCGTGCACGCCGCCGATCCCAATGCGCGCTTCAACTATTTTTTTACTCTGGATTCGCAAAGCAACCGCGGTCATCGCGAGGGCGAAGTCGCCTGCCCGGCGCGAGAACTCGTAGAAGCCGGTGCGCCAGGACGAATCGAGCACGGGCAGCCGCACTTCCGTGATGACTTCATCGGGCCGCAGCGCCGTGGCGAACGTCCCCTGGAAGAAATCGGCCGCCTTGAGGACGCGCTCGCCCTTGCGGCTGCGCGCCACGATGTCGGCTTCGAGCGTGCGCGCGATCAGGCACCATTCCGAGGCCGGATCGGCATGCGCGATGCTGCCGGCGAACGTGCCGCGCTGGCGGATCGGGTAGTGCGCGATGTGCCTCGCGGTTTCCTTCAGCAGCGTCCCGGTCGGACCCGGCGCGACGATTTTGTGGAAGGCCGCATGGCGGGTGAGCGCACCGATGCGCAGGGAATGCTGCTCGACGTTCAGAAAATCCAGCTCCGCGACGCCGTTCAGGTCGAAGAGCTTCGCCGGCCGCGCGAGGCGGAAGTTCATGACCGGCACCAGGCTCTGGCCGCCCGCGAGGATCTTCGCGTCCTCGCCGTGCTCGGCGAGCAGCGCGAGAAGCGCGTCCAGGCTTTGGGGCGCGTGGTATACGAACGAGGCGGGCTTCATCGCTCCTTATCCTTGACCGGCTTCATTTCCACCTCACGAAAAGGTGCTCGCAGGCCTGTACCATGGTCGAGCTCAGGATCGCCACGAGCAGCACCGAGACGATCACCGCGTAGAGCTCCGGGATGAGGAAGGTGTTGCCGTAATAGATGAGGCGCTCGCCCATGCCGACGAGCGAGATGAGCATCTCGCCGACCACCATCCCCTTCACCGCCTGCACCACGCCCAGGCGCAGCCCGAGCATGACCGCCGGCAGCGCCGAGGGCAGGTAGATGCGCCCGAAGAGCGCCGCTTCGCTCGCCCCGAACGCGCGCGCCATCTCCACGAGCGAGCGTTCGGTGCCGCGCACGCCGGTCGTGGTGTTCACCACGATGACGAAGAACGAGAAGAGGAACACCGTGGCGGCGACCACCGTGTCGCGAATGCCGAAGAGCGCAATCAGCACCGGCACGAGCGCGGAGAGCGGCGCCGACATGAAGGCGTTGATCCAGCCGTCGAGCAGGTAGCGCACGCTGCGAAAGCGCCCCATGGCGAGCCCGAGCGCGACGCCGAGCACCGCCGCCGGCACGAAGCCCTTGAGGAGCGAAAGCAGGCTCGAGCCCGCCGCGCGGAAGAGCGTACCGTCGGTGACGAGGCCCCACCAGGCCTGTGCCACGGCGGAAGCCGGCGGCACGAAGATGGTGAGGTGCATCTGTCCCAGCAATTCCCAGACAACGAGCAGCCCCGCGATGGCGGCGAAGCCGCCGCGGCCGAATGCCGGCTCCTGGACGGTCGCGGGTGTCATTGCATCTTCTTCAGGATCTGCCAGAGCTCGTCCACCAGGCGGGCGAAGTCCCCGCTCGCCCGGACGTCGAGCGCCTGGCGCGGCCGCGGCAGCGGCACATCGAGTACCTTGTGCACGCGCCCCGGGCGCGGGCTCAGCACGACGACGCGGTCGGAAAGGTAGATCGCCTCTTCCATGCTGTGCGTGACGAGGACCACGGTCTTGCGCTCTTCCTGCCACATGCGCAGCAGGTCGTCCTGCAGGATGCGGCGCGTCTGCTCGTCGATGGAAGCGAACGGCTCGTCCATCAGCAGCACCTGCGGATTCACGGCGAGCGCGCGCGCGAGGCCCACGCGCTGCTGCATGCCGCCCGAAAGCTGCGCCGGATAGGCCTGCTCGAAGCTGCCGGCAAGCCCCACCTTGTGCAGCGCCTTGCGCGCGGCTTCGGCGCGCTCGGAAGGCGGCACGCCGCGCAGGAGCAGCCCGAACTCGGCGTTCTCGCGCACGGTGGCCCACGGCAGGAGCGCGAAGTCCTGGAACACGAGGCTCGCCTCGTGCCCGCCGGGCCCGCTCACCGTCCGGCCGCCGATGACGATGCGGCCCGCGTCGATGGGGTTGAGCCCGGCGATGCTCTTCAGGAGCGTGGTCTTGCCGCAGCCGCTCGGCCCGATGAGGCTCAGGAACTCGCCCGCCTTCACCCCGATGTCGATGCCGACGAGGGCCTGCAGCGTGCCGAAGCTCTTCGACACGCCCTCGATCGCGATGCCGACCGGCTCCGCCATCAGGCGCGCCAGCGCAGCACGCGGCCCTCGATGCGCGCGAGCGCGTACAGCGCTGCCCCGGAGAGGATGAGCGTCCACGCGACGGTGGCGAACATCTTGTCGTGCTCGAACATCGAGCGCGAGTTCATGATGAGCTTGCCCAGGCCGAAGGGCGAGAGCAGCAGCTCCGCGACGATCAGGCCGAGGAAGGCGCGCGAAAGCCCCAGGCGCATGCCGGCGAGGATCATCGGCATCGCGCTAGGCACGATGACGCGGGTGAAGAGCCTGCCCCATGTAGCGCCGAACGCCCGCGCCATCTCGATGAGGCGCGGTCGGGCGTCGCGCACCCCGCCGTAGGCGTTCATGGTGATGAATGGCGCGCTGAAGACGAACACGATCACCGCGGAAGACGCGATGCTGATGCCGAAGGAAAGGATGACCAGCGGTATGAGCGCCGCGGTGGGCAGCGCGATCAGCAGGTCGAGGTAAATCCGCGCCACGCGCCCGACCCCGCGCACCACGCCCATCACCAGCCCGAGCGGCACGCCGATCAGCACCGCGGCGCCGAAGCCGAGCGCGAGCGACTGCAGGCTCGTCGCCGTGGCCTGCAGCAGCGCGCCGGAGCGCAGCAGGTCCGCCAGCGCGAGAAAGGTGGCCCAGGGCGTGGGGAAGTTGAAGCTCACCGGCACCCACGCCGCCCACTGCCACAGCGCGAGGAACGCCAGCACCGACGCTCCCCGCAGCGCGGCGATCTTCACTTACGGGCGAGCTGCTTCAGCACCGCCTCGAGCGGACCCGTGTCGTAGAACTGCTCCGGCTTCCACTTGCTCGCCGGCCCGGTCAGGTTGCCCGCGGTCACCTGGAACTCGATGTTCTTCATCGCCGGGGCGCCGCGCAGGCGCTCGATGCCGCCGTTGGCGTCGACGATCTTCGCCACGTCGCGCATCTGCTCCTCGAGCTTGGCATCGTCCATTTCCTTCAGGAACTCGCCGCGCTCGCGGACCCAGAATTTCGGGTCGGCGATGCCGCGCCGGTAGGACTCGACCATGCGCAGCAGCACCTTGTGCACCACGTCCGGGTGCGCCTTGGCGTAGGCGGGATTGAACACCAGCACGTTCGAGGAGAGCGGCTCCGTCGTGAAGTCGACCAGGATGTGGAACTTCCCCGGAACGCTCTCGCCGACCGTCTTGGCCGAAGAGAGGTCGAACGCCGCCCCGTCGACCGCGCCGCGCATCAGCGCGCTCGCGCGAGCCGGCGATCCTTCGGGGATGAACACGATGTTCGGCTTGATGCCGGGATGCGAGGCGAAGTAGTACTCCAGCAGCGACTGCACCGTGGATTTCGGCGAGTGCGAGGCGAGCCGCACGCCGTTCAGCCCCTGGGGCGTCGCGATCTCCTTCTTCGCCATGATGACGAACTCGACGCGCGAGAGCTCCATCAGGCCCTTCACCGGAGCGCCCTTCTCCACCGCCGGGTAGAAGGGCGCGAACCCGGTGCCCATCTGCCCCTGGCCGTCGATCGTCGCGAGCATCACCGACTCGGGCGTGCGCAGGTCCTTGGTCGTCACCTTGATGCCGTCCTGCTTCTCGAGCAGCCGCAGGCCGACGACCATGGGCAGGTTCACCGCCCGAAGCACGGTCGTGAGTAGCGTGAGGTCCTCCGCCGCGGCGGGACCGCAAGCGAGCGCAGTGACAAGAAAAACCGGGACGAGACAGCTCTTACGAAGATTCATGATGGCCCTCCTCCTTGTAGTCGGATGTTACTTCTTCACCTTCGTCATATCGACGATCGCCGCCACCGGGCCCCCGCCCGCCGGGCCCTGCTGCAGCGCCGCGACCGAGCAGTAGACCATGGGATCGCCGATCGCGGCGGCCGCCACCGCGCCGACCACCGCTTTCGTGTGGTGCGTGTGGTGGATGTCGGAATCATTGAGCGACACCTGGCGCCGGCCGCGCACCCGCCCGGTGGGGTCGGTCTCGCACTTGATGAAGCAGTTGACGAGCGCGCCGCCCAGGTCGGAGGCGCGCGCGCGCTCGGGAAGCGGCAGGCCCGCCTTGCGGACGGCGTCGTAGATGCCCTCGAAGTCGAGCACGTCCTTCATGACCGAATGGCCGATGCGGAAGCGGCCGCCGATGCCCTTGCGGTTGCCCACGACGACGATCTGCGCCTCGTCCTGCTCCACGCCCGAGGAGCACGAGGCCACCGACGAGTAGAGGTTGAGGTCGCGCGCGATCTGCTCCTCCCGCGGCAGCGGAAACTCGCCCACGCCGACGCCGATGCCGAGCGCCGCGGTGGCGTTGGACACCGCCATTGATTCCATCATCTCCGTCTTGTAGACGTCCTTGCCGCGGCGCTTGGCGTCCGCGATGCGCTCGGCGGTGAGCAGCGGTGTCTTGGTCTGCACGAAGTGCACGTCCTTCGGATCGGCGATGCCGGCTTCCTTCATCGCCTTGCGCACCCCCGCCGCCACCTTCTCCACCATCGGCAGGCGGCCGATCTCCTCCGGCAGGATCTTTTCCGACACGGCGAAGCCGACGGTGAGGCGCAGCTCGTCCTTGGTCGCTTTCGAGACCTCGTCCTCGGCGACGCGCGCGAAGATGTTGTAGTGCGGCGAGATCACGCCGTCGGTGCCGCCCGAAAGCGCGATCGGCACCTGAAGCGCCTGCGCGCGCGTGCGCGACCCGCGGCTGACGAAGAAGTCGCGCAGCACCCGGTCCACCAGGATGCGCGAGATGTCGTTCACCCCGCCGTTGCCCTCGGTCTTGGCGACCACGGCGACGATGTCGTCGGCGCCGAACTTCCACTCCTTCATCGCCGCCTCGATGCCGGCGGTGTCCTGCACGTGCTCCATGGGGACTTTGCACACTACGAATGGCATGGCGGTTCCTTGGTTTTCACAGTCGGAAAAGTTGTCTCGGGTTGTCTTCGGTGATCAGCTTCATTTCGGAAGCATCGAACCCGGCCGCCCTGAGGCTCGCGAGCGGATCGCGGTCTGCCGGCGGAAACGAGTCGTCGCTGCCGAGCACGATGCGGTCCGCCTTGACGCGCCCGGCCAGGTAGCGCAGCGCGGTCGCGTCGTGCAGGATCGTGTCGTACCACATGCGGCGCAGGTAGCTCGAGGGCTTGGCGGCGGCGACGATGCCCTGCGCCTTGTCGGCGCGCTCGTGCATGACGTCGAACCGGCCGATGAGGTAGGGCAGCGCGCCGCCGCCATGCGACAGGATCAGCCGCAGCTTCGGAAACCGGTCGAGCACGCCCGACGAGATGAGCGACCCCACGCAAAGGGTGGTGTCGAAGGTGTACTGCGCGATCTGGTTGAGCGCGAATTTCCCGCTGCGCGGCAGCGGCACCGGCTGCGCCGGGTGCAGGAACACCGGCACGTCGAGCGCCACGGCGGCGGCCCAGTATTCGTCCAGCGGCAGCTCGCCCAGGTTCGTGCCTTCGACGTTGGTGGCCAATACGCCGCCGACCGCTCCGGCTTTCACCGCGCGCTCCAATTCGCGGGCAGCGCGCGCCGCGTCGGGCAAGGCTCCCGAGGCCAGCCAGGAAAATGATTTGCTGTTAGAAGCGGAAAAATCGGCCAACAGATCGTTGAGCAGCCGATGCCAAGCCTCGCCTTTGTCCCTGGCCAGCGCGTAGCCGAAGATGTCGGCCCACGCCGAGAGCACCTGGCGGTCGATGCCGCAGCGCTGCATGCTCTCGATGCGGCTAGCCACCGGCTCGACCAGCTTGGGAAAGAACGGGCGGATCTGCAGGCCGTATTCGAAGCGCAGGCACTTCTGGCAGGTCGGCTGGTGCTCAACGACATTTACGCCATAGCGCGCGCCCTCGCGCTCGAGCACGTCGAGGAGCTTCAGCGGCACGTAATGGGCGTGGACGTCGATCGGCATCAGCGTTTGCGCCGCGCCTTGCGGATCGCCGCGGAAAGGTTGTCCACGGACATGGGCAGCGCGGTGATCTCGACGCCGAG
>DATAHF010000224.1:0-4099 GCA_036263315.1 Burkholderiales bacterium
TTCCAGGTCCCGTTCGCCGAGCGCGTGAAGAAGGAAGCCGGACTGCACACCATGGCGGTGGGGCTCATCCTCACGCCCGAGCAGGCCGAGGAAGCGCTGCAACGCGGACGCGCCGACCTCATCGCCATCGGGCGCGAGGCGCTCTACGACGCGAACTGGCCGCTGCACGCCGCGCGCGCGCTCGGCGTCGACCCGGAATACGCAATGTGGCCGGTGCAGTACGGCTGGTGGCTCACGCGGCGCGAGAGCGCGCTGAGGAAGGCAGGAATAAAGCGATGAAGACCTCCCATATCCCGCTGGCGGAGATGCAAAAGCGCATTGCGCGCTTCAAGTCGCTCCGGCCGTTGCCGATCCAGGACGCGCACATCCCCGAGAAGGCGCGCGACGTCGTATATGCGCGCAAGCTCCTGTCGGTCATCGGGCTGGACGAATCCGGCAGCACGCCGATCAACGCCGGTGCGCCGATCCGCGGCGCGGCGGGCATGACGATGACGCTGGCGGTGTGCCCGCCCGGGCAAGGCCCCGGGCTGCACAACCACGTGCAGACCTACGAGACCTTCACCGTGCTGAAGGGCCGCTTCGAGGTGACCTGGAACGACGACGGCTCGGGCCGCGCCGAGCTCGAGGCCTTCGACACCATCTCGATCCCGCCCGGCGTGTGCCGCGCGTTCCGCAACGTCGGCGCGGAAGAAGGCATCCTGCAGGTGCTCATCACCGGCGGCGTGCACGACATGAACGACATCGCGTTCACGCCGGCGGCGAAGAAGGACATCGAGGCCGTGCAGGCCGGGCTTTCGCGCGAGTTCGAGAAAGCCGGCTTCAGCTTCGGCGCCGGCCGCGGTTACGACGGGGGCTAGCGGCCCGCGGCCAGCGCGATCACCAGGACGACCGTGACGGCAAGGGCGATCGCCGCCGTTACGGCACCGGCCGCAATGCGCGCATCCGCTTCCTTGGACGATGCGCCCAGCCATCGTCCGAGCTGGAGCGCCGCATCGTTCAGCACGGACGGCACTTCGGACAGGATCGCCACCATCGACAGGAACCAGCGCTGCTGCGTGAGAACGTTCATTCGGACCTCCGCGCACGAACCCCTACCGCGGGATTGGAGCACAGGCGGCGCCGATCGGAAATCCACCACTGGCACTGTCCGCGCCAAGCGACGTCGATGGCGCGCTACTTCACGCGCACCGCGGTCCACGGACCGCTGCGGCTGCCGCTTACGGTGCCCGTCATGGCATCGCCGCGCACGCGGCCCACGTATTCATCCAGGCCGGCGAGAAAGCGGATGCGATCGGCGCTCACCTGGGCATTCACCAGCGAGCGCCCCGCGAGCGTGCCGGAGAGCGCCTGGAAGTCCTGCTCGAGCGTGAGCTCGCTCGCGCCCAGGCGCCAGCGCCCTTCCACCCACGCCGGCACGATGTAGAGGTACGCCGTGCACCACACCGTGCAGTCCCCATGCGCGGTCGCCGTCTGCGCCGGGCGCCAGCCCGGGATCTCGAAGGCGTTGGAGACGATGCGCGTCCCCGGGGCAAGGCGCGCGAACTTGTCCCTGAGCTTTCGCAGGTTCTCCGGGATGAGGAACAGCGCGAGCACGCTCGCCTGCGAGAAATCGGCGGCGAACATGTCGCCTTCCACGAACTGCGCGAGCTGCGAGACGCCCTGCTCGCGCGCGTTGCGGCGCGAGAGCTCGACGAGCTCGGGGTTGTACTCGATGCCGAGGGCGCGCGCGCCGCGCTTCGCCGCCGCGATGACGTTGCGCCCGTCTCCCGAGCCCAGGTCGACTACGTAGTCGGCCGGCGTGACCCGCGCAAGGTCCAGCATGACTTCCACCGTGGAAGGCGGCGACGGAAACCACACCACGTCCTTGCCCGGCTGCCCGGGAATGGGCTCATAGGCCTTGTGCTCCTCGCGGGGCACGGCCGTGCAGCACGCGAGCAGCAGCGACAGCAACAGCGCGGAATAGCGGCACGTAAAGGCTGTTAGGTGCATCTAATGGTGATTCAATAACGTCCCACCCAAGGAGTCTGCCATGGCCCGTCTAGTCAAGCGCACGCCGCAGGAGCCCACCAAGTACACCATCGATGGCAAGGAAGTGTGGCTGTGCAAGTGCGGCCTGTCCAAGAACCAGCCGTTCTGCGACGGCTCGCACAAGCTCACCAAGGGCGAGGAAGCCGGCAAGCTGTACTGGTACGACGATGCCGGCAAGCGCCACGAAGTGCAGGACAGCTTTTCCGGCATCCGTACCTTCTAGGCGCCGCCGTGGCCGAGATCACGCTGCTGAGGCGTGAGGAGGTCGCCGCGGGAACCAGCGCTTTCTATTTCCGCAAGCCGCCCGGCTTTTCTTTCGACGCCGGGCAGAACGCGCTCTTCACCCTGGTCGACCCGCCCGAAACCGACGCGCAAGGGCCCAGCCGGCCCTTCACCATCGCCTCGGCGCCGCACGAGCCGGAGCTCATGATTGCGACGCGCATGCGCGACAGCGCCTTCAAGCGCGTGCTCAAGTCGGCGGCGCCCGGGCTGAAGCTCGAGATGGACGGTCCGGCCGGCGTCATGGTCCTGCACGACGAGATCGCGCGTCCCGCAGTGTTCCTCGCCGGCGGCATAGGCATCACGCCGTTTCTCTCCATGGCGCGCCATGCCGCGACGAACGCCCTGCCGCATCGCATCCACCTTTTTTATTCCAATCGGCGGCCGGAAGACGCGGCGTTCCTGGACGAGCTGCGCGCGCTGGAGAAAAGCAACCCGAACTACCGGCTGGTTGCCACCATGGCGGAGGCGCAGAAGTCCTCCCAGCCCTGGAGGGGCGAGACCGGATTCATCCGCCGCGATATGCTCGAGCGCCACTTGCCCGACCTGCGCGCGCCCGTGTACTACTTCGCCGGGCCGCCGGGCATGGCGATGGCTATGCAATCGATGCTCACGGAGATCGGCATTTCCGAAAACGACATGCGCTCGGAAGAGTTCTACGGCTATTGACCGCGTCGTCAGGCGGGCGGGCGGCGCCCTGTTGCTGGCGCTCGCCATCGCAGGCTGCAGCGCGCGCGAAGCGCTGCCGCCGCTGGAGCCTGCGGCGAAGCTGCCGCCCGATCGCGCGCGCGTGGCGGCGGGCGCGCGCCTCGCCGCGCTCGGCAATTGCATGGGCTGCCACACCGCCCCGGGCGGCAAGCCCTACGCCGGCGGCCGGGCGCTGAAGACGCCTTTCGGCACCATCCACGGCACCAACATCACGCCGGACCCGGAGACGGGGATCGGACGCTGGTCGCAAGCCGCGTTTGCGCGCGCCATGCGCGAAGGCATCGACCGGCGCGGCCGGCACCTGTACCCCGCATTTCCCTACGACTATTTCACGCACCTTACCGACGACGACATTGCCGCGCTGTACGCGTTTCTCATGGCGCGCGAGCCGGTGCGCCAGCCGAACGTCGCGAACGCCATCCCGATTCCGCGCTTTGCCGTCGCGGTCTGGAACAAGCGCTACCTGCGCCCCGGACCGATCGAGCCGGACGCCGCGCAAAGCGCCGAGTGGAACCGCGGCGCCTATCTCGTGCGCGGCCTCGCGCACTGCGGGGCGTGCCACACGCCGCGCGACAAGCTGGGCGGGGAGAAGAAAGAAGAGGATTTTGGCGGTGGCGAGGCCGAAGGCTGGCATGCGCCCGCACTGAACGCCACGTCGCCTTCGCCCGTGCCCTGGACGCGCGACGATCTGCACACGTACCTGCGCACGGGAATCGCCGATTCGCACGCGCTCACGGCCGGCCCCATGGTCGACGTCGTCCACGACTTGCGCGGCGTGCCAGATGAAGACGTGCGCGCCATCGCCACCTACATCGCTTCGCTCGATCGTCGCAGCGACGAAGAGCGGCGCAAGGCCGCCGAAGAAGCGGCGGCCAACGTGAGCCGCGAGGCCGACGACCATCAAAAGGGCAAGGCGATCTATGCGGGCGCCTGCGGCCAGTGCCACGACCGCGGGCGCCAGGCCGAAGGCGGCGCCCTGCAGCTTCCGCTCGCCACCGGCTTGACGATCCCGACTTCGCGCAACCTCGCGTACATCATCCGCCAGGGCATCGAGCCGCAGGATGGCGAGCGCGGCGCGTGGATG
>DATAHF010000225.1:0-3448 GCA_036263315.1 Burkholderiales bacterium
CGCCCGTGAAGAGCATCTTCGTTTCCTCGAGCAGGTAGCACAGATGGTTGGACGCGTGCCCGGGCGTGTGGATCGCGCGCAGCGTCGCCCCGCCCAAGTCCACGCGCTGCCCGTTTTCCAGGACGAAGTCCGGCTTGAACGTGGCATCCTGGCCTTCCGGCGCGGGACGGCCCAGCACCTGCGCGCCGGTCTTCTGCTTCAGGATGTGCGCCGCGGGCGAGTGGTCGAAATGCGTGTGGGTGCACAGGATCCAGCGGATCCTGCCGCCCGCTTCCTCCAGGATTTTTTCCACGTGGGCGTCGATTGCGGGGCCGGGATCGATGAGCGCAAGGGCGCGCTCGCCGACGAGATACGAGTTGGTTCCCGGGCCGGTCATGGCGCCCGGATTGGGCGCGATGATGCGCGTGACGAGCCGGTCGAGCTTCTTCGGCACGCCGGGAGCGAGGTCGTACGTCGTCTGTCCGGTCTCGTCCGGGTCGCTCCAGTGGATCTCGAAGTAGGCCGGGTCGGCGCGCCGGAAAAGCTTCTCGCCCTCCTTGCCGAGCGCGCGGCAGGCGCGGTTCGTCTCGATCTCGGGGAGGCTCGCCGCGTATTGGAAAGCTTCCTCGCGCGCGGCGAACCGGCCGAGATCCTTCAGCGTGTGGCGCGTGGCGAACACCAGCTCGATCTCGCCGCGGTCGGCGCGCTCGAGCGCCTCCTGCGGGCGGATCCAGATGTCGTGCACGGTCTCGCCCGCGTCGTGCGAGCCCGCCTGGCCCTCGGGCGCGAGGGCGACGAAGAAGCGCGTGTCGAACCGGCGGCTCCTGCCCGGCGCAGTGATCCAGTGGCCGTAGTAGGCGAGCGCCCGCCCCGGAAGGTAGAGGTCCTCGCTTTCCATGAAGTCGAGGAATGCGCTCTTGCGGAAGCGAAGCAGCGTCTCGGCGCGCGCGGGCGAGATCGGCGTGCCGTCCTTCTCGCAGGCGAGCAGCACGCCCGCTTCTTCAAAGCACTCGCGCAGCGCGGCGACGTAATACGCGAGCCCGCCCTCGGGCAGGGAAAGGCGCGCGCTCGCGTCATTGTCCGTGAGGCCGAGGACGCGCTCGAGGAGCCGCGGCTCGGCATCCTGCGGATCGAGCGAGCCTCCCGGAAACACGTAGGCGCCGCCCAGGAACGCCGCGCTCTGCGTGCGCTGCAGCATCAGGACCTCGGGGCCCGCGCTCGCCTGCCGAAGCAGGATGAGGGTGGCCGCCGGCCTTGGAACGAGCGTCGCCATCAGCCGTTCGCGATCATGCGCTGCGCGCGGCGCGGTCTTTCTCGTTCTGCGCCTTGATGAGCGCGCGCATGCGCTCCCAGTCGGCGTCGGAAAGCTTGTCGAGCTCGGTGAAATAGGCGCCCGACCCGGTGGCGAGATAGCCGCCGCCGTCGACGGCGATGGTCTCGCCGGTCAGCCACTCGCAGCCATCGGCCATGAGGAACGTGGCGAGGTTCTGCAGCTCCTCCATGCGGCCGACGCGGCGCATCGGGTTCATGCGCGCCGAGTCGTCGAAGCTGCCGTCGGGCCGCAGGCGCTTCTGCGCGCCTTCCGTGGGGAAGGGGCCGGGCGCGATGGCGTTGAGCCGGATGCCGTGGCGGCCCCACTCGACCGCGAGCGACTTGGTCATGACGTGCAGCCCGGCCTTGGACATCGCCGAAGGCACGACGTAGGGCGAGCCGGTGTGCACCCAGGTGACGAGGATCGAGAGCACCGTGCCCTTCTGCTTCGCCTCGATCCAGCGCTTGCCCACGGCATGCGTGACGTAGAAGGTGCCGTGGAACACGATGTTCGCGATGGCGTTGAAGCCGTTCGGCGTCAGGTCCTTCGTCGGGCTGATGAAATTTCCCGCGGCGTTATTGACGAGCCCGGTGAGCGGGCCCGCCTCGTCCCAGATGCGCTGCACCATGGCATCGACCGCGGCCGCGTCGCGGATATCGACCGCGTGGGTCTTGACGCTTCCGCCGAACTGCCTGGTGAGTTGCGCGGCGGTGGCTTCGAGGACCGAGCCCCTGCGCCCCGCGATCCAGAGCTCGGCGCCGAGCTCGAGGTAGCGCGCCGCGATTTCCCTGCCGAGGCCGGTGCCGCCGCCGGTGACGAGGATGCGCTTACCGCCGAGAAGACCGTCCTTGAACATGCGCTCTCCAGATGGAGAGCTATTCTAGGCGAGCCTCGGGTGCCTGGTGGCGGTTACGGTGATTTCCACGAGCGCCGCCTGCGGCTCGAGCGCCGACTGCTCCACCGCGCGGATCGGCGCAGCGCCTGCGCCCAGCCATTCGTGCCACGCGCTTTCGTGCGCCGGCAGCAGCGCGAGGTCGGAGAGCTTGATCTGCGCCGTGAGCAGGCGCGACTTGTCCGTCCCGGCGAGGGAGAGCAGCTCCTCGATGCGGGCGAGCGCGCGGCGCGTCTGCTCCGCCACGTCGCCGACCGGCTCGGGCGGAGCGCTTCTAACGTAGACGAGCTCGCCGCGCTCGACCACGCGGCTGCTCATGCGGCAGCCGCCTGCGCAGGCGCGTAGGAGGCGAGGCCGTTGCCGAACGACCAGTTCTCCTTCGCCACTTCGACGAGGTTGATCCACACGTCCTCGCGGCGCACGCCGAGCTCGGCGAGGTTGTCGGCGATGCGCTGGTAGAGCGCGCGCTTCTTGTCGAGCGAGCGCCCGGCGCTCAGCGTGATCTGGATGATGACGAGGTTCGCGCTGCGCGCCATGCCGAGGTAGCGCGCGTCGTAGATGAAGTCGGCTTCGTCGTGCTCGGTGACGAGCTGGAAGCGATCGAGCGGCGGCACCTCGATCGTTTCGACCAGCGCGCGGTGCACGGCGTCGCCCAGTTGCCTGCGATAGGCGGGCCGCTTGCCGCGCAGGATGTCGATTCGCACGAGCGGCATCAGAGCGCTCCGGAGCGATGCAGCATGCGCGAGCCGCGCAGCGGCTGGCGGGCAAGCAGCGTTCTTACGGCGCCTGCGATGAGCTCCCCGATCGCCGCGGTGCGCTGCCGGTGCGCCTGGGCAACCAGCGCTTCCCGGAAGGCGGCATCCGCGCGATAGCGTTCGTACATGGCGTTCATGGCGCGCTCCTTTCAGTCGAGGGTGACGGAGGCCTGGCCGAGGGCCTCGACGACGGCGACGCCGTCCTCGCTCAGCTCGTAGCAACTGCCCGGGCCGAGCACCACGTCGCGCGGCCGGTTCTCCTCGGTGATCCACACGCTGCCCGAGCGCGCGCAGATCTTGCTGCCCGCGCCGTCCACCACCCGCAGGGTCTGGCCGCGTTCCAGGCGCAGCACACCGGCATCCAGTTCAATCCGCATGAGGCTCTCCTTGCATTTGACATGCGCAGGATGCATCCTTGGCTCGCCCCGCTCAAACGGTAAATTTTCAGGCCATGCATGAGTAAAAGTAATGCAATGCCGTCCCTGGACCTGCTGCGCGGCTTCGAGGCGG
>DATAHF010000226.1:0-2020 GCA_036263315.1 Burkholderiales bacterium
CCCTGCTCGTGCACGGTCGGGATGAAGCGGATGCCGGCCGCGGGAAAAAGGTCGAGCGCGTCCATGTAGGCCGAGCCGACGATGCCGAAGACGTTCCTCACGCCCTGCGCGACGAGGGTTTCGACGAGTGCCTCGGAAGGCGTCATGCGCTGCTTGCCGGTGACAACCACGCGTTTCACTTCGGCGATGTCGGTCATGCGGTCCTCCTGTGGGGTGCGGCAATCTTCTCACAGCCGTTGGAAAATTTCGTTTCAGATTTCGATAAACTTCCGCGATGCCGCGCAAGGAAGACAACGTCCCCGCCACCTTGCGGGCGATGGCCGTGCTGGAGGCCCTGGTCGCCGCCGAGCGCCCCCCGTCGCTTGCCGACCTGACCACCGCGCTGCGGCTGCCGAAGCCAACGCTCTACCGGATGCTCGGAATGCTCGAGGACGCGCGGCTGGTGGCGCGCGAGCCCGGCGCGCGCCGCTACGCGCCGGGACCGCGCCTCGCGGCCCTGGGTCGCGCGGCGCTTCTCAACGGCGGTCTGCGCGCCGAGCGCCATGCGATCCTCGCGCGCCTGGTCGACGCGATCGGCGAGACCTGCAATTTCACGATGCTGGACGGCGATGCCGTCGTCTATCTCGACCGGGTGGAGGCGGCCTGGCCGCTGCGCATGACGCTCTCCTCAGGCTCTCGCGTGCCGCTGCACTGCTCGGCAAGCGGCAAGCTGCTGCTCGCCAACCTGCCGAAGGCCTCGCGCACGCGCCTGATGGCGCACCTCGCGCTCACGCGCTTCACCGACACGACGATTACCGACCCCCGCCGCCTCGGCGAGGAGCTGGCGCGCATCCGCGTGCAGAAATACGCGACCGACAACGAGGAATTCCACGCGGGCCTCGTCTGCGTGGCGGTGCCGGTCGCCGATCAGCGCAAGCGCGTGTGCGCCGCGATCGCGGTGCACGCGCCCGCCTCGCGCATGCCGCTGACAAGGGCGCTCGAGCACCTGCCGAGCCTGCGGCGCGCGGCCGCGTCGCTGGCGAAGACCTTCCTCGACTGAGCCGTCGTCAGTTCATGTGCCAGCCGTGGCTCACCACGATCGACTGGCCGGTGAGCGCGTTGGTAGGAAAGCTGGCGAGAAATAACGCGACCTGAGCCACGTCGCCCACGGTTGTGAACTCGCCGTCTACCGTCGTGCGTAGCATGACGTCCTTCACGACCGATTCCTCGGAAATGTTCAGGTCCTTCGCGAGCTCGGGGATCTGGCGCTCGACGAGCGGCGTGCGCACGAAGCCGGGGCAGATGAGGTTGGAGCGGATACCGTGCGGCGCGCCCTCCTTCGCCACCACGCGGCACAGGCCCGCGAGGCCGTGCTTCGCCGCGACATAGGGGCCTTTCTGGACCGAGGCCTCGAGCGAATGCACCGAGCCCATCAGGAGGATCGAGCCGCCGCGCTTCTGGCGGATCATGTGGCGCAGGCAGGCCCGCGTGGTGAGAAAGCCGCCGTCGAGGTGGATCGCGAGCACGCGCTTCCAGTTCTCGAACGAGACATCGGCGATGGTGTCGATGTGCTGCACGCCCGCGTTGCTGACGAGGATGTCGACGCCGCCCATCTGGCGCACCGCCTCGGCGATGCCACGCTCGACTTGCGCCTCGTTGGTGACGTCCATGCGCACGCTGATGCTGTTTTTGACCGTCGCTTGCGGCTCGTTCAGGTCCGCGATGCAGACCTTCGCGCCCGCCTCGGCGAAGACGCGCGCGATTTCCGCGCCGATGCCGCTCGCCGCGCCGGTGACGATGGCCGATTTTCCAGTCAGGGTCATCTCAGGTCCTCAGGAATCCGCCGTCCACCGCGACCGTCTCGCCGGTGATGAACGAGGCCGCCTCCGAGCAGAGAAAAAGCGCGAGCTTTGCCACGTCCTCGGCGCTCGCGAGCCGGCCGAGCGGAATGCGCGAGACGACGCGCGCGCGCAGCTCGGGCGTAAGCTGGCCGCGCACCATGTCGGTCTCGAGCACGGCCGGCGCGATCGCGTTGACGCGA
>DATAHF010000227.1:0-5857 GCA_036263315.1 Burkholderiales bacterium
CTTCTACGTCAACGGAGAGGAGATCCGCGTGCCCGCAGCAGCGCGCGCGCGCCTGCGCGAGCTTGCCGATCGGCGCGTGCTGCGCGGCAAGCTTGCGCCGTCCCTGCGCGCGCTCGTCGACCGCTGGCACGGACTGGGATATCTTCACGCCAGCTAGCCATGGACGCCACCGAGCAGCCCTTCTACGAGCGCTTCGATACCGGCGCGGGATTCCAGGCCGCCGTCGACCGGCTGCTCGAGCAGTTTGGCCGCGAGCTGAGGATCTTCGACCCCGACCTGGCGGCGCTGCGGGTGAACGATCCCGACCGCGTCGCGCGCCTGGAGCGCTTCCTCGGCGCGAGCCGCACGCGCCGGCTTTTCGTCGTCGTGCACGACACGGAGCACATCACGCGCAAATGCCCGCGCATGATGGCGCTGCTCGCGCGCTATTCCCATGCGATCCATATCCACCGCACGCACGAGGAGATCCGCGAGCTGCAGGATGCCTTCCTGGTGCTCGATTCGGCGCATTACGTGCGCCGTCCCGTGGCGCATTTTTTCCGGGGCGCGATCGGCCTGGGCGACGAGGCGGAAGGACTGCAGATGCGCCAGCGGTTCACGGACATCTGGGCCGCTTCCTATCCGGCGGTGTCCAGTACGACCGCAGGCCTGTAACTTGCTTCGAAACTGACATCCATGTCATCTGCTTTTGGCTAAACTTCATCGTCCGCCCGCTGCCGGGCGGCACGTGTTTCACCCGTTGCAATCTGCAGACACTCCTCCTCAACACCCCTTAAGAGAGGCATTGAACATGAAGAGCACTTCGCTGCTGTTCGCTGCGGCGGTAGCCCTCGCGCTATCCGCCTGCGGCAAAGATGAAGGCAAGACCGAGAGCAAGGCAACGCCGCCCGCGCAATCCACGGCGCCTGCCACGCCGCCGGCTTCGCCGTCCGCATCGACGCCTGCGACGCCGCCGGCCAGCTCCACCGGCCCGTCGTCCGCTGCGCCGTCGAGCGATTCGTCTTCCTCGAGCGCCGGCGGCGCCGCCTCGTCCAGCGCCACCCCGGGCGCGACGCCGTCCACGGCCCCGTCCGCAAGCACGCCGCCCGCGGACGAGAAGAAGGACGAGAAGAAGTAAGCCTTTAGCGCTTCAGATCAGGTCCCGCCACCCGAAGCCTTCTTCCTGGGTGGCGAGGCCGATCCAGCTTTCCTCGCAGCCCATGGCGCGCGCCAGCGCGCTGCGCGCGAGCTCCGGCCGGTTGTTCTGCTGCGACAGGTGCGCGCCGATCACGTGCTTCAGCTTCGAGCGATCGAGCGCCCCGAGCAGGCGCTCGGACTGCACGTTGTCGAGATGCCCCAGCGGGCCCGCGATGCGCTCCTTGAGCCAGCGCGGATAGGCGCCGTTCCAGAGCATGTTCGCGTCGTAGTTGCACTCCAGCACCAGGGCGTCGAGCCCGCAGAGCGTCTGCTCGACGTGCAGGGTGGACGCGCCGATGTCGGTCAGCATCCCGAGCCGCGCCGCGCCGTCTGAAACGATGTATTGAACGGGCTCGCGCGCGTCGTGCGGCACGGTGAACGGCGCGATTTCCATGTCGCGCAGCGCGAGCTTCTCGCGGCCGTTGACGAACACCAGCTTGACGCCGTCGAGCACCTTGCCTTCGGCCTTCAGCATCGCGAGGCAGCCGTGGGTGAGATAGACCGCCACGCCGTGCGCCGCGGCGAAGTCGAACACCCCGCCGGAATGATCGCTGTGCTCGTGCGTGACGAGGATGGCGTCGATCCGGGAGGGCTCCACGCCGAGGCGCGCGAGCCGCTTCTCCGCGTCGCGCAGGTTGAGCCCGCAATCGATGAGCACCGTGGTGCCGCCGCCGGAGGAATGCGCCTCCACGACGAGCGAGTTGCCTTTGCTGCCGCTCGCGAGCGAGGCGAAGCGCAGCAACCGCTAGCGCAGCTGCTCGTGGAGCAGCGACAGGATGCGCTGCGCGGTGCGCGAGGTATCCGCGCCGCCGTCCTTGTTGAGGACGGAGACCTGGCTCGCCTCCTGCTCCTGCTTGACGAGCACGCGGTACTGCTCCGGCTTGACCTTGGAATCCTTGCTGCTGCCGAAGTTCAGTAGCCGCGAAAGGATGCCGGTCTCGCGGTTCTTGCGGTCCATGTCCTGCTCCGGATCGGCGTAGCGCACGAAGTACAGGCCCTTCGCCCGGTCGCGGTCTTCCACCGTGAAGCCGACGCGGTCGAGCGCCAGCCCGACGCGCCGCCACGCGCGGTCGAAAGGCTCGAACACCTGCAGCTGCTCGCTGCCGTCGAGCCCCTTGCGGATCGCCGCGCGGTCCTTGTTGGCGCCGCTCGCGGCGAGCGTCGCCGCCTTCTCCTGCTGCGCGCCGAGGCGGACCATCAGGCGGCGCAGGAACTCGGCTTCCAGGCTCGGATCCGAGGGCCGCGCCTGCCAGGACGTCTGGTTGCTGCCGCCGGCAGCGTCGCGCGCGCTGGTGAAGACCTCTTCCATCCCGCGGTGCGAAACGTAGATCTCCGTGCCCTTGCCGTCGGCGGTGCGGTCGAGCCGGGTGCGGAACTTGTCGCGCTCCGCGGTGGAGTAGATCTGGTCCAGGTACTTGCCGAGGAAGCTGCGGATGCCGCTTTCCGGGATCTTCGCGCGGTTCTCGGCCCAGTCGGTCTCCATCACGCCGGCCTCCGGCACCTCGGTGCGGATGAGGAAGCCGTTCTCCTGCCAGAAATCCTTGACGATCGGCCACAGCTTCTCCGGCGTCTGGTCGCGCACCACCAGCCAGCGCTCGCTGCCGCTGCGCTCGACCCGGATGTTGTCCACGTCGGGCAGCACGGTGCTGTTGCCGATGCGCGATTGCTCCTTGCGGTCGGCTTCGTAGCCGGACAGGGTGGCCGAGGACTTGCCCGTCTCCGGGACCAGGTAGCGGTTGTCGCGCGCCGGCGTGGTGAGGTCGGGCGGGATCTCGAGGGGCGGCAGGTTCGACTTGCCCTCGGTCTTGTAGTCGATCTTCTTGTCCATCATGCCTGAGATGGTCTCGCAGCCGGCGAGGACCATTCCGGCGCAAAGCAGCAGCACCGTCTTCTTCATCAGGACTTTGCCCGGCCCTCGACGACGCGCAGGCCGGGAAGCGCGATGCCGGCGTCGTGCAGCGCCTCGCGCACCGTCTGGTGGAATTTCTCGGAAAGCGGGGAAAGCGGAAGCCGCAGGCCCGCCTCCATCATGCCCATCTGCGAGAGCGCCCACTTCACCGGAATCGGGTTGGCCTCCACGAACAGGCGCTGGTGCAGCGGCAACAGCTGCAGGTTCAGCTCGCGGGCCTTCTTCACGTCGCCCACGAGCGCGGCCGCGCACATCTGGTGCATGAGCTTCGGTGCGACGTTCGCAGTCACCGAGATCACGCCGTGGCCGCCGAGCAGGATGAGCGCGAGCGCCGTGGAATCCTCGCCACTGTAGATGGCGAAGTTGCGCGGCGCGCGGCGGATCAGGTCGGTGCCGCGCTCGATGCTGGCAGTCGCGTCCTTGATGCCGATGATTCCGGGCACCTGCGCAAGCCGCAGCACGGTGTCGTTCTGCAGGTCGGCGACCGTGCGGCCCGGCACGTTGTACAGGATCATCGGCAGGTCGACCGACTCCGCGATCTTGCGGAAGTGCAGGTACTGCCCTTCCTGGGTCGGCTTGTTGTAGTACGGGACGACCGAAAGGCAGGCGGTGGCGCCCGCCTTCTTGGCCGATTCGGTGAGCTCGATCGCCTCGGCGGTGGAATTGCCGCCGGTGCCCGCGATGATGGGGATGCGCCCGCGCGAGTGCTGCACCGCGACCCGGATGAGCTCCTTGTGCTCGTCGAAATCGACCGTGGGCGATTCGCCGGTGGTGCCCACGACGACGATGCCGTCGGTGCCTTCGGCGGCATGCCAGTCGATGAGGCTGCGAAAGCGCGCGAGGTCGAGCGCGCCGTCTTCCTTCATCGGCGTGACGATCGCGACCAGGCTCCCTGTGATCATGGCGCGATTCTAACGCTTTCGCCCTGCCCGCGCAGCGCGAAGAGGCGCTGGACGACGGCGGTTTTTTGATGCGCGACAATGCCTTGCTCGAAGGCGACGACGTGCAAGCGCCCGAAAGCCTGCAGAAGCTCGCCGGGCCGCAGCAGGAAGGCTGGATTCGACGGCCTGCCATAGCGTTCGTTGCCCGTCATGAAGGTCTCGTAGATCAGAACGCCGCCTTCTTCCAGCGCCGCTTCGAGCGCCGGAAAGAGCGGCCGGTGCAAATAGTTCGTGACGACGATGGCGGCAAAGCGGCGCTCGCCCAGGGGCCACGCGCCCTGCTCGAGGTCGGCCTGCACGAATTCCACGCCCTCGATGGCTTGCGGGTCGCGGTCCACTGCGACAACCTGAAGGCCTCGCGCCGCGAAATAGCGCGCGTGCCTGCCGGACCCGCAGGCGACATCGAGGACCGGACTGCGCGTAAGGTAGTCGGCCCATCGCACGACCCACGGCGAAGGAGCGTCGATCATGGCTTCCAAGGCGGTCAGCTTTCCCTCTTCAAATGGCCACGCGCTGGCGGGCCGGCTCGAGCTTCCCGCCGGTGCGGCGCGCGCGTGGGCGCTCTTCGCGCACTGCTTCACCTGCTCGAAGGATTCGAAGGCCGCAGCCTACATCAGCCAGGCACTGGCGGCGCGCGGCATCGCGGTGCTGCGCTTCGACTTCACCGGACTCGGCGCGAGCGGCGGCGACTTTGCCGCCTCGACTTTCTCCTCCAACATCGAAGATCTCGTCGCCGCGGCGGCGTTCCTGCGCGGCGATTTTTCGGCACCCGGCATCCTGATCGGGCACAGCCTGGGCGGCGCCGCGGTCCTCGCCGCCGCCGCGCGCATTCCCGAGGCGCGCGCCGTGGCCACGATCGGCGCGCCGTTCGAGCCGCGCCATGTCGCCCACCTCGTGAAGGACGGCATGGTGGACGTCGGCGGCAAGCCTTTTCCGGTGCAGGAGGCGTTCCTCAAGGACCTCGAGCGCCAGGATCCGGCCCGGACGATCGCCACGCTCGGCAAGGCGCTTCTCGTCATGCATTCGCCGCGGGACGCGGTAGTGGGCATAGACAATGCCGGGAAGATCTTCCAGGCGGCGAAGCATCCGAAGAGCTTCCTGTCGCTCGACGATGCCGACCACCTGCTGCTGCGGCGCGACGATGCTTCGTATGCGGCCGAGGTCCTCGCGGCGTGGTCGTCCAGGTTCCTGGAAAAGGAGGCGGAAGCCTCGGTTCCCGGAGTGCGCGTGGTCGAGGCCGGGAACGGAAAATTCGCGCAGGACATCTACGCCGGACGGCACCGCCTGCGTGCCGACGAGCCGCTGAGCGCCGGCGGCGCGGACTCGGGGCCCTCGCCCTACGACCTGCTGCTCGCCGCCGTCGGCGCGTGCACGGCGATGACGATCCGCCTCTATGCCGACCAGAAGAAGATTCCGCTCGAGCGCGTGGCCGTCGAGCTCGCGCACGAGAAGATCCACGCGGCGGACTGCGCGGATTGCGAAACCAGGGAAGGACGCGTCGACCGCATCGAGCGTATCGTGACGCTGGAAGGCGCGCTCGACGACGCGCAACGCGCCAGGCTCCTCGAGATCGCCAACAGGTGCCCGGTGCACCGCACCCTGCACTCGGAAGTCCTGATCCCTACGCGCCTCGCAGAGCGCTCCTGAGCTGCTGCACCATGCGCAAAGTCGCCGCCATGCGCGCCTCGTCGACGGGGAGTGCCTGGGACGAGAACTTGGCGATCACGAGCTGCAGGCGCCGGTCCACGAACAGGTGCTGGCCGTGGATGCCCCAGCCGAAGAGCAGCGGCTCGTCGCCGCGGACCACGTACCATTTCGCCCTGTAGTGCAT
>DATAHF010000228.1:0-10958 GCA_036263315.1 Burkholderiales bacterium
TCTCGGCGCTGCTCGGCGCCGCGCCCGACGTGCTGCACTCGAGCTTCTTCGACGGCGACCTGGAAGCGCTCATCCTGCAGGCGGCGCCACGCGGCCTGCTCAAGAAGAGCATGACCATCCTCACCACCGGCGAGACCGTGATGCACAAGCTCGCGGCGCAGATCCCCGACGGCACGGTGCTCGGCGCGCGCGGCCCCTTCGGCCCGTATGCGCCCGACAACCAGTACAACCGCTGGTTCTCCAAGGGCTACGAGGGCCGCTTCAAGTCGCCGCCGAACTACGCCTCCTACCAGATGGCGCAGGCCATCCTCGGGGTCAAGGCGGCGTGGGAAAAGGCGCTGAAGGCGAACGGCGGCAAGCGCCCCACCAACGAGCAGCTCGGCGACGCGCTGAACGGCCTCACGTTCGAAAGCCCGGGCGGGATCGTGAAGATGGCGAACGGCAAGGGCCACCAGGCCGTGATGGACACCGCCTACGGCCAGACCAAGCTCCAGGGCGGCAAGATCACCATGGTGAACGTGCGCTACTACAGCGCCGACAAGGTGAACCCGCCGGCCAACATGAAGTCCGGCGAGTGGATCAAGTCCGGCTTCAAGCAGCGCTGAGCTAGGCAAAGAAACGGCTGCCGGCGGGCAGCCGTTTTTTTTCGCCCATGGACCAGATCCTCACGGTCGTCGCCGACGGCATCATCTACTCGGCGTGGCTGTTCATCGCCGCGCTCGGGCTCACGCTCATCTACGGCGTGATGAAGATCGTGAACGTCACGCACGGCAGCTTCTACGCGCTGGGCGCGTACGCCGGCGCCTCGCTCACCGGGGTCTGGCTCGCGCGCGGCTATCCGCCCATGCTTTCGTACGCGGTGCTCGCGGCCGCCGCGCTCGGCATCACGCTGGTGTTCGCGCCGGCGATCGAGCGGCTCATCCTGCGCTTCATGTACGCGAAGGATGAAGTGGTGATCCTGCTCATCACCTACGCGCTCTTCCTCATCCTCGAGGACGTCATCAAGCTCCTCTGGGGCGTGGACCCGTACTTCGTCGCCGAGCCGTATGCGCTGCTCGGCAGCTTCGAGGTGGGCGGCATGGCCTACCCCACCTACAACCTGATCCTGGTGGGCCTCGCGCTCGTCTTCGGCGGCGGGCTCGCCTGGCTTCTCAACCACACCAAGGTCGGCAAGATCCTGCGCGCGGTGATCCACGACCCCGAGGTGAGCCGCGCCATGGGGGTGAACGTCGGGCGCTACTACCTCGTCACCTTCACCTTCGGCTCGCTGCTCGCCGCGCTCGCGGGCTCGTTCACCGCGCCGACCGTGTCCGTGGTGCCGGGCCTCGGCGTCGACGTCATCGTGCTGTCGTTCGCGGTGGTGGTGATCGGCGGCCTGGGCAGCCTGCCCGGCGCCGCGCTCGGCGCGCTCATCGTGGGGGTCGTGCGCTCGGTCTCGGTGCACTACCTGCCGCAGGTCGAGCTCTTCGTCATCTACTTCGTGATGGCGCTGGTGCTGGCGCTGCGCCCGCGCGGGCTCTTCAGCCTGGAAGAGCCGCGCAAGATATGAGAGACCGCACCGCCCTGCTCCTCGGAGGCATCCTCGTCGTGCTGCTCGCGGCAGGCCCGTTCCTGCCGCAATGGGCGATCTTCATCGTCACCATCGCCTTTGCGCGCGGCCTGGTGGCGCTCGGCCTGATGCTGCTGCTGCGCGCCGGGCTGGTGTCCTTCGGCCAGGCGCTCTACTACTGCCTCGGCGCCTACGCCGCCGGCGCGCTCGGGCGCTTCCTCGGCGTGAGCGACGTGCTGGTCGAGATGCTCGCGGGCGGCGCGCTCGCCGCCGCCTTCGCCTTCGTGCTCGGCTTTCTTCTCGCGCGCTACCGCGGCATCTTCTTCGGCCTGCTCAGCCTCGCGCTGTCGATGATCCTGTACGGCCTGCTGGTGAAGAACGAGGCGCTCGGCTCGACCGACGGCTTCAACATCCTCGCGAGCACGCTCTTCGGCCTGCGGCCCGCCGCGCAGTGGGTGCGCTACGAGGTGATGGCCTGCGCGGCGGTGGTGTCGCTGCTGGCCGCGTTCCTCGTGCACCGCTATCTCGCCACGCCGCTCGGGCGGCTCGCGCCTGCCATCAAGGACAACGAGATCCGCGTCGAGTACATGGGCGCCTCGGCGCGCTACGCGGTGCACGTGAAGTACGTGATCGCCGCCGCGCTCGCCGGCATCGGGGGCGCGCTCGCCGCCACCACCGTCGGCCACATCGATCCGGAGATGGCCTACTGGACCACCTCGGGCGAGTTCATCTTCATCGCCATCCTCGCGGGCACCGGCAACGTGGTCGCACCCTTCGCCGGCGCGCTCCTCTACGGGGCGATCCACACCACCGCCTTCGACCTGTCGCCCAACACCTGGCAGATGAGCCTCGGCCTCGCGCTGCTGCTGCTCATCGTGTTCCTGCCGGAAGGCATCTGGTCCGCGGTCACCAAGCTGGGACGGCGTCATGCCCGTCATCCTTAACGCGCGCAGCCTGTACAAGAGCTTCGGCGCCGTGGTGGCGGCCTCCGAGGTGAACGCCGCCATCGAGCAGGATTCGGTGGTCGGCCTGATCGGCACCAACGGCGCCGGCAAGACGACCTTCATCAACATGATCACCGGCTACCTGAAGCCCGACCGCGGCGCGATCGAGTTCGAGGGCCGCGACATCACGCGCCTGCCGCCGCGCGCCATCACGCGGATGGGAATCTGCCGCTCGTTCCAGATCCCGCAGCTCTACAGCTCGCTCACGGTGCACGAGAACATGATGGTCGGGCTCGGCGTCGTGCTGCGGAACGCCGGCCTCGGCGGCTACTTCTCGCGCGGCGCGCCGGCGGTGCCGGGCTACGGCGTGCCCGCCGAGGAGGCCGCGGCGCGCATCCTCGAGCGCTTCGGGCTTTCCGCCTACCGGGACCGCAATGCCCAGGTGCTGCCCGGCGGCGTGCGGAAGCTCCTCGATATCGCGCTCGCCATGGTGGCGAAGCCGCGGATCCTCTTGCTCGACGAGCCCACGAGCGGCGTTTCGAGCGAGGAGAAGTTCGGCATCATGGACATGGTGCTCGGCGCGGTGCGCGCCGAGGGCGCGACCGTGCTCTTCGTCGAGCACGACATGGAGGTGGTGAGCCGCTTCGCGCAGCGCGTGCTCGCCTTCTACGACGGCCGCATCATCGCCGACGCCGCCCCCGAGGTCGCGCTCGCCGATCCCGAAGTGAAGCGCTGCGTGGTGGGGCGCCGTGCTTAAGGTCGCCAACCTCAACGTGTCGATCGCCGCGGTGCAGATCCTGCGCGACGTGTCGCTCGAGGTGCCGCCGGGCTCGATGGTCGGCCTCATCGGCCGGAACGGCGCCGGCAAGACGACGCTCATGAAGAGCATCATGGGATTGCTGCGCCCCGCCTCGGGGACGCTCGCCTTCGACGGCCGCGAGCTCGGCGCCGTGCCGACGCACGCGCGCGCCACGCTCGGCATCGGCTACATGCCAGAGGACCGCCGCCTGATCCCGGACCTGACGATCGTGGAGAACGTGCTGCTGCCGGCATGGGCGGCGCACCTGCCCGATGCGCGCGCCCGGCTCGACCGCATCCTGCAGTACATCCCGGAGATCCGCGAGCTCGGCCCGCGCAAGGGGCTGCAGCTCTCCGGCGGCCAGCAGAAGCTCGCCGCCCTCGCCCGCGCGCTCATGTGCGGCACGAAGCTCCTCCTGCTCGACGAGCCCTTCGAGGGCGTGGCCCCGGCGCTCGCGCAGCGCCTGGTGGAGGTGGTGGCGGCGCTCAAGCGCGAAGGCATGTCGGTGCTCGTGTCGGAATCGGACCTGCAGCACTCCGAGCGCATGGTGGACCGCATCGTGACGATTGATCGCGGCGCCATAGCGCCTTAGTCGATCGCGGCATAATCAGGCAGCCATGGCCTTCCTCCTCTACAACGCGCCACCCTCCACCTGCAGCCAGCGCGTGCGCTTCGTGCTGAATGCGAAGCGCCTGCCCTTCGAGGAGAAGAAGCTCGATCTCCTCGCGGGCGACCAGCTCAAGCCCGAGTACCTGGCGCTCAACCCGAACGGCGTGGTGCCCACGCTGGTGCACGACGGCGCGGTGGTGACCGACTCCTCGGTGATCATCGAGTACCTGGACGAGGTCGCCCGGGAGCCGCAGCGCTTCACGCCTGCCGATCCGGCCCAGCGCGCGCACATGCGCTCGCTCATGCGCTTCATCGACGAGATGCCGGCGGCCGCGGTGCGCGTGCCCACCTTCAACCTCGCCTTCCTGCCGCGCTTCGCGGCCATGACCGACGAGGAATTCCGGGCATTCGCCGAGTCCAAGCCGCTGCGCAAGGAGTTCATGCTCGCGATGGGCCGCAAGGGCTTTCCGCAGAAAGAGATGGACGCCGCGCTCGAGCGCCTGCGGCGCAGCTACGAGCGCATGGAGGCCGAGATCGCGAAGAGCGGCGGGCCGTGGCTGCTCGGCGCCGAGCTCACGCTCGCCGACATCGCGCTGATGCCGGCGATCGTGCGCATGGCGGACCTGGGACGCGAAACGGACTGGGACGACCTGCCGCGCGTGCGGCGCTGGTACGAGGCGATCCGGGCGCACCCGGCGTTCAAGCCGACCTATTACGCCGGCTCGCTCCTGACGGAGCGCTTCCCCCACCTGCGCAAAAGCTAGCGGCGCAGCGCGCCGACGCTCGGCAGGCGCACGAAGCCGGGCGCCTGGATCTCCTTGTCGGCGACGAGCAGCGGGCGCTGCACGTCGGAGAGCTGGCTCCTCAGCTGCGCGAGCCCGCTCGAGGCGTCCAGGCGCCGCACCTCGACGCCTTCGGGCCGCACGATGGCCGCATACGCCTCGCCGTCGAGCGTTGCGTAGGACACGAGCGCCTCGCCCGGGCGCAGCAGCGAGCGCGCATCCGACGTGCTGAGCGGGCGCTCGCTTCCGGCCGCCAGGTTGGCGTACTGCAGCGCTACGAAGCTCTCCTCCGTGGCGCGCCCCGCGCCGCTGCGCGCGAGCAGGGCCACCTGCTGCAGGAACGCCGGGCGCCAGCGCGCGCGCTCGCTCGAGTAGGAGGCGATGCGCGCCGCCATGACCTCCAGCGCCGAGCGCAGCGTCTCGGCGGCGGCGGCGTACTGGCCCTGGTCCGCCTGCGCGGCGGCGATGTGGGCGACCGACTGCGCAACCTCGGGATGCTGCGCGCCGAAGGCGCGCTTGCGCAGCGCGATCGCGCGCTCGTACATGGTGGCGGCCTCGACGTAGCGCCCGAGCGCGCGGTAGAGATCGCCCATGCTGTCGAAGCGCAGGGCGAACTCCGGATGCTGCGGCCCGCCGTCGCGCGTGTAGATCTTGCCGCGGAAGGCGACCTGCTCGCGCTCCACGGCGTGCATGCTGAGGAGATCGCGCCCATCCAGGCGGCCCCAGGTGCCGCTCGCGCGCGGCGGCTTCTCGGCGATGGCGAGCGCGCGGGCATAGAAGACCTTGGAATCGGCGCTGCGGCCCATCGCCGCGTAGACCGCGGCGAGACCGGCAAGCGACTCGCCCACCGGGCTGCTTTCCGGGCCGTGCAGGTAGCTGCGGATCATGTAGGCGCGCCAATAGCGCTTTTCCGCCTCCGCGTAGCGCCCCTGCAGGAGCGAGAGCTCGCCCAGGCTGTTCAGGCAGTCGCCGACGTAGGCATGGTCCACACCGTAGGCCGGCTCGAGGAGGCGCGTCGCCCTCCAGAGCGCCGTCTCCGCCTCCGCGTAGCGCCCCTGCATGCGCAGCACGCGCCCCAGCTTGGACAGCTCGCCGGCGACTTCCGGGTGGTCCGGCCCGTGCAGCGCCTCGAGCGCCTTGATGGCGCGCCGTATGGCGCTTTCGGCCTCTACGTAGCGGCCCTGCATCCAGTAGAGGCTGGCGAGCTGGCCGAAGACGTCCGACGTGGCGCTCGCGTCACCCGGGCGCACGTCGCCGACGGCGGACTCGATGATCTTGGCGGCGTCGCGATAATCGCCGCGCAGGTAGGCCGACGTGCCTTCCTTGAGGGCGAGCTCGATGTGGGTCTGGGCCCAGCCGGGGGACACCAGCGCGAAGAACACCGCGGCCGCCTTCAGGCCCGCCCTGACCGCTCCCCGACCGCTTTTGGACACGCTAATCAGTTTCTTCTTGGTTTTTTTATTTATCTACCCGTACCGCTTGTACCCCGCGCGCGCTCGAAATTCAAGTCATTCAAATGGCACCCGGCGGCAATTGACAAAAAAACGGCCGGTCGCCCGGCCGTATCCATCGAGTGGATGATGCGTCAGTTCGGCACGAAGCAGTAGAGCAGCCCGGCGCCGCCCGAGGACTTCAGCTGCTCCTGGCTGCAGCCGCGCGAGCCATGCGAGGAGTTCCACATCTTGCTCGCCCAGAAGTCGTTGAGCCCGGCGCGGTCCACGTGCCCGAGGATCGCGGAGCCGTCGCCATTCTTGGTCCAGTTGCCGCAGGTGGTGTCGCCGCCGGCGGTGGAGTGCAAGCCTTGCGGGTCCGAGCCGGTGAGGATGTCGTGCTCGTTCGGCGTGTCGCCGCGCACCTTGACCCGCCCGCCCGTCTCGGTCAGCGCCGTTTCCTTGCCGATCTTGTTGCCGTCCGAGTGAAGGTCGGCGACGCTCTTCGCGATCATCTGCCCCTTGGCGTTGTACCAGGGTCCCTTGCCGATGCGGTCGCGGGCGTTCACCCCCGGCTTGTCGTTGCCGACCGGCGTCGTGCTCAGGTAAGCCTTCCAGTGCTCGTGCTTCGAGCCTGCTTCTTTCGCGAGCGCGCTGCAGTGCGCGTCGGCGCCTTCCAGGCCGCCATAGTTGGCGCCGTCGCCCTTGCCCTTGCTCGTCACGAAGAACGTCATGTCCTGCGCCTGCGCCGCGCCCGCCGCGAGGGCGAGCGCCAATGCCGATGCTGCCAGCTTCATGTGCCTCTCCTTTTGGTTGTACTGCCGAAGTGAACGCCAGCGGGAGGGGCGGCATTCCATCAATCGGTGGAGCGCGCCGGCACCGGCTCCGGCCTAGAATTTCCCATCCGCCATCCTGGCGGGCAAAGGGGAGGCAACATGGCAAGGCTTTTCACGGCATCAGCGGCTGTAGTGGCGCTCGCCCTGTCGTTCGGCGCGTGGGCGCAGGAGCAGAAGTCGGTCGTCAAGAAGCTGGCGGAGAACGACAAGATCATCGCGTTCGAGAACACCTACGCGCCCGGCGCCACGAGCGACCTGTCGCGCTCCGGCCTGCGCGTGGTGCGCGTGCTGAAAGGCGGCACCTTCGAGCGCACGTTCGCCGACGGCAAGAAGGAGAAGCGGGTCTACAAGACCGGCGAGGTGCACATCAACGAGCCCGGGCCGCAGTACACCAACAAGAACGTCGGCAAGACGACGATCGTCCTCTACATCGTGCGGCTCAAGTAGCGCGCGCGAGCACCCGGCCGGGGCGCGCCCCGGTCGGCTTTCCATCGCGCCACACCGGCGCGCCGTTGACGATCACCGTGTCGATGCCCTTCGCGGCCTGGATCGGTCTTGCGAAGGTCGCCGCTTCATCGACCTCGCCCGCGTCGAAGAGCACCAGGTCGGCGGCGAAGCCGGGCTTCAGCACGCCGCGGTCGGCGAGGCCGAAGGTCTTGGCGGTGAGCCCGGTCATCTTGTGCACGGCTTTTTCCAGCGGAAAGAGGTTCAGCTTCCTGCTGTAGAAACCCAGGACCCGCGGGAACGTGCCCCAAAGGCGCGGATGCGGCGCGGCGTCGTGCGGCAGCCCGTCCGAGCCGATCATGGTGTGCTCGAAGCCGAGGATGCGCTGCACGTCCTTCTCGTCCATGGAGAAGTAGATCGCGCCGGCCGGAACGAGCGCTTCTACCGCCTTCTCCACGCTTAAGTTCATCCTGGAAGCGATATCCGAGAGGTCCATGCCCGCAAATTCCGGATGCGGCTTGGACCAGGTGACGAGGGTTTTGGAGGCGACCCGCGTGCGCCCGAACGACAGGATGGTGGAGGAAGCGCAATACGGATAGCAGTCGAGCGCCACCTTCTGCGAGCGCATGGCGCGCTCGATCACCGGCAGCGTCTCGGCCGAGCGGCCATGGTTCGGCGTGCCGACCACCTTGTGGTGCGAGATCACGACCGGCACGCCGAGCTCGCGGCCGACGCGGAAGCTCTCCTCGAGCGACTGGAGCACGCGGTCGCCCTCGTCGCGCATGTGGGTGCAGTAGATGCCCCCGCGCTCGGCGAGCGGGCGGCAGATCTCGACCACTTCCTCGGTGGTGGCAGCGCTCGCCGGCTCGTAGTAGAGCCCGGTGGAGACGCCGATCGCCCCGGCGCGCAGCGCCTCGTCCACCATGCGCCTCATCTCCACGATTTCGGAATCGGTGGCGGGAAGCGCCACATCGCGCATCGCCTGCACGCGCAGCATCGAATGGCCGACGAGCAGCGCGCAGTTGGTGGCCGCCGGCGTCGACTTCAATTGCTCTACATAGGAATGGAAATCGGGGAAGCGAAACCAGCCGCCGTCGTCGTCCAGCAGGTCGAGCGGCACGGCCACCGGCGCGCGCATGCCCCTGGGCGCCGGCGCGAGCGAGATGCCGCAATTTCCCGCGACCACGGTGGTGACGCCCTGGCTCACCTTGGGCGCCATGTCCGGCGCCGAGAGCATCAGGCGATCGTCGTGCGTGTGCGCGTCGATGAAGCCCGGGGCGACGATCTTGCCGCCGGCATCCAGCGCTTCTCTTGCTTTGCCGGAAAAAGAACCGACTGAAACAATTTTTCCAGAGGCAATGCCGATGTCGGCGGCAAAGCGCGGCGCGCCGGTCCCGTCGATGACGGTGGCGTTGCGGATGACGAGATCGCAGCTCGCGGCCATTCAGGCCGCATTCTCACCCAACTCGCGAGTCTCGTGGGTCTGCGTCGGGCGCTCCTGGCTGTCCCAGATGCGATTGCCCTGCAGCCAGAGGCCTCGCATGGGCGCGCAGCACGCGATCCCGGCCGCGGCGCCGGACTGGCGGCCGTTGTTGCGGATGCGGTTTCCGCTGAGGCAGGCGTCGATCACCTCGCGCTCGAAGCGCACGCCGTCCGCCCCATTCAGGAAGATGTCATTGCCCTCGAGCACGATCTCGCGCGGCGCCTCCTCCTCGGGCTTCAGGACGAAGTGCCGGTATCCGCAGCCGCCGTTATTGCTGATGCGGCTGCCGCGGATCGTGTAGGGGCCGAGCGTGCCGTCGATGCGCACGCCATCCTCGAGGTTGCCGTCCATGATGCAACCCGAAACGACGCCGCCCCGCCCGGCGACGCTCGAGGTGCCGCGCTGCGAGACGTCGTAGCCCGCGTTGAGGTTCTCCAGCATCACGCAGTCGGCCACGATGAGCCCGTCGGCGCCCCAGTCGGAAATGCCGTAACGGTTGCCGGTGCAGTGGCAGCCGAGGATCTTGATTCCGCGCGGCGGCGGCCACTTGCCCTGCTGCAGCTCGACGAAGATGCCGTTGGTGGCATTGCCGTGCGCGATGCAATCGGAAATGTTGGTGCGCTCGATCGCGCCCCAGCCGCCGATCCCGATGCCGATGCCCGCGCCCCCGGGCTGCCCGCCGTCGTTCAGCCGGCCGCAGTTCACGGCGAAGACGTCCGAGATGACGCTGTCCTGGAGGTAATCGCAGCCGAGCCCCGTGGCCGCCGTGTCGTGGATATAGAGGTCGTGAAATGTCGCGCGCACCATGTACTGCAGCCCCAGGCCCTTGGCCTGCGGATCGTACTTGTCGAGCGCCACGCGCGAGCCGTCGATCTCGAAAGACTGGAAGGCGCAATCGGCGAGATGGTTCCGCCTGCTCGCGCCGTGCTGGTGCTCGGTGAAGGTGACGAGCGCAACGGACTTCCGCGTGCCCTGGTTGCAGAGGAGGAACCGCGTGGCGCCCGCGCTCGCACCCACGAGCGACACGCCGCTTCGCCACAGCGTGCTCTCATCGGCGATCAGGTAGGCGCCGGGCGGGCAGTAGATGACGCGCGGCAGCCCGTCGGCGGCATAGAGCTTTCCGAGCCGCTCGACCAGCGCGGCGAGCGCGGGCTGGTCGTTCGTCACCGCGTCGCCGGCGAGGCCGTGGTCGCGCGCATTGCAGACCTCCCGCGGGGGCTGCAGCGAGTCGGGATGGCGGAGCCTCAGGTTCACGCCGCCGAGGCTGCAAGGAGCGTGCCGCTAGTTTCCGTCCCCTACGAGCGAGAACGGCGCCCAGAACATGGGATGCGCATAGGAGTAGGCGGGCTTGCCGTCCTCGCCCTTCGCGCTTTCCTCGTCCATCACGCGCAGCATCGCCTGGCGCAGTGCCTCGGCGCGCGCGAGCCGCGGGTCGGCGGCCTGGCGGCGGAACACCTCGGTGGTGAGGAGCCTCGCCGACACGGTCTCCACCGGCCAGTTGGAGACGAGCAGCGCGCGCGCGCCCGCGTAGAAGAAGGCGCGCCCGAGGCCGGACACCGCTTCGCTGCCCTCGCCCACGCCGGAGGCGGTGTTGCACGCGGAAAGCACCACCCAGTCGGCGTTCAGCTTCAGGCCGAAGATCTCTTCCATGGTGAGCAGGCCGTCGGCGTCGGTCTCGCCCGTGACCTGGGGATTGGAAAGCGCGAGCGCCGGCTGCGTGAGGCCGTCGAGGTCGCCCGGGATGAGGCCATGGGTCGCGAACATGATCACGCGCCGGTCGGAGAGGTCGGAGCGCTTGACGTTGGCCTCGCTCGCCTGCGCCTCGAGGAAGAGATCCGTGCTGCCCAGGACCTGCGCGATGGACTGCACCTCGTCGCGCGTATCGGGGAGCGGCGCGAGCTGCGCGAGCTGCGAGGACAGGCGCTTGGCAGGCTCCTCGGCGAACGGCGCGCTGCGCAGCTTCACCGAGCGCGTGCCAAGGCCCACCGCCGCCACTTGCGTGCGGCTGAAGATCGGGTCGCCGAACCCGGCGAACGCGCGCGCCGGCTCGCGGGTGCGCTTCACCGAGCGCAGCGACGCGAG
>DATAHF010000229.1:0-10183 GCA_036263315.1 Burkholderiales bacterium
CCGCGCCTTGCGGGTAGTAGTTCGAAACGTCTCGCTTCTGCGAGGCGTAGCCCGAGTTGTTGAACAGCACGACCAGGATCGGCAGCCCATGCTCCTGCGCCGCGCCAAACGTGCCGACCACCGGGTTGTAGTGGAACGCGCCGTCGCCGATGGTGATGATCACCGGGCGCGAGGGGTGCGCGTTCTTCACGCCGAGCGCGATGCCGAGCCCGCCGCCCAGGCCGCCGTAGCTCGCCTCGAAATAGCTGCCCGGCTGCAGCCGGTCGAGCAGGCGCAGGACATCGGGGCGATGCGTGATGGTCTCGTCGACCACGATCGCGTCGGCCGGCATCGCGGCATTCAGCTCGCGAGCGACCCAGGCGCTGTTGATCGCGCCCGAGGGTTGGGGCACATCGCGGGGCTGCGACTTGGCCTGCCATGTCCCCGAGCGCTTCTTGATTCTCTTCGAAAGAAATTCCAGCGCTCCGGCAGGGTCTCCCTGAAGGACGAGGTCGGTGCGGAAGCCCCAATACGGCAAGTTCATGCGCAGCGGGTCCTCCGCGAGCACCGCCACTTTCGTCGCGCTCAGCGCTGAAGGCGGATGCCACGGCAGCACGGACTCGACGAGGAAGATGAGGTCGCTCTCCTTGAGGAGCGGATGCACTTCCTCCGCGATCACGCCGGCGTACAACGAATGATTGCGCGGGAAATTGACGTAGTACGGCTGCCAGCCTTCCAGCACCGGCGCGCCGAGCGCTTCGGCGACGGAAACGAGCGCGCGTACCGCCGCCGGATCGCGCCCCGCTTCCTCGGTGACAATGACCGGATTCTTCGCCGCGTCCAGGGCCCGCGCCAGCTCCTCGACTGCAGCCGGCGAGGGCTGCGGAAGGCGCGCGAAAGCCGCCGGCGCCAGGTCGAGCTTCATGTCCTCCATCAGGTATTCGGTCGGTATCGAGACGAACACCGGGCCGCGCGGCGCCGCGGCGGCAAGCTGGCAGGCGCGCTGAATCGTCTTGGGCAGGAGCGCGCTCACGTTGAGCGCGAAGCTGTGCTTGACGCAGTGCTCCATCAGCCGCGCCGGCCCGCCCACGTCGGTCAGCAGGCGCAGCCACTGCCGGCCGACCTTGCGCGCCGGCGGCTCGCCGAACGCGATGGACTCGCCGGCGAGGATCACCATCGGGATGCGCTCGTGCAGCGCCGAGCGCATCAGCATCGAGCCGTGCATGGCGCCCACGGTGGTGTGCAGCACGACGGCGGGCAGCTTGCCGCTCGACTTGGCGTAGCCGATCGCCATGCCAAGCGCCGTCTCCTCGTGGCGCGAGGAGACGTATTCCGGATATCCGCGCTCGGGCGAGGCGAGCGCCTCCCACAGGGGCGCCCAGTCCGACCCCGGCGAAGCGAAGATGCGCTCGACGCCCATGGCGCCGAGCGCTTGGAGAAGCGCCTGCCCGCCGGTCACGGGTGCGCTACTTCACTCGCTTCGCGGCTTCCTGGACGATGCTCAGGTCGGAGTGCTTCGCCACGTCGACCTTGCCCTTCAGCAGCCCGAGCTCCGTGGTGAGGTCGAGGTTCGCCTGCAGCGCCTTCAGGTCCGGCATGAGGCTGGGGTCGCGGTAGTAGTCGCCGTCCTGCCCCGCCTTGAGGAAGAGCCACTTGTCGAACGAGGCCGCCGGGCGCTTGCTCACGCGCGCCGCGATCTCGACCGCTTCCTTGTGGTTCTTCGGGTCGAGGAACCAGCGCACCGCGCGGATCGAGTCCTCCATGAAGTCGACCATCGCAGCGCGGTTCTTCTTGAGGAATGGCTCGCGCGCCGCCCACAGGATCATCTGCGTGCGCCCGACGATGTCTTTCTGCACGAAGAGCACGCGGGATCCCGAGCGCAGCGCCGGATCGAGCGAGAACGGCACCACGCCGGGAATCGCGTCGACCTTCTTCTCGAACAGCATCGCCTTCATGTTGGGGAACGCGGCCTCGACGACGCTCACTTCCTTGCGGTCGTCCACGCCGTTCTTGCGCAGCGCCGCGCGCATCACGATGTCGACCGCGCTTCCGGCCGCGTTGGTGGCCACCACCTTGCCCTTCAGGTCCTTGATGGTCTTGACCGCGCCGTCCTTCTGCACGAAGAACTCGTCGCTGTAGTAGCCCGGAACGCCGTCCTGGAACTCGTCGGCGATGACGCGCAGGTCGTCCATCCCGGCGTTCTGCACCGCGAGGCCGAAGGACGAGAAGCCGAGGTCCGCGATCTCGATCTCGTTGTTGGCGAGGCCGGTGATCATCGGGGGCGTGCCCTGGAAATGGACCGCCTCGACGACGTAGGACTTGCCCTGGTGCTGCGCGATGCCCTGCTTCTCGAACAGGATCGAGAACCAGTTGGCGACCGGCACGACGTAGGCCATGCGGATCTTCACCGGCTCGGCGGCGGACAGCGTGGAAAACGAAACGGCGGCTGCGGCAAGGACGATCTTCAATACGCGCATCTGGTCTCCTCCCTCATGGAAAAATCATTCTACTAAACGGTCGCCGGCGCCGACGCCTCGGGATGCCAGGCGAGCAGCCGCCGGCGCCCGAGCGCCATCAGTTTCACCAGCGCATAGCCCGCGATCGCGATCTCGACGATGCCGGCGAAGACCCCCGGCGAGTCGGCGAAGCGCGACGCGGTGATCATGGCCCCGCCCAGGCCGACCCCGCCCATCTTCATCTCGGCCACGATGCACACGATGAGCGCGATCGGCAGCGCGACCTGCAGGCCGGTCATGATCTGCGGCAGCGCGGAGGGGAAGACCACCTCGCGCAGCATCTGCCGGTCGGTGGCGCCCAGGTTGCGGGCCGACCAAAGGAGCTCGCGCTCCACCGACAGCGCGCCGGCGATCGTGGCGGTGACCACCGGGAAAATGGCGTCGAACACCACCATCGAGATCTTGGAGACGTCGTAGAAGCCGAGCCAGAGCGTGATGATGGGAAGGAACGCGATCTTCGGCATCGGAAAGCCGATCGAGATGAGCGGATCGAACAGCCAGCGCAGGATCCGGCTGCGCGTCATGCCGAAGCCGAGCGCGATGCCGAGCACCGCCGCGATGGCGAAGCCGGCAAGCGAGCGGTAAAGCGTGAGCCCGAGGTTCTGCAGGAGCTCGCCCGACGCCAGGTCATTCCACATACGCAACGCGACCACGCCCGGCTTGGGCAGCATGAACGGCGTGACCAGGCCGCTGGAAGCCGCGGCGGCCCACCCAATCAACAAAATAACTAAAGACATGAAAGGAAGAATCACTCGCGCCATGCGAGCGCCTTTTCCGTAATGAACACGTAGATGCGGTCGGCAAAGAAGCCGAGGAACGCGACCACCAGCACGACCGCGAACATCGCGTCGTACGTCCCGCCTTCGCCGAGGAAGCCGATGAGGTTGCCCAGGCCCGAGCGCGCCACGATGAGCTCGGAGCTCACCAGCAGCACGAAGGAGAGCGCGAGCGCCGTGCGGATGCCGTTCAGGAGCTCGGGCAGCGCGCTCGGCAGCACCACGTCCCAAAGCACCCCCAGGCGCCCCGCCCCCATGCTGCGCGCGGACCAGACGAGCACCTGGTCGCTGGAGCGCGCGCCGTTATAAGCGCCGAGCGTCACCGGCAGCATGCAGCCGAGGAAAATGAGCAGGATCTTCGAGCCGTCGCCGAAGCCGAGCCACAGCACGGTCACCGGGATGAGCGCCGACTTCGGCATCGGGTACAGCATCTCCACGAGCGGGCTCGCCGCCGCGTCGAGCGGGCGCCACCACGCCATGAGGATGCCGAGCGCGCCGCCCACCACGATCGCGAGCAGCAGGCCCATGCCGCCGCGATAGAGCGACGCCGCCGTGTTCTTGCCGAGGTCGCCGTTCTTCAGGAGCTCCCATCCCGCGCTCAGGACGGAAGTCAGCGACGGAAGCAATTCCGCCGAAACCAGACCGCTGCGCACGGTTCCCTCCCATAGCGCAGCCAGGATCAATAAAGGGAGATAGCGGGCAAAAAACTTCATCGGCCGGCCTGCGCCTTGAGCGCCTCGTCGCGCACCAGGCCCCAGATCTCGTCCACCTTCTCGACGAAAGGCTTGGACTTGAGGATGTGCGGATCGCTGCGGTCGAAGCTCGTCTCGACGACCGCCTTCACCCTGCCCGGGCGGGCAGACATGACCACGACGCGCTGGGCGAGATATACCGCCTCCTGTACGTCGTGCGTGACGAAGATGACGGTCTTCGGCGAGCGCTGCCAGATGGCGAGGAGCTCCGTCTGCATGAGGCTTCGCGTCTGCGCATCGAGCGCGCCGAAGGGCTCGTCCATCAGCAGGATCTTCGGATCGATGGCGAGCGTGCGGGCTATGGCGGCGCGCTGCTTCATGCCGCCCGAGAGCTGCGAGGGGTAGCTGTCCTCGAAGCCGGTGAGCCCGACGAGGTCGATGTAGGACTGCGCGCGGCGCTTGCGCTCCTCCGGCGCGATGCCCGCCTTCTCGAGGCCGTAGAGCACGTTGCCGCGCACGGTGCGCCATGGGAAGAGCGCGAAGTGCTGGAACACGATGCCGCGGTCCGGCCCCGGCGCCGCCACCGGCGCGCCTTCGACGCGTATCGCGCCGCGCTCCGTGGGCAGGAACCCGCCGATGAGGTAGAGCAGCGTCGATTTGCCGCAGCCCGAAGGCCCGAGCAGCGCCACGAACTCGCGCGGCGCGATGGAAAGCGAGACGTCGTCCAGCGCGAGCACCTCGCGTCCGCGCGCCGGGCGGTAGGTGTGGGAGACGCCCTCGACGACGATCTGGGGCGCGCCGCTCATCGGCTGCGCAGGAACTCGCCCAGGACCAGGTTGAAGCCGCCCGGATTCTGGATGTTGGCGATATGCGCGGCTTTCGGCACGGAGCTGTGGCGAGCGCCGGTCACTTTCGCGGCGAGCCGCGACATGAGATCGGGCGGGCCGCCGAGCTTGTCGTCGGCCCCACTCACGTAATGCGTGCGGGCGCGGATGAGCGGCAGCCGCTCCTCGAGCGAAACCCCGAGGAAGGCTTCGATGTTGCCGAGATAGCCGTCGAGGCTGGTGCGGCGGATCATTTTCCGCACGTCTTCCAGGACGGCGGGATGCGCGGCCTTGAACTCGTCGGAGAACCAGCGCTGCACGGTGGGCTCGACGATCGAGTCGAAGCCGTTCTTCTTCACGTTCTCGATGAGCCCGCGCCACATCACGGCGAAATCGGGGACCATCTGGGCGCGGCAGCAGCACGGCATCAGCTTGTCCACGCGCCCGGGATGCTCGATCGCCGCCGCCTGCACGATGCAGCCGCCGAGGCCGAGGCCCACGAGGTGCGTCTTCGCGATCTTCAGCGAATCGAGCAGGTCGAGGAGGTCCTGCAGCAGGAGCGCGATGGAGTACGGGCCCTTGGTCGCTTCGCTGCCGCCCTGCCCGCGCAGGTCGTAGCGCAGGACGCGGAAGTCCTTCTCGAGCGCCGGCACCTGGCCGTCCCACATGGTGAGGTCGTTGGCGATGCCGGTCACGAACGTGACCCATTCGCCGCCGCGGCCGTCCACCCTGTAGCTCGTCCTGATCAAAGGCCTTCGGTCACCGGAAGCACGAGCGCCGACGGATGCTGGCTGGAATGGTGGATCGTGTCGGCGCCGATCTTGTGCGGGTTGTAGTAGTGGGTCCAGAGCACGTCCGTGACGACGGAATCGCCGTTCACGAGCTCCAGGCGCACCCTGCTTCCCTTCTTGAAGCGATGCGCGATCGGCTCGAGGCTGATGTCGTAGCGGTAGACCTTGCCCGGCTCGATCGGCTGCGGATTGGAGTGGCTGTGATAGGGCTCCATCTCCGTGCTCTTCGCGGCGTCGAGCTCGCGGTGCGAGGCGCGCAGCCAGCCCTTGGTGATCCAGAACGCGGCGGGGTTCAGGTCCCTGGCGCGCTCCTCCGCAGATTGCGGCATCTGCTCCGAGAGCTTGACGAAGAAATCGGTGTCGCGGCCTGTCGACGACGCGAAGAGCGTGAGCTTGACCGGTCCCGCGATCTCCAGGTCCTTCTCCAGAGGCGCCGTGGTCCACGTGAGCACGCGGCGCGCCGGATCCGGCTGCATGTTCGGTCCGAGGCCGACCACGCCCATCATCCAGCCGGGATTTGGATAGGAGTACGAAGTGGTGCCGTCGCTTTTTTCACTGGAAAGCGAGCCGTCGTTAAGCGACGTGACGCTGGCAGATTTCTGGGGCGAAAGAAACCACGTGGTGTATTTCGCGTTCGGCGGCGGCCAGGTGTCGGCGCTCCGGTAGGCGTCGGCGCCGCGCACGAAGTATTCGACCGCGGGACGCTTGTCGTAGTCGGTCTGCACGCCCTTGAGATAGCGCTCGTAGAACGGCAGCAGCAGCTTCTCGTGCATCTCGGGACTGTTGAACTCGCGGTTCGCGGCGAACGCGTTGATCGGCCCGTTCATGCGCAGCTTCTTCGGCCCGCGCGCGCGGCGGTAGCCCTCGATGTTGCCCCGCGTGTGGAGATCCACCTTGCCCCAGATGCCGACGGAATACAGCGGCACCTCGATCTCGTGCAGGCGCTCGGCGGCGCAGCGGCTGCGCCAGAACTCGTCGTACGCGGGATGGCGCTGGACCTCCAGGTTGAGGTCGTAGGCCTGCTCGCGCGGATGCTCGCCGTTGGCGGGATAGCGGTTGATGAGCCGGTTCTGGTTCCACCAGTAGCTGGGAAAGAAATCGCCCAGGATCCCGCCCTGGTAGAAGGACGCGCGGTACGGATCGTTCAGGCCGTCGAAGGCGCCGAGGCATTTCAGCGCCGGCGGCTTGAGGATGCCCATCCACCACTGGTACATGCAGAAGAACGACTGGCCGATGCCGCCGACATTGCCGTTCGACCACGGCTGGGCGCCGAGCCACTGGATGACTTCGTACAGGTCCTGCTGCTCGTCCGGGTGCAGCAGGCGGAACTCGCCGCCCGACTTGCCGCAGCCGCGCGCGTCCATGTTGGCGTAGACGTAGCCGCGCGCGGTATAGAACTCGAGCGGCCCGGTCTCGCGCCACAGGAACTGCGGCGAGGCGGGCAGGTCGTTGTTGTCGTAGCGATACGGCGATGCGCCGAGCAGCACCGGATGGCGGCCGCCGGCGTCGGGCATGTAGAGCGCCAGCGCGATCTCCACGCCGTCGCGCATGCGTATACGAGTTTCCAGCCGCTTCACGGCGGTCCTATTTGTTCCAGCTTTTTCATTCCGGCTTGATGCCGATCTCGCGCACGATCTGGCCCCAGCGCTCGAGCTCCGCGCGGATGAACTGGCCGGTGGACTCGGGCGTGCCGGCGCCCTCGGTGTAGAAGCCCAGGGTGCGCAGCCGCTGCACTACCTCGGGGTCGCGCAGGATGCCGTCGAGCTCGCGGTTGGTGCGCTGGATCACCTCGCGCGGCGTGCCGGCCGGCGCCATGAAGGCGAACCACCCGACGAGGTCGAATCCGGGAAACGTTTCCGCGACCGGCGCGATGTCCTCGTAGCCCGGGGCGCGCGCGGCGCTGCTCACGCCGAGCGCGCGCAGCTCGCCGCGCTTCATGAACGGCGCCGCCGATGGAATGGCGAGGATCACGAGCTGCGTGCGGCCGGCGACCGTGTCCTGCAGGCCCTGCGGCATGGCGTTGTACGGCACGGTCAGGAAATGCGTGCCCGCGACCTTGTTGAGCCACGCCGCCACCATGCCGGAGAAGTTGCGCGGCCCATCGGTGGCGAAGGCGAGCTTGCCGGGCTGCGCCTGGTCGAGCGCCACCAGCTCCTTGATGTTCTTCGCCGGCACGCTCGGATGCGCGAGGATGAGGAACATCGCCTTGCCCGCCACCGCGATCGGCACGAAGTCCTTGACCGGGTCGTATGGCAGCGACTTGAAGGTGTACGGGTTGGTGACCAGCGCCGCCGCGGTCGCAAAGAAGAGCGTATAGCCATCCGGCGTTGCGTGCGCCGCGGCCTGCGCGCCCACCATGTTGGCGGAGCCGGGACGGTTCTCAACGATGAGCGGCTGGCCGAGCGCGTTGCCCAGGCGCTGCGCAAGCAGGCGCGCCACGATGTCCGGCGTGCCGCCGGCCGCCTGGGAGACGATGAGCCTCACCGGGCGCGCGGGCCAGGCCTGCGCTTGCGCGCCGCCCGCGAACGAGACGAGCACGACCGCGAGGAACAGCAGCCCCTTGACGCCTGCGGCTTTGAACATGAACATGTTCACCTTTCCCATCTTAGTCAGGTCTCCTCGTGGCGTCCACAAAAGCAGCCCTCGTCACCGGCGCAGCCACCGGCATCGGCCGCAGCGCGGCGCTGGCGCTCGCGCGCGCGGGCTACGACGTGGCGCTCAATTATTCCAGCAGCGAGAAGGCCGCGGGTGAAACCGCCGCCGAGGCGCGCAAGCTGGGCGTCAAAGCGCTTCTTGTGCGCTGCGACGTCAGCGACGAGCCGGCCGTGCGCGCCATGATCGCCAAGGTGAAGGAGGAGTTCGGCCGGCTCGACGTGCTCGTCAACAACGCCGGCACCACCGCGTCGTGGAAGCCCAGGGACCTCGAGACGCTCTCGCTCGACGAATGGGACCGCGTGTTCGCGGTGAACGTGCGCGGCCTCTTCCAGGTAACGCGCGCCGCGGCGCCGATGCTCAAGGAAGCCAAGGGCTGCGTCGTCAACACCGCGTCGATCGTCGGGCTGCGGCCCGGCCCGCAGCCCCTGCCCTACGCCGCGAGCAAGGCGGCGGTGGTGAACCTCACCAAGACGCTCGCCTGGAACCTCGGCCCCGACATCCGCGTCAACGCCGTCGCCCCGGGCTGGATGGAAGGCGACTGGATGAAGCGCATGCTGAAGGACAAGTACGACGACCTCATGGGCAAGCGCGCCAAGGCTACGCCGCTCAAGCGCGTGGTCACCGCCGACGACGTGGCCGAGACCATGATGAGCCTCGTGCAGTCCAATCGCTTCGTCACCGGCGAGATCATCGTCATCGACGGCGGCTTCACCGCCTCCACGTAATGCTGAAAGGCGTCGTCCCGTTTCCGCCGGAGTTCGCGAAGCGCTATCGCGACAGGGGCTATTGGCAGGACAAGTCGCTCGCCGCCGAATTCGCCGTCGTTTTCCAGAAGTACAAGGACCGGATCGCGCTCATCGACGGCGAGCGGCAATACACCTACGCCGAGATCGACCGCCTCACCGACAACCTGGCGTTGAACCTGCTCGAGCTGGGACTCAAGCCGCTCGACCGCGTCGTGCCGACGCTGCCCAACTGCGCGGAGTTCGTGCTGCTCTACTTCGCGCTGCAGAAGATCTCCTGCATCCCGATCGCCGCGCTCGTCACCCATCGGTACGCCGAGATCAACCAGTTCGTGCAGCTCTCCGGCGCGACCGCGTGCGTGTATCCGGAGCGCCAGGGCGACTTCGAGTTCCAGCCAATGATCGAGCGCGTGCGGGAAGCGAACCCCTCGCTCAAGTTCTGCATTTCCCTTTCCCTGCTGCGCGAGCTCGTTGCGAGGACCCCGTCGCTGGGGAAGGAAGCGCTGAAAAAAATCTCCATCGATCCCACCGACCCGTGCATCTTCCAGCTCTCGGGCGGCACTACCGGGATTCCCAAGCTCATCCCGCGCACGCACAACGACTACGCCTACAACTCGAAGACCGCGGCGCCCGTGTGCGGCGTGACGGGGGATTCGGTGCTGCTGCTCGCGCTGCCGATCGCGCACAACCTGCCGCTTGCCTGTCCCGGCATCCAGGGCTATTTCTTCCAGGGAGGAAAGGTGGTCCTGTCCCCGACCACCCGACCCGAGGAGATTTTCAAATTAATCGAGAAGCACAAGGCGACCCATATAAAAGTGGTGCCCGCCCTGCTCATCCGGCTGATCAACGACCCGGCGATCGGCCGCTTCGACCTGTCCTCGATAAAGATCATCCAGAGCGGCGGGCAGCGCATGCAGCCCGAGGTGCGGCTGCGCACGAAGGAGCTGATCCCGAGCGCCTTCGTGCAGGAAAACTTCGGCATGTCCGAAGGCATGCTCTTCTTCGTGCGCCTGGACGACCCCGAGGAGGTGAAGCTCGAGACCTGCGGCCGGCCCATCTGCGCCGACGACGAGGTGAAGCTGATCGACGACGAGGGCCGCGAGGTGCCCGAGGGCGAGGTTGGCGAGCTCGCCTGCCGCGGCCCGTACACCTTGCGTGGCTACTTCGGCGTGCCCGAGTACAACGCGCGCCAGTTCACCGCCGACGG
>DATAHF010000230.1:0-6150 GCA_036263315.1 Burkholderiales bacterium
CAGATCCACCGCGCGAGCAGCCTCGCGTTCTCCATCGGCCAGGAAGCGGGAAGCGGGTGCATCGCGGAGCTCGCGTATCGGGTCGTCACCGCGCTCAACATGAACAAGGCGCCGGATGCGAGCTTCGAGTACCTGATCGCCCTCGATACGGCGCTGCGCAGCCTGCGCTTCGCGCTGGAAAACCAGAAGGCGGAGGTTCCGGCCTAGGTCAGTGCAGCTGGCCGAAGAGCTCGAGCTCGCGCGCCACCGTCTCCAGCAGCTCGTCCGGAAGCAGCGTCCGCGTCAGCACGATCACCGGCAGCTTGGGATATTCGTCGCGCAGCGCGGCGGCCAGCTCCTCGCCGCTGAGGTAGGGCATGCGATCGCGCGCGAGCACGAGATCCGTGGGATGGTGCAGCACGTGGTGCCCGGCCACCACGCCGTCCTCGGCGGTGGCTACCTGGTAGCCGGCGAGCTTCAGGTGCAGGCGCATGTCCTCGCGCAGGTCTTCGTCAGGCTCGACGACGAGGATGTTCTCGCCGGCCGGGCGCCGCCCGTACGCCGCGGCCTGCGGACCGATCAGGCTCTTCATCATCTCAGTGCTCCAGCACGTAGGTGCCGGGCGCGTCCGCGAGCTTCGGGTACGCGTCGTTGAAGAGCGGGGGCGGGTTGCGCGGCTCGCCGCTTCGTTCCGCGAGCCAGGCGCTCCAGTCTTCCCACCAGCTTCCCTTGCGCTCCTCGGCGGTGGCGAGCCAGGCGTCCGCGGTCTCGCCGCGGTGCGCCGAGCCGACCTTGTAGTGGCGCTTGGGCGGGTTCACCGGCGGGTTCACGATCCCCAGGATGTGGCCCGAGCTCGACAGGACGAAGCGCTTCGCGCCGGTGACGTAGCTGTTGATGCGGAAGGTCTGGCGCCACGGCGCGATGTGGTCGTCCTCGGTGCCTACCTGGTAGAGCGGCACGTGGATGAGCGCGAGGTCGATCGGCTCGCCCGCCACGCTGAGCGCGTTCGGCCGGATGAGCTTGTTGTTCAGGTACATCTCGGTCAGGTAGAACTCGTGCATGCGGTAGGGCATGCGCGTGGTGTCCATGTTCCAGTACATCACGTCGCTCGGGCGCGGGCGCTCGCCGTAGAGCCAGCCGTGCTCCACGTAGTGCCACAGCAGCGGGTTCGCGCGCAGCAGCCGGAAGGTGAGCGCCATCTCGCTGCCGTCGAGGTAGCCGCGCGTGCGCATCGAGTCGCACAACCAGCGGATGCTGCCTTCGTCGATGAACACCTCGATGTCGCCCGGGGACTGGAAGTCGGTGAGCGTGGCGAGCAGCGTCCAGTGCGCCACCGGCACGTCGTCGCGCTTGTGCTTGCGGTTGAGCCAGGCCATGTACGTGGAAAGAAGCGTGCCGCCGATGCAATAACCGACCGCGTGCACCTTGTCCGCGCCCGAAAGCCCGCGCGCGGCGTTGACCGCCGCGTCGACGCCGTCGGTCACGTAGTCGTCGAAGCTGGTGTCGCGCATGTCCGCGCCCGGGTTCTTCCAGCTCGTGATGTACACGTCGAACCCGCGCTCGAGGAGGTAGCGCACCATGCTCTTCTTCGCGTCCAGGTCGAGCACGTAGAACTTGTTGATCCACGGCGTGACGATGACGATCGGGATCGGATGGACCTGCTTCGCGGTCGGCGCGTAGTGGATGAGCTCGAGCAGGCGGTTGCGGAACACGACCGCCCCGGGAGTGAGGGCGAGGTTGCGGCCGACCTGGAAGTCCGCGGGATCGGTCATGCGCACGTTCCGCGCGCGCGCGTCTTCCATGAAGATCTCGAAGCCCTTGCGCAGGCTTTCGCCGCGCGTCTCCAGCGCCTTCCTCTGCGCGACCGGGTTGGTCGGCAGGAAATTGGTCGGCGCCATGGCGTTCAGCCAGTTCCGCCACCAGAACGCCGCGCGCCGGCGCTCCTTGGGGGCGAGGCCGGGCGTCGCGAACAGCGCGTCCTGCACCTGGCGCGTGTAGAAGAGGTACCACTGCTTCACCAGGCTCCAGCCCGGATCGTTGGCCCACACCGCATCGCTGAAGCGCAGGTCGTCGGGCTGCGGCTGCACCACGTCGGCGACGTCGCGTCCGGCGAGCTTGGAGAGGGTATGCACCTGCAGCGCGGCGAGGTCGCCCGCGAAGCGCATCCACATCTCGGAGAGCTCCTGGGGATGCAGCCACCACGCGAAATTCGCGTGCACCATCGGCGACACGATGCCGAACGGGTCGAGCAGGCTCTCCACCGTGCGGCGCGCTTCCTTCATGCGCTCCGCGGAGACGAGGAACTGGTCGCCGATCCCGGCGCCCTCCTGGCCGAGCGCAGGCACGAACTTTGGGCGGTCCATGGCGAAAGGATGGTCCAATCGCCGCTTCGGGCTTTGATCAGGATCAATGGCGCGAGCGCGAACTCTCGCCGCCCGCCGCGGTCACCCCTTTATCCCTTAAGGAGGTGACCCCGCGATGAAGGCCGTGCGCATCCATGCATCTGGCAATGCGAAAGAGCTCAAGCTGGAAGAGGTGCAGCCCCCGAAAGTGCTCGCCGACGACGAGCTGCTGGTGCGAATCCGCGACGCCGGCGTGAATTCATTCGACCTCACGCCGGCAACGGTGCCGCACACGGCCGGCCGGGATTTTGCAGGCCAGGTGATGGAGATCGGCGAGGCGGTCAAGGACTTCGCCATCGGCGACCGCGTATTCGGCTTCGCCGACGGCTCCTACACCGAGTTCGCCGCGATCCCAGTGCGCATGCTCGCGCACATGCCGAAATCGACGGACTTCGACGAGGCGGCGGCGCTGCCCACGCCCGCGCTCACCGCCTACCAGATCGTCATGCACGAGGTAATGGCGGAGGCGGGCGACCGTCTCTTCGTGCGCGGCGCGCGCACCGTCACCGGAGGCTTCGTGGTGCAGCTCGCGCGGTGGAAGGGCGCCCAGGTGCTCGAGCATCCGGGCGACGAGATGGACGCCATCATCGACGTCGTGGGCGGCTCGGTGGACGGGCTGCCCGAGATGGTGCGCAAAGGCGGCATCCTGGTCTCGAACTGCGCGATGCGGCCGAACGGCGCGCAGCTCGCGGTGGTGGCGCGGCTGGTGGACGCCGGCGTGCTGCAGCCGCGGTTGGGACGCGTCCTACCGCTGGCCGACGCCGGCCTGGCGCTCGAGCTGCTCCATACCCAGGGCGCGCGCGGAAAAATCGTCCTGTCCGTTTCGCATCCTTGAGAGTGGTTTTGCCCTAGCATGCGCGCGTGGACCTGGACGGTGCCTATCGCGCGCAGATCGAGCGCCTGCTCGAGCGCTCGCCTTTCTATAGGGAAAAGCTGAGCGCGGCGGGCTTCGGCTCGCCGGCCGCCGTGGGCGGCCTCGAGCGCATCGCCGATCTGCCCTTCACCGAGAAGGACGAGCTGCGCGCGAGCCAGGCGGCGCGGCCGCCGCTCGGCGCGCACGCCGCCATCGACATCAGCGAGGCCGCGCGCATCTACTCCACCAGCGGGACGAGCGGCGTGCCGCTCTACATCCCGCTCACGAAGAGCGACGTCGAGGACTGGCGCGCCATCGGGCGCGACACCTACTCCAAGAACGGGCTCAAGGCCGGCGAGCGCGTGGTCACCACCTATGGCGCGGGCCCTTTCGTTGCAGGCGCCTCGCTCGCCGCGTTCGAGGCGATCGGCGCGGTGCATATTCCGGTGGGCGTCGGCAACACCGAGCGCCTGCTCACCGCGGTGCAGCGGCTCCAGCCCGAGACGCTCGCGTGCACGCCGTCCTACGCCATGCACGTGGCCGAGGTCGCCGCGGCGAAGGGCATCGCGCTCGACGCCATCGAGCGCATCATCGTGGGTGGCGAGCCCGGCGGCGGCGAAGAGGGCTTCAGGCACAAGCTCGAGGCGATGTGGGGCGCGCGCGTGTACGAGATCATGGGCATCGGCGACATCGCAGCTTCGCTCTGGGGCGAGTGCCCCGAGCAGGACGGCATGCATTTTTCCGGCGAAGGCTGGATCCATGTGGAGCTGATCGATCCCGATTCCGGAAAACCAGTCGAAATGAAGGACGGCGCCACCGGGGAGCTCGTCTACACGCACCTCAAGCGCGAAGCCGCGCCGCTCCTGCGTTTTCGCAGCCGCGACCATGTGCGCGTGTGGACGAGCAAGTGCAAATGCGGCCGGGCCGCGATGCGGGTGCGCTGCATCGGCCGCACCGACGACATGCTCATCGTGCGCGGCGTGAACGTGTTCCCGTCCGCGGTGCGCGAGATCGTCGCGCGCTACCAGCCCAAGGTCACCGGCGCGATGCAGATCCGCCCGAAGGCGCGCGGCGTAAAGCAGGAACCGCCGCTCCCCGTGCTCGTCGAAGGCGAGGCGTCGGTGGGCGAGGCCATCGCGAAGGAAATCCGCAGCACGCTGCTTTTCACGCCCGAAGTGCGGATGGTGGCGCCGCAGAGCCTGCCGCGCTCGGAATACAAATCGAAGCTGGTCGATTTCTCGGAGGCAAAATGAAAAAGGGACTCCTGTTCTTACTGTGCATCGCGTCTCTCGGGGCGCAAGCGCAAACCTGGCCCGCCAAGCCGGTGCGCATCGTCGTGCCGTACACCGCCGGCGGGCCCGCCGATCTGCTGGTGCGCGCGATCGGGCAGAAGCTCACCGACGGCTGGGGCCAGCAGGTCATCGTCGAGAACAAGCCGGGCGCGAACGAGATCGTCGCGGCACAGGACGTGGCGAAGTCGCCCGCCGACGGCTACAACTTCCTGCTCGCCTCCGACGCCGTGTATTCGCTCAACCCGTATCTCTACTCGAGGCTGCCCTACGACCCGGCCAGGGATTTCGCGCCGGTGTCGCGCTGGGTCAACGCGAACCTGATGCTGGTCGCGCGCCCGGACTTTCCCGCGAGCGACGTGAAGGGCCTGGTGCAGAACGCGAAGGCCAACCCCGGCAAGCTCAACTACGGCTCGGTGGGCGCGGGCGGGGTGAACCACCTCGCCATGGCCTGGTTCAACACGGTGAATGGGCTCGACATGCAGCACGTGCCCTACAAGGGGCTGGTGCAGGGCCTCCAGGACATCATGACGAACCGCCTGGACGTCATGTTCGCGGTGATCGGCGGCGCCGCGCCGTACATCAAGACCGGGAAGATGAAGGGGCTCGCGCAGTCGGGCAAGGCGCGCCACCCGCTCATCCCGGACGTCCCGACCTTCGCCGAAGCCGGCTTTCCCAACTTCGATGCCTCGTTCTACTTCGCGCTCGCCGCGCCCGCCGGGACGCCGCGCGAAGTGCTGAACAAAATGGCCGCGGACTCGGCGAAGATCGTCAACGACCCGCAGTTCAAGCAGGAGCGCCTGGTCGTCCTCGGCTTCGAGCCGGTGGGCGAGACGCCCGAGCAGTTCGCCGCGTTCCTCAAGCAGGATCGCGAGCTGGCCGCGAAGAAGGTGAAGGCCTCGGGGGCCAAGCTCGATTGACGCAGCCGCCTGCTTCCAAGGAGCAGATCCCGTTTCGGGCCGACCAGGTCGGGAGCCTGCTGCGCCCGGAGCGCCTCAAGGAGGCGCGCGAGCGTTTTCTCGGGCCGCAGACGCCGACGAGCGCCCTCGGGCCGCACCACGATGAAGCGCTGAGGAAGATCGAGGACGACTGCATCCGCGAAGTGGTCGCGATGCAGGAGCGCATCGGCCTGCGCTCGGTCACCGACGGCGAGTTCCGGCGGCGCAGCTGGTGGCTCGAGCTCATCCTCGGCTGGGAAGGCTTCGAGGCGGACCGCACCGGCTCGGCGCGCCTGAAGTGGCGCAACGCGCAGGGCGTCACGCAGGGATTCTCGGAGCTCAGGGTCACCGGCCCGATCAAGTGGCGCCCGAGCTCGGTCGTTCGCGCTTTCGAGTTTCTCAAGAGCACTACGAAGCAAACCCCGAAAGTGACGATGCCGGCGCCGAACTGCGTGCATTACTACACCGGCGGCAACATCGGTTTCTATGCCAAGGACCCGGATGCGTTCTGGAACGACCTGGTCGCCGCGTATCGGCAGGAGCTGCAGGCGCTGGTGGCGGCCGGCGCGCGCTACATCCAGCTCGACGACACGAGCATCGCCTTCATCTGCGATCCCGCGCACCAGGAGTTTGTCCGCTCGTGGGGACAGGATCCGTTTCGCCTTTTGGAAATCTATTCACAGAAGATC
>DATAHF010000231.1:0-2481 GCA_036263315.1 Burkholderiales bacterium
CAAGGAAATTTCCATTGCCGAAAAAGACTTCAAGCACGGCGCTGCGGGGATCTCATGGCTGAGCTAGGAATCCGCGAGCTCGTCATCGCCGGCTGGACCGGGCGCGACGAGCAGGCGCTGCGCAAGCACATCAAGGAGCTCGAGGAGCTCGGCGTCAAGCCGCCGATGACGACGCCGATCTTCTACCGCGTCGCCGCGAGCCTCCTCACTACCGCGACCGAGATCCAGGTGTCCGGTCCGGACACGAGCGGCGAGGTGGAGTTCGTCCTCATGAAGACGGAATCCGAGCTTCGCGTCACGGTGGGCTCGGACCACACCGACCGCAAGGCGGAGACGATCAATGTGTCGCTCTCGAAGCAGCTCTGCGCGAAGCCGGTCGGCCGCGACTCGTGGCGCTACGACGAGGTGAAGCCGCACTGGGAGCAGCTCATCCTGCGCTCCTATATCCCGGAGGGCGGCAAGCGCGTGCTCTACCAGGAGGGGCAGGTGAGCGCGATGCGCTCGCCCGAAGACCTGATGCAGCGATACGGCGGCCTGCAGCCCGGGTACGCGATGTTCGGCGGCACCTTCGCGGCGAAAGGCGGCATCCGGCCCGCCGAGCGCTTCATCATGGAGCTCGAGGACCCGGTGCTCAAGCGCAAGCTCACGCACGAGTACGCCATCAAGGTCCTGCCGGTCGAAGGATGAGCGGCGTTTCCGCGGAGCGCCTGCGGGCCTTCATCGCCGCCGCGTTCCATGAAGCCGGAATGCCGGAGCGCGATGCGCGCGAGGTCGCCGCGCTCATGGCCGAGGCCGACCTGCATGGCGCCGACGGGCACGGGGTCTTCCGCCTGCCGCAGTACATCCGGCGCATCGAGGCCGGGGGCATCAATCTCCGCCCGGCAATAAGGATCGTCCAGGAGAAATCCGGCTCGGCGCTGGTGGACGGGGACAACGGCATGGGCCACCTCGTCATGAAATTCGCCGCGGACACGGCGATCGCCAAGGCGCGCACGTCCGGCGCGGCGTGGGTCGGCGTGCGGCGCGGCAACCATGCGGGACCGGCCTCGCTCTATGCGCGCATGCCGCTCGCCAGCGACATGGTCGGCCTCTACCTCGCGGTCGGCAACGCCAATCACCTGCCGCCGTGGGGCGGCATCGAGATGCTGCTCTCTACGAACCCGATCGCGGTGGCGGTGCCCGCGGGCGAGGAGCCGCCCATCGTCCTCGACATGGCGACGACCGTCGCGGCGTACGGCAAGGTCAAGACCAAGGCGCAGCGCGGCGAGACGATGCCCGAGGGCTGGATGGTGGATCGCGACGGCCAGCCGCTCACGGATCCGAAGCGCGCGAACGAGGGGTTCCTTCTGCCCATCGGAGGCTACAAGGGCTACGGCCTCGCGCTCGTGTTCGGGCTGCTTGCCGGCACGCTCAACGGCGCCGCGATGGGGCGCGACGTGGTCGACTTCAACGCGGACGACGCCACGCCCACGAATACGGGGCAGGCGATCCTCGCGATCGATGTCGCCGCGTTCGGAGACGCGGCGCAGTTCAAGCGCCGCGTGGATGCGCTCGCACGAGACATCCGCGGCTCCAAGAAGATGCGCGGCTTCGATCGCATCTGGCTGCCCGGCGAGCAAAGCCGGCTCAAGTTCCTCGAGCGCTCGAAGAGCGGGGTGCCGGTCGCGCCGGCTCTTCTGAAGACGCTGGACGAGCTCGCCGAGCGCCTCGGGATCGAGAAGCTTACTCGGCCCTGATCCCGGCGCGCTTCACTATGGCGGCCATGCGCTGGAGGCCCGCCTGGGTCCACTGCGTCACCTGCTCCGGCGCGCCGCCGATGGGCTCCAGGCCCTGCGCGATCAGCTTTTCGCGCACGTCGGGCGAGGCGAGCGCCTTTTCCAGCTCCGCGTGCAGGCGGTCGACGACCGGCTTCGGCGTGCCGACCGGCACCACCAGCGATGCCCAAGTGCGCCATTCGAAGCCCGGGACGCCGGCCTCCGCCATGGTCGGCACTTCGGGAAGGAGCGGCGAGCGTTTCTCGCTCGGCACGGCAAGCGCCCGCATGCGGCCCGCCTTGATGTGCGGCAGCACGATCGACACCGCGCTGAAATGCGCCTGCACCTGGTTGGGGATGATGTCGAGCGCCGCCTGCGTGGCGCCGCGGTACGGGATGTGGGTGAGATAGACGCCGGTGGCGGCCTTGAACGCTTCCATGGCGACGTGCTGCGGGCTGCCTTGCCCGCCCGACGAATAGTCGATCCTGCCCGGCTGGCTCTTCGCGAGAGCGATGAATTCCTTCACCGACTTCGCGGGCACGTTATTGCTCACCACGAGGACCCAGGTGATCCCCGCCACCACGCCCACCGGCACGTAGTCCTTCACCGGGTCGTAGTTCACGTGCCGGATGTTCGGGATCATGGTGAGGATGCTGTCGTTCAGCGCGCCGATCGTGTAGCCGTCGGGCGCCGCGCGCTTGAGCCGCTCGGCCCCGATCACGCCGGC